>JBBISK010000010.1:0-1074 GCA_037441295.1 Candidatus Aminicenantota bacterium | reverse complement strand
GGAGGGCCAGCCGGGCCGAGTCGAACGTGACCAGGAGCAGGAAGAAGATGAGGGCGGCGACCGCGGGCGCAATGACCATCAGCCGGGCCATGGCTCGCTGCTGGTTCTCGAACTGCCCGCCCCAGCTCAAGTAGGTGCCTGCGGGCAGCGGGACCTCCCGCCGGACTCTGTTTCGGGCTTCCTTGACGAAGCCGCCGATGTCGCGGCCGGCGACGTTCATCTCGACGCCGATGCGGCGCTGGCCGTTCTCCCGGCTTATCTGCGCCGGCCCCTCCACGGCCTCAACCGACGCCAGCTCGCCCAGCGGGACCCGGAAGCCCCCCGGGGCGTCGATGAGGATCGCCCTGAGCTTCTCGATCGAATCGCGGTGGTTCTCGGCGAAGCGGGTGGCGATGTCGAAGAACTTGTTCTCCTCGTAGACGAGGCTGGCCGGCTTGCCCTCGACGGCGATCTCGACGACGTTGAGGACGTCCCGGACGTTGATCCCGTAGCGGGCGATCCTCGCCCGGTCGACCGCGATCGAAAGATATGGCTGGCCGGAGATCTGCTCGACGAGGATGTCCTTGGCCCCCCGGACGCCGCCCACGACCCGGGCAATGTCTTCGGCGGTCGTCTTGAGCACATTCATGTCGTCGCCGAAGACCTTGACCAGGACCTCGGCCCGTGTCCCCTCCATGAGCTCGTTGATCCGGCACTGGATGGGCTGGCTGAAGGAGATGACCATGCCCGGGACATCGGCCACGGCCCGGCGCATCTTTTCCATGAGCTCGGCGCCCGTCTTCGCGTTCTTCCATTCGGACCGCGGCCGCAACGCCCCGACATACCCCGTCTTGTCCACGCCTCGGGCTTCGATGGCGATGCCGGTCTGCCCTGTCTTGCCGACGATGACGGCCATTTCGGGGAAGGCCATGACCTTCTCCTCAACGAGCTTGGACGTCTCTAGGGCCTTATCGAGCGAGACGCCGGGCAGGAGCTGGAAATCCATGTCGAAGGCCCCCTCGTCCATGACCGGCAGGAACTCGGTCCCGAGGCGCGGGATGACGGCCACGGCCGCAGCCAGCATCAGGACGGCGG
>JBBISK010000009.1:11463-25860 GCA_037441295.1 Candidatus Aminicenantota bacterium | reverse complement strand
CGGTGGATCCTCGCCGGCGCCCTCGAATCGGCCGAGAACGTCCGCCGCATCACCGAGGGCAGCGCCCTGCTCGAGCGGCCGGGCAAGAAGGTCCAGGACGCCTACAGCCTCCGCAGCACGCCCCAGGTCGTCGGCGCGGCCCGCGACGCCCTCAAGTGGGCCCGCTATATGATCGAGATCGAACTCAACGGCGCCGCCGACAATCCCGTCTTCTTCCCCGACGAGGACCTCGTCCTGACCGGCGCCAACTTCCAGGGCGTGCCCATGGCCTTCGCCCTCGAGCTCCTGGGCACGGCCGTGACCACGGTCGCCGTCCTCTCCGAGCGCCGCCACAACCGGCTCATGAACCCCCACCTCAACGCCGGCCTGCCGGCCTTCCTGACCAAGGGGGCGGGGATGTTCTCCGGCCTGATGCTGACCCAGTACACGGCCGGGGCCCTCGTCTGCGAGAACCGCATCCTTTCCCACCCCGCGGCGACCGGCTCCATCCCGGCCGCGGCCGACCAGGAGGACTTCGTCAGCATGGGCATGACCACGGCCCTCAAGACGCGCCAGATTCTCGACAACGCCCAAGCCGTCCTGGCCATCGAGCTCATCGCCGGGGCCCAGGCCGTCGATTTCCGCAAGCCTGTCAAGCCGAGCAAGGGCCTCCAGGCCGCCTACGACGTCATCCGCCGCCACGTCGCCTTCCTCGAGGAGGACCGGCCGCTCTTCGACGACATCAACCGGTTGTCCGAGGTCGTCCGGTCGGGCGAGATCCTGGACGCCGTCGAGGCCGCCGTCGGAACCCTGAAGTAACGTCCGCCCCCTCGCGGGGCGGCCATCTCGGAAGGCCACGGCCCGGGGGCCGTGCCGGGGAGGGGGACATGAGCTTCCGCATCGCCCTCGTGACCGGAGCGGCCCGGGGAATGGGCCGGGCCATCGCCCTCCGGCTTGCCGACGAGGTTTCCGGCGTCGCCGTCCATTACCTGACCCGGCGGGACGAGGCCCAGGAGGTGGCCGCGGCCATCCGCGAGAAGGGCAAGCTCGGCGCCGTCTTCCGGGCCGACCTGACCAAGAAAGCCCAGGCCGCCGGGCTCATCAAGAAAGTCGAGGAGAAGTTCGCCCGCATCGACGTCCTCGTCAACAACGTCGGCCCGTTCCTAGTCAAGCCGTGGGACCAGCTCGAGGTCTCCGACTGGGAGCGCATCCTCCGCGGCAACCTCCTCGGCTCCTATTTCTGCGTCAAGTCGGCCCTGGCCGGCATGAGAGAGCGGCGGTGGGGCAGGATCATCAACATCGGCTACAGCCGGGCCGAGCAGCTGACCTCGTTCCCGACCATCGCGCCCTACGCCGCGGCCAAGACCGGCCTACTCATCCTGACCCGGACGGCGGCCGTGACCGAGGCGGCGAACGGCATCACGGTCAACATGGTCTCGCCCGGGTTGATCAAGGGGGGAGTCCTGCCCCAGGCCCGGGACCTGGCCGCCTCGCGGCTCGGGACCTTCGAGGACGTAGCCGAGGCCGTGGCCTATCTGGCCTCGGACCGGGCCGCGGCCGTCACCGGCGCCAACCTCGTCGTCGCCGGCACCTGGAAGATGTGATAAGGAGGAATTCATGGCCCTGCTTGCATGGATCGTCATCGTCGTCATCGTCCTTTTCCTGGCCGGGATCCGCATCATCCGCCCGACGCACCGCGGGCTGGTCGAGCGCCTCGGCCGGTACAACCGCTTCGCCAAGGCCGGTTTCCAATGGGTCATCCCCGCCATCGAGACGCTCCACAGCGTCAACATCACCGAGCAGATGGTGGACGCGGCGCCCCAGGAGATCATCACTTACGATAACCTCAACGCCCGTGTCGACGCCCAGGTCTACTTCAAGGTCAAGGACGACGAGGAGAGCGTCAAGGCCTCCCAGTACAACGTCAACAACTACCAGTGGCAGATCGTCAACCTGGCCCGGACGACCCTGCGCAACATCATCGGCACGCTGACCCTCAAGTCCGCCAACAGCGAGCGCGGCAAGATCAACGAGGAGCTCCTCAAGACGCTCTCGACCGAGACGGCCCGCTGGGGGATCGACATCGTCCGGACCGAGCTCAAGGAGATCGACCCGCCCAAGGACGTCCAGGAGACGATGAACAAGGTCGTCAAGGCCGAGAACGAGAAGGTCGCGGCCGTCGACTTCGCCACGGCCCGCGAAACGGTCGCCGACGGCGAGCGCCGGGCCGAGATCAAGAAGGCCGACGGCATCCGTCAGGCCAAGATCCTCGAGGCCCAGGGCGAGGCCGAGGCCATCCGTCTGGTCAACGAGGCGGCCGAAAAGTATTTCGTCGGCAACGCCCAGGTCCTCCGCCGCCTGCAGGCGCTCGAGACGGCCCTCCAGAACAACACGAAGATCATCGTCCCGTCCGACAAGGACATCGTCAACGTCATCGGCGAGATGGCCGGCATCCTGCCGATCAAGAAGAACTAAAGGGCTAAAAAGAAGGGGTCAGGTCTACTTTCTTACAGTCTTCCCCCCGGCCGTTTCCATGAGTTGCAGAGTTGTATAAAAAACTGTAAGAAAGTAGACCTGACCCCGTCCGTTAATCGATGCCGACGAGCTGGATCTCGAGGGTCCGCGCCTTCCCGCTCCGGTCGACCGTCAGCTTGACCGTGTCGCCGATCTTGTAGCTGTCGAGCGCCGTGAAGAGGTCGTCGTAGGACTTGACCTTCGTGCCGTCGACGGCCGTGATGACGTCGCGGATGAGGTAGCGGCCGAAGGCGTCGCGGCCGAGCCCGCGGAGGCCGAGCTCGTAGGCCTGGCTCGAGCGCGGCACGTCGTAGATGGCGGCGCCCTCGATCCCGGCCTGCCGGGAGTACTCGTCCGGCACGAACCTGATCCCCCCGATGCCCGGATGGGTGACCTTGCCGAACTGGATGATCTCGGGGACGATTTTCCGGATCATGTCCACCGGCAGGGCGAACCCGACCCCGCTCGACGTCCCGGACGGGCTGGCCATCATCGTGTTCATGCCGATGAGCTGGCCCGCCGAGTCGAGGAGCGGCCCGCCCGAGTTCCCCGGGTTGATCGAGGCGTCCGTCTGGATCATGTCGCGGATGGTGACGCCGCCGGCCCCGGGCATGCTCCGGCCGAGGGCGCTGACGATGCCCTGGGTCACCGTGTGGTCGAACCCGAACGGGTTGCCGATGGCGATGACTTTCTGCCCGACCTGGAGGTCGCGAGAGGTGCCGATCTGGACCGGCTGGAGGCCCGGCACATTCTCCAGGAGCTGGAGCACGGCGATGTCCTTGGCCGGCTCGCGGCCGATGAGCTTGGCCTCGACCTGCCTCTGGTTGGGTAGGTTGACCATGAACTTGACCCCGTCCTCGATGACGTGGAAGTTGGTCACGATGCGGCCCTTGTCGTCCCAGACGAAGCCCGAGCCGCTGCCCCGGGCCACGGGCTCGTCCGACTGGAAGAAGAAGTCGGACACGTACTGCATGTTCGTGACGAAGACGACCGAGGTCTTCGTTTTCCTGACGATGTCGATGGTGTTCTGCTCGTCCTCGGTCAGCCGCCGCGGCGCGGCCTGGGGCATCGCCTGATCCGCGAGGGCGATCGGCGTGGGCGCCGTGGTCCGGGCGGCGACGGCCTCTTCGCCGGTCTTGGGCTGAGCCGGACCGCGGTCCGCCGGAGTATCGGCACAGGCGAGGAAGGCAGCTCCCACGACCAGGACCGCCGCTAATCCTAGAGTCTTCTTCATGGTTCCCGTCCTTGTCTTAGATAAATTCCCTTCGTCCCCCATTATATAGGACCGGCCGGGAATCGGGAAGCCCGGGGAGCGTCACGGCGTCACGGCTCGGTTTGGCGGCCGGGCGGGAACGTGATATAGTTTGCTTTTCAGCCCTCCGGCTGAAGGATATCAGAGGATGCCATGAAGATCGAACTGACCAAAGAACAGCTCGAAACCCTGGCCAAGCTCGTCTTCCTCGGCAACTGGCTGGGGAACAGCTGGCGTAACGACGACGTCATCGAGGAATTCGACGAGGTCGAGAGCCTCGTCCTCGAAGCGGCGGGCAAGAGCGGCCTCGAGAGCTACGCCGAGCTCGACGAGGAGGGCCGGACCGTCCCGTCCCACGAGCTCGAAGAGAAGATGACGGAGACCGTCGACTTCTACAACGACAACACCTTCTGGGACCAGCTCATCTACCGCATGGCCGACCGCGACTACGTCCGCAAGCACGGCGACGACGCCCTGGCCGAGTTGGACACCGACGAAGGCATGGAGAAGGAGCGGCCTCTGGTCGAGAAGTACGAGAAGGAGTTCAACGAGCACGGCCTCGACAGGCTCGAGGTCCGGCGCGACAACTGAGGCCGGCCGCCTCCCGGTCGGGCCCCGTCCTTAGATCCGAGCATCGAAAGGGGAGACCCGGCTATCTGACCCTCTCGCGCCACGTCCAGTCGTCGTCCTTTTCCATGACGAGCTGGGTCATCGGGCTGCTCCGGCCGCCGTCGTCCCGCTGGTTGGAACCCAAGCTGTAGATCAATATCTCACCGTTCTGGATCCTGAAAACGAGCGGCTTTCCGGTGAACGGATCGATGGGGACCTCGGGCAGGATGTCCGGCACCAGGGCCTCCAGGTTCGCGGGATAATTCCACGTTCTGCTCTTGTAGATCTTGCAGGCCAGCCCGGCGCGCGTCGCGAGCATCATGGCCTCGAGAGAGGCCTCCTTGAGGAACGCGCTGCGGAAGTCGGGCAGGAGGACGTCCGTTGCTTTGTAGTACCACGGGACCCGCCGCTCCTTCTCGAGGAATTCGATCTGTTTGTAATAGGGTTCGTCGACGCGTCTTCCGAGCTCCCGGTACCGCTGGTGAACCCAGATCGTCTGGGACCTAAGGACCGGCCGGATGAGCCAATAGAAGAACCGGTCGAGCCACCTCTCATTATCAAGGACACGGAGTGCCGAAGCGAGATCCCCTGGCCTTCCGCTGACCGCCCTGAGCCCCCAATCGAGCCCCACCGCCCTTTCCACGGGGATCCACCGGACGAATTTCCGCCGCCAGGAGACGGCGTCCAGCTCCTTCATCCAGGCCGAGAGCGTCGCCTCGTCCAGCTCCCTCCCGGAGGCGACATGGTCGAAACAGGCGAGAAGCGTCTTCATCTCGGCCAGGGCGATGAGGTTGTTGAGCAGAAGAGGCTCGCCCGTCAGTTTCTGGACGAAGCGCATGCCGTTGCGGCACTCTTCGAGGCCCGCCTCGACCTGTCCAGCGTCCGCCCGGAGAACGGCATCGATCCCGAGGAGGCGCGTGGCCAGGATTGTTTTCATGGCATTGATCATATCGACGGACCAGGGACCTTTCGTCCAATTTCCGTACTTGAAACAGGGCTTGGCGGCGGCCTCGACGATCATCTGGAAGACCCTCCGGTTCTTTTCACATAAAGACGCCAGGACCTTCCGGGCCTCGCTATCCATGGGTCTCCCTTCGGAAAATCCGTTGGCCGTTGCCGCGACCAGCTTTCTGTCATTCACCTCCGGAAGGATGAATAGCGCTTCGGCCGCCTTCCATTGGAGGGCCCCATTATCAGAATCGGAGCACCGCGGAGCGATGTCCTCCATTCGCAAGGGAATCCCTTCGGCCTTGGCTTGGGCGAGGTATCTTTCGAGCTTCCTCCCGGTCGTGTAGTTGAAGATCGCCCGGACGAGCAGGACGGCCGTGACGACGGCGACCAGAACGACGAAAACCCTAATCAATGTCTTTCGCGCCTTCGCTGCCATCGAAGACCTCCTTCAACAATTCCTTGAGAACTCTCTCGCGGCGGACATGCCCGGCTCTCTTCTCCGCAGAGGCGATCCGCTCGTTTCGGGCGACGAGTTGCCGGTCGACGGGCTCTCCCAGCACCTCGGCCAGGACGCGGCTCTCGTCGGCCGCCCGGTCCTGCATCCGCGGCGACCCGTCCATCAGGGCTTGAAGGCGAGTTTGCTGCTTTCGGCCCAGCCCCGCGTCCGCGATGAAGACGACGGCGAGGACCGCCGCGCAACCTGCCAGGCACCATCTCAGCCGGGGTGTCGTCCAAGCCGTTTCCTGTTTGCGTTTGGCGGCCGCCGCCAGGACCTTCTCCCTCAACCCGGGCCGCGCCGGCCTCAGCGCCATGGACCTCAGCCGTCGTTCGATGTCGCGATCTTCCTCGAACGTCATGCTTTCCCCTCCAAGAGCGAGCGGAGCTTTTCGATGCCATAACGGTAGCGGCTGGCGGCCGTGTTGAGCGATATCCCGCAGACCGCCGCGGTCTCCTTGAACGAGAAGTCCTGGAAGACCTTGAGGACGATGACCTCCCTCTGTTCGTCGGGGAGCTCGCCCAGGGCCCGGGCCAAGAGGGAGGCGGAGGCGTCGGCGGGCGCCTGGACGACCGACTCGAGCCTCGCGTTCCGCTCGGCATTCGCGCGGTCGCCCTCCCGCCGCCTGATCCGCCTCGCGAGAAACCGGTTGGCCTCATTCCTCAGGACCTTGAAGGCAAAGGCCTTCGGGTCCCGGACGAGCGCCCAACGCAAGGAATAGCGGGCCAGGCGGCAGAAGGCTTCCTGCAGGATGTCCTCGGCGTCCTCAAGAGAGCCGAGCCTGAGGGCCAGATAGCGATACATCATCTCCCCGTAGCGGTCGTAAAGCTCGTCGGGCGTCATCTCGTTCCCGTTCTCGTCCGCTTCACCTATCTAGACCCGTCCCCCGGGCGGTTTTGTCTAGCATCCTCAATTCTAGAAAAGATGAGAGCGGTCGGCAATCGAATTCTGTCCGGGATTACCAGGGCGTCCTTCCTTGCCGCCGGAAGGCCCGGTCGTGGAAGCCGTGCGGTCCCAGCCGGTCATTTCCAGAAAGAATCTCCGAGCGCCGTTACCTGATGAGTTGTCCGGAAGTTAAGGTTATGGGATCATCGCCTTGAGTTTGTAGCGATTTTCAAGCGTCCTAATTATGGGGAGAGCCCCCGAAATCGCCGACTTGTGTTAGGCGCATAGACCGGTTGACCTGAAGCAAGGCGAAAGTTATACTATAGTGTAACAATTCGAAGGAGTAAAGTCATGCGTTTTGCCGGCGTCAAAGAACTCAAGCAAAAAACCATGGGTCTTCTTAAAGAGTCGGAGAAGGGCGACATCGTCATCACCGCCTACGGGAAGCCGGCCGCCGTCCTCCATCATGTGACCGATGAGGACCTCGAAGATTACCTGATGGAGAGCGACCCTGAATTCCAATCGAGGATCGAAGAGGCCTATGCTGAATACTTGAAGCTCGGCGGTTTCGACGCCGACGAGCTGCTCAGAAAGATCGAGAAGCGGCATGCGCGAAAAGCGGTTTAGTGTTGTCTTCGGCCCAGCTGCTGTGCGGGACGTCGAAAGTCTGGAGGCCGGGGCGGCCGTCCAACTCATCAAAGACATCAAGACCTACCTCGAGGTCCGCCCCATCCCGATCGGGAAGTCCAGGGTCAAGAAGCTCGCCGGATTCGACCCGCCGCTCTACAGGATCCGGAGCGGCGACTTACGGGCTTATTACAGGATTTGCGGACAGGAAGTCGTCATCCTGGCGATCACGCTCCGTAAGGACAGTGAAAAGCGCCTCAGGAGGATCGCTGAGGAGCATCATGGGCATTTTATAAAATGATGGACTCGTGATTGGCCTGAATATTTATATAAAATTAGGGCGGGTCTTAAATCAGAATGAGTGATATTCGAATATTTGTTAGTTGTGGCCAAAGAACCAGGGAAGAAATCTTCTTGGGAAACAGGATAAAGGATGAGATCGACCGCACGCCAGGTTTCCGGGCGTATTTCGCTGAAACCGTGCACGACTTAGATGGTCTGAATAAAAATATTTATGAAGCACTATTTCATTGTTCTGGAGCGGTTATTTTCTTACATAAACGAGGAACATTTACCGACGCCGATGGAAATACTACAGAAAGGTCATCTCTTTGGATAAACCAGGAAATCGCAATCCTGTCCTATCGACAATTCCATGAATCACAAAGAATCCCAGTCCTGGCTTTTAAGGAGACTTCCGTTAAGCTTGATGGAGCCATGACATTCATGATGCTGAATCCTCTTCCCGTAGCTTCGGAGGATGAGATGATCTTAGAAGTAAGGAACTGGCTGAAAAAAGAATCATTCGGAGTGGGGAAAGAAGATATTTTCAAAGAGAAATGGTCTTCCGTAACGGATAACCAACGAAAGTTTATGACTTGTTTGATCGATGAGGGAGAGAAAGGGGTCAAGGAAGCAGCTATTAGAAAACGATTGGTGAAAGAGTTTTCGCTGTCGAGCAATGAAGCCACCGATGTAATACGTGATGCGAAGCTAAGACTTACGGAGATAGGATTCATTGAATACGTCAGGAATATTGACACAGGAGATGAATTCGGCATTCACGACTCATGGAAGTTCCTTGTGCGCCGGGAAATTTCGAAATGGAAATCTGGCGCTAAAACTGCATAATTCTTAAGCAGAAATTCCCTCTTGACAAACGTCTGCGGCGGTATTATTTTACATATGGTGAACAAAATGGTAAACAAGCTGAGACGGGAACTCACCCTCAAGCAGACGACGGTGTTGCGGGTCGTCGAGGACTTCGTCCTCGAGCACGGCTACGCCCCGACCGTCCGCGGCCTGGCCGCCGCCCTCGGCATGGCCAACCCCTCGGCCGTCTTCAAGCACCTCCAGAGCCTCGAGCGCAAGGGCTATCTCGCCCGCGAGGGCGGCGAGATCCGCGTCGCCGGGCTGCCGGCCCTCCTCGAGAGCCAGGTCAAGGTGCCGGTGGCCGGGCTCGTCCCGGCCGGCGCCGCGCGCGAGGCCTTCGACGTCTCGGGCGAGGCCATGGATGTCCCGGCCTGGATGGTCGGCCGACGCCGGGGCAACATCTTTTGCATCCGGGTCGACGGCAAGAGCATGATCGACGCCTACATCGACGACGGCGACCACGTTCTCCTCGAGCGGACGAACACGGCCGTCTCGGGGGAGATGGTGGTGGCCATGCTCGGTGACGGGTCGGTGACCCTGAAGCGCCTGCGGCAGGACGACGGCCGGGTCTACCTCGTGCCGGAGAACCCGTCCTACCAGCCGATCGAGGCCCCGGACGCGAGGATCCTCGGCCGGGTCATCGGAGTCCTGAGGAAGTACTGAACGGGGAGCGAGCTGTGGCATGACGACCTAGGCCGTCCCGCGGTCCGCTTCGAAAACATAAAGTCCGTAAAAGTGAAAGGGATAGGTATGCCTGCCTCAAAGGAATCGGTTCCGCGCGGGAACATGGGGACTGTCCCCGGAGGGGACTGTCCCCGAGGTCGCTTGAACCGCCGGTACATCGTCCTCGTCGATATCGACGCCTTTTTCGCCTCCGTCGAGGTCCTGCTCAACCCGGCCCTCAAGGGTCTGCCGGTCATCGTCGGCGGCCTCGCCCATGAGCGCGGCGTCGCCGCGACGTGCTCCTACGAGGCCCGCAAGTTCGGCGTCCGCACGGGCATGCCGCTCCGCCAGTGCTACAAACTCTGTCCCCAGGGGGTGTTCGTCCGCGGCAACTACCAGGTCTACCAGGCCTTCTCCGAGCGCTTCTTCCGCGTCCTCCACGCCTACACGCCCGACGTCGAGGAGGCCTCCCTCGACGAGGCCTACCTCGAGCTGACCCGCTGCGGCCATCTCTATCCGTCGTTCGCGGAGGCGGCCCGCGACATGAAGCGCGGGGTCGAGCGCGAGCTGGGGATCACGGTCTCAGTCGGCGCCGCCCCGAACAAGATCCTGGCCAAGCTCGCGGCCAAGAAGGCCAAGCCGGCCGGGTTCTTCGAGGTCCGCGAGGGCGAAGAGGAGGACTTTTTGCGCGGCCTGCCGATCGAGATCCTGCCCGGCATCGGCCCCAAGGCCCAGGTCGTCCTGCGGCTGATGAACATCCACCGGATCGGCGAGCTGTGGACCCTGCCGCGCGCGACCCTCCGCTCGCTTTTCGGCGAGGGCGGCGAGGACATCTACCTCCAGTCGCGCGGCATCGACAGCCGGACCCTGTCGGTCCGCGCCCTGCCCAAGTCGGTCTCGCGGGAGACGACCTTCCTCGAGGACCTCTGGGACCGGAAGATGCTCCTGGCCCACCTCGCCTACCTCTGCGACCGGCTGACGCTGGCCCTGCGCGAGGACCGCCTCTACGCCCACGTCATCGAGGTCAAGGCCCGCTACTCGGACTTCCGGACCGAGATCAAGCGGCGGCTGGTCCTGACGCCGCTCCAGGAGATGGGGAAGATTTACGAGATCGCCGAGGAGCTGTTCCTCGAGCTCGTCGAGGGGTCGCGGCTGGCCCTGCGGCTGGTCGGGGTCAAGGCCTCGGACCTGGTCCTGGTGCGGCCCCTGTCGCTCTTCGAGCCGTACTCGGACCGTCCGGAGCGGCTGGGCCGGGCGATGGACCGGGTGCGGGAGAAGTACGGCTTCGGGTCCGTGCTCACGATTCGGGAGAAGATGCTGGATTCGGTCTACGCCTTCGAGCCGCGGCGCGGCTACGTGCTGAAGACGGCCTCGCTGACCAGGTGAGGGACGGGGCGGGGAGAGGCCTTTTCGAGGAGAAAGGAAGAGAGAGACGGCGATGTTCATTCCCCTCCGCATCCACTCCGTCTACAGCCGCGGGCAGGGGAGCGTCACGGTCGGGGAGGCCCTGGCCTGGCTCGCGCGCCGGCGGGTCCCGGCCGCGGCCCTGGCGGACCTCGGCAACCTCTACGGCTGGGGAAAGTGGAAGCGGGCGGCGGCGGGCGGCGGGTTCAAGCCCCTCTTCGGCTGCGAGCTCGAGGCCGGCGGCCGGAGGTTCGTCTTCCTCGTCCGCCGCCGCGAGGGCTACGCCAACCTGATGGAGATCTTCAACCGGAGGGAGGTCCGGGACGCGTCCGGCCTCGTCGTCATCTACGTCCCGGAGGGACTGTCCCCGAAGCGGGACTGTCCCTCCGGGGAGAGCGGGGGAGGATCGGGGAATAACGCCTGGCCGAGCGAAGCCGCGATGCTCGCCGACCTCCGCGAGAAGGTCCCGCCGGGCGACATCTACCTCGGCGCCGATTTCGCGAATTTCGAGCAGGTCATGAGGTCCGCCTCCGGAGATTCCGGGGGACACGTACCGATTTCGCAGAAATCGGCACATGTCCCCGCGGACCTGCCCGTCGTCTGGGCCAACCCGCTCAAGTACGTGGCGAGTCCGGAGCGGCTCGTCCTCCTCCGGGCCATCGAGGAGAAGGTCCCCTATCCGCCCGAGCGCGACCGGCTCCTCGCCGGGGTCCGGGTCTTCGGGCCCGACCAGGAGGCCCTGGCCCTGCGCCGCTTCGGCGAGGCCGCCCGGGAGGCCCTCGCCCGCACCTTCGAGGTCGCCGAGAAGTGCGAGTTCGCCTTCGACGACGTCGTCCCCAACCTCCCGGCCGACCTCTTCCCGAAGACGCTGCGCGACGTCGTCATGGAGCGGCTGACGGCGGCGAAGGGCCTGACCTGGAAGGAGCGCCAGCGGGCCCGCCGCGAGCTCGACGCCGTGGAGCAGGCCGGCTTCGGCCCCTACTTCCTCGTCGTCCACGACGTCGTCGAGTTCGCCCGGCGCCGCGGCATCCTCCACAACCTGCGGGGCTCGGGAGCGTCGTCCTTCCTGGCCTGGCTCCTCGGCGTCTCCCACGTCAACCCGCTGGAGTTCGACCTCTACTTCGAGCGCTTCCTCAACCGCGGCCGGCCCGACCCGCCGGACATCGACCTCGACTTCGACTCGAGCCGGCGTGACGAGGTCCTGAGCTACGTCCTCGAGACCTACGGCGCGGGCAGGGCGGGGGCGGCCTACGTCTGCAGCCTCAAGAGCTTCGGCGCCCGCTCGGCCCTCTACGAGACGCTCCGGGCCTTCGGCGTCCCGCCCGAGGAGGCGCGCGGCCACAGCCAGCGGGTGCCGTATTTCGCGGAGCCGGGAGACCTGCGGACGGCGGCGCCGGCGCCCGGCTTCCTCGAGGTCTGGAAGCTCGCCGCGGACCTCCAGGACGTCTACCACGAGATCTCGCTTCACGTCGGCGGCGTCATCCTGACGCCCGCACCGGTCGAGCGTTGCCTGCCGCTCGAGACCTCGGCCAAGGGGCTGCGCATGACCCACTTCGACAAGGACGCCGTCGAGGACCTGCGGCTGATCAAGCTCGACCTCCTCTCGGTCCGGGGCCTCGCGGCCATCTCCGAGACGAAGACGAAGCTGCGGCTGCGGGTGGTCCCGGCCGGCGACGCCGCGACCTATGCGGCCCTCCGGACGGCGCGGACCATCGGCTGCTTCCAGGTCGAGAGCCCGGCCATGATGAACCTCCTGCGCCGGATGAAGCCCGCGGACATCTTCGAGATCACCCAGGCCCTGGCCCTCGTCCGGCCGGGCCCGACCGAGAGCGGCATGAAGGAGGCGCTCCTCCGGCGCCGGAGCGGGCGTGGGGTGCCCTCGGGCGGCCCCGGCGCCGGCCCGCGACCGGGCGACGACGCCTTCCTGGCCCGCCTCCTGCCCGAGACGGGCGGCATCCTCCTCTATGAGGAGCAGGTCATGCAGCTCGCCGAGCGCGCCTCCGGCCTGCCCCCGGAGGATGGCGACCTGCTGCGGCGGAGCCTGAAGCGCAAAGGCGGGGACCCCGCCCTGCGCCAGAAGTTCTTCCGCGAGGCGGCCGGCCGCGGCTACGCGGCGCCGGAGGTCGAGCGCCTGTGGCGGACGATGGAGAAGTTCTCCTCCTATTCCTTCAACAAGGCCCACAGCGCTTCCTACGCCCACATGGCCTACCAGGCCGTCTACCTCAAGGTCCGCCACCCGGTGGCGTATTTCGCGGCCGTGCTCAACGCCGGCGGGGGCTACTACGACCTCCCCGAGTACGTCGCCGAAGCCAGGCGGCTCGGCGTCCGCATCCTGGGGCCGGACGCGAACCGGAGCGTCCACCGGTTCGAGGTCGAGGCCGTCCCGGGCGGGGGGGAGGCGATCCGCGTCGGCTTCGGCTCCATCAAGGGGCTGGGGGCGAAGGCGATCGACCGCGTCATCGGCGAGCGGACGAACGGCGGTGAATACGGCTCGGTCGAGGATTTCCTGGTCCGCGTCAAGCCGGCGAAGGCGGAGCTCCTGGCCCTCATCCGGGCGGGCGTCTTCGATTCCCTCGAGCCGCGGCGGACGCACCAGATCCTCCGTTACTTCCAGGGCCTCGAGCACATGGACGAGGTCGCGGACGTGGCCCCGGACGAGAAGCGCCGGATGCTCTACGAGTCGCTGGGCTTCCTGCCGGACGGCGACGAGCTCGACCTCTACGAGGGGAAAAGGCCGGCGCTCCGGGTCAGGGACCTCAAGGACTGCGCCGGGACGATGGTCGAGCTCGTCGTCCGGGCCGTGGACGCCCGCCAGCGCGTGACCTACGGCGCGAACGGCGGCGGGAACGGCGGGGCGGGGAGCGGTGCGGCGCCGCCGGGGCGCGGCCCGAAATATTTCTATCTGTTCGAGGACGAGACGGGCATCCTGGAGGGCATCGGCGAGACGAGGTGCGTGACGTACGGGACGCCGCCGGTCTGCCTCCTGCGCGGCGAGGTGCGGAAGGACGGCGAGGGCGTCCCCAAGATCTACAACTGCGCGTTCCTGAGGGCGTTTTAGGAAAATGGGGACATATTCCGGTCTCGAGGAAATTGGCACGCGTCCCCGTTTTGAGGCAAAAGAATTTACATGACCGACGCCCTTTCCAGGCGGGGAGATTGGCACGGATTTGGCATAGATACTCTCATAGACCCGGCTCGACGGAGGCTGACATGAGTGGTTATCGCTTTTCGGTCCTGGTCGCCAGGGATGTCAAAGGCTGGGAGGCGCGCTGCCCGGACTTCCCGGATTGGCGCGCCCGGGGCTCGAGCTTCGAGGATGCGGTCGACAATCTCAAGGACCTCGTGAGGGTTTTGGTCGAGGACGGCCTCGGCGACGATGAAACACTGCCTCGGCCGGACGAGCTGTGCTTCACAGCGGCGGAGGTGGCGGTCTGACCTGCTGCGGGAAATCCCATAATCGCATATAATGACCTTCTGTAAGAAAAGGCGTCTCGAACGGCCGGCGGGCGGCCCCGAGGCGCTCCGGGAGATGGTGGTATGGCGGAAGTGAGCATCCTCAACGACGTCATCGGGCCCGTCATGCGCGGGCCGTCGAGCTCGCACACCGCGGGCGCCTACCGGATCGCCCGGCTTGCCTGCGGTCTGGCCGGCGGCCGGCCGAAGGACATCGCGGTGACGTTCGACCCGGACGGCTCCTACGCCGCGACCTTCCGGCCGCTCGGCGTGGACCTCGCCTTCGCCGCCGGGTGCCTGGGCTGGGAGATGACGGATGCGCGCTACAAGGAGGCCGTTCGCGCGGCCGGGCGGGCAGGCCTCCGGATCCGCTTCGCCGTCGAACGACTCGAGCACGCCGACCACCCAAACG
>JBBISK010000009.1:6414-11431 GCA_037441295.1 Candidatus Aminicenantota bacterium | reverse complement strand
CTCGTCCGGATGGAGGGCGCGCCCGGCGGCGCGCTCGAAATCCTGGCCAAGTCTGTCGGCGGCGGGATCGTCGAGGTCGGCCGGCTCGACGGCCGGCTGGTCACGATCGACGGCCGGTGTTGGACGATCGTCGCCGAATGCCGGCGCGGGCGGTCGAAGGAGGTCCGCGCGGCTATTGAACGGCTCGCGGGGGGGCGGACGACGGCGGCGGAATCCCGGGCCGGCGGCGTCGTGCAGGCGGACTTCGATTCGCCTCCGCCGGCCGACTTGTCCCGGCGGGTCTCGGAGATCCCAGGCGTGACCGCGGTCCGGACGGCCGCGCCCGTCCTTTATCCCCAGCCGGGCCGGAGCGGGATCGGGTCGGCCGCTTCGCTCCTCGCCCTGGCCAAACGGGAAAGCCTGTCCCTCGGCGCGGCCGCGCGGCGGGCGGAGTCGCGGTTGCTCGGGTTGGCCGAGTCCGCGCTCACGGCCGAGATGTCGGCCCGCTACGCCGTGATGCGCGGCGCCGTCGCCGCCGGCCTGGACGACAGGAACGTCGACATGCCGCTGACGGGACCGTGCGCTTCCCGGATCATGCGGGCGGAACGGCTGGGGGGACTCCCCCTGGGGGGCCTGCTCACCCGGGCGGCGGCCCGCGCCATGGCCGGCATGCACACCTCGAACAGCAAGGGCATCGTCTGCGCGGCGCCGACGGGAGGTTCGGCCGGAGTGCTGGCCGGGGTTCTGGTGACCCTGGAGACCGAGAAGAGCGTCGAGCTCCCGGTCCTCGCCCGAGCGCTCTTCGCCGCCGGCGGGGTCGGCCAAGCCATCGCGGGCCGGGCCACTTTCGCCGCCGAGACCGCGGGCTGCCAGGTCGAGATCGGCGCGGCCGGGGCCATGGCCGCCGCCGCCGTCGTGGAAGTCGCCGGGGGGACGGCCCGGCAAGCCATGGACGCCGCGGCCGTCGCCCTGCAGAACACGATGGGCTCGGTCTGCGACCCCGTCGGCGGCGGGTGCGAGATCCCCTGCCACACGCGCAACGCCGCGGCCGCCGTCAACGCGTTCGTCTGCGCCGACCTCGTCATGGGCGGGTATGAGAACCCCGTGCCGCTCGACGATACGGTGGACGCCTCATTCGCCGTCGGCCGGGCCCTGCCGCGCGAGCTGCGCTGCACGGCCCTGGGCGGGCTGGCCGTGACGCCTTCCGCCCTGGCCCTGGTGAAGGCGAAGCAGAAACGGAACTCATGACGGAAAAGCGCAGACTGTTGTTCCTGTCCGGCGCCGAGGTTAGGCGCGCCCTCCCCATGCCGGAGGCCGTCGGCGCGATGAAGGAAGCGTTCTGCGAGCTCTCCGCCGGGAAGGCCGTCGTGCCGCCCAGGACCCATATCCGGGTCGAGGAAGGCCGAGGCGACGTCCTGGTCATGCCCGCCTACAGCCCTTCGGCCGGCCGGGTTGGCCTGAAGGTCATCACCCTCTTCGAACGGAATCGCGACCTCGGCCTTCCATTCATCCAGGCCCTGGCCCTCGTGTTGGACGCCGGAACGGGCACGCCCTTGGCCGTCATGGACGGGACGGCCCTGACCGCCATCCGCACCGGAGCCGCCTCCGGCGCGGCGACCGACCTTCTGGCCCGGCCGGACGTCCGGAAGGCCGCCGTCTTCGGGGCCGGCCTCCAGGCGAGGACACAGCTCGAGGCCGTCTGTGCCGTGCGATCCATCCGCGAAGCCGGCGTCTTCGATACGGACAGCGCCCGCGCCGCCGAGTTCGCGGCCCGGGCCGGCCGGGAGCTCGGCCTCGCGGTGTCGGCCGCGGCCTCTCCCGCCGAGGCGCTCCGCGGCGCCGGGGTCGTCTGCACCGCGACGACCGCAGTGACGCCCGTTTTCGCCGACGGGGAACTCGCCGCCGGCGCCCACATCAACGCCGTGGGGTCGTACAAGCCGGACGTCAGGGAGATCCCGCCCGAGACCATCGTCCGGGCCCTCATCTTCGTGGACCAGCGAGAGGCGGCCTGGGAAGAGGCGGGCGACCTGATCATGCCGCTCGAGGCGGGCCTGATCACGCGCGACCACGTCCGGGCTGAGCTCGGCGAGGTCGTCGCGGGGAGGAAGCCGGGGCGCCTGGGCCCCGACGATGTGACGCTCTTCAAGTCCGTCGGCCTCGCCGTCCAGGATCTGGCGGCCGCGGCGCGCGCTCTGGCCAACGCCGAGAAGCTCGGGCTCGGGACCTCGGTGACTCTCTAAGCTGGGCCGCCTCTCACTTCCTCTTGTCCGGATACGGCGGGTGCTTGGGCACCTCGACCGGCTCCTTCTTGATCAGGTCCTGAAGATGCTTGACCGCCGCCTCGAGCTGTATGTCCTTTCCCTGGAATGTCGCGTGCGGCGCGTTGTCGATGACGATGTCCGGCTCGACGCCGCGGCCCTCGATGAGCCACTCGCCCTCGGGCCCGTAGACGCCCATCTCCGCCGCCGACGCCAGGCCGCGGTCGACGAGGACGTTCGAGGAGCTCAGCCAGATCTCGCCGCCCCACGTCCGGGTGCCGATGACCTTGCCCAGCCCGAGCCTGCGGAAGCCTTCGCTGAAGGCCTCGCCGTCGGAGGCCGTGAACTCGTCGCAGAGAACGACCATGTGCCCGCGGAACGCGTACTGCATATTCCAGGTCGGCCGCCCCACCCGGCTCTGCCAATAGAACCAGGCCCGGCGCATGAGCTTTTCCAGAATCCAGGAATCGATGTTGCCGCCGCGGTTGTGGCGGACGTCGATGATGAGCCCCTTGCGGTCGAAGACGGGGTAGAAGCTCTTGACCCATTCCGTGTAATTGTCGCCGCCCATGGCCCGGAGGTGGACGTAGCCGATCTCGCCCTGGGCCGTCTTCTCGACCTCGAGGCGCCGCGAGTATTCCCATTCCGCGTAGCGGAGGTCCGACTCGGCGGCCGGGGTCATCGGGTAGACGATGGCCTTCGACGCGGCCCCGCCCGCGGCCGGCCTGAGCTCGAGCAGGACCTGCTGGCCGGCGGTATTCCGGAGGAGGAGCGAAAGGTCCGGGACCGAAAGCGCCGCCGTGCCGTTGACGGCCGTGATGATATCGCCCTCGCGGATGCTCGTCATCGGCTTGGCCAGCGGCGAGCACCGCTCGGGATATTCGGGGTCGGACCGGTAGATGTGGACGACGCGATAGCCGCCGGCCGCCTCGTCCCGCGCCAGCCGCGCCCCGAGCGAGCCGGGCGCGACCTGGTCCGGCGCCGGCCTCAGGTCGCCGCCCCGGACGAAGGTGTGGAGGGCCGAGAGCTCGCCGACGAGATGGGCCAGAAGGTCGTTGAGCTCGGCCCGGTCGCTGACCCTGTCGACGAACGGACGGTGGCGCTCGAGGAGCCCCTGGTAGTCGACGTTGTGGAGATTCCGGTCGTAGAAGTAGTCCCTCTCCATGCGCCAGGCGTCGAGGAACATCTGCCGCCACTCCTCGCGCGGGTCGATGGAAAACGTCCACCGGGAGAGGTCGACGTGCCGCTCGGCCAGGGTCTGCGGGTTCGGCTGGTTCGTCCCGGCATCGATGACGTAGAAATCCCCGCCCCTGCGGGCGAGGATCTTTTTGCCGTCCGCCGAGAGCTCGAAGTTGCGGACATCCTCGAGGAGGGTCTTGGCCTGGACGTTGCGGTTCTTAACCTCCACGGCCTGAAGCTTGGGCCGGCCCGCCGCGTCCGACTCCTGGTCGATGAAAAACAAAGTCTTGTCTCCGACGGCCAGGCCGGAATAGACACCCGCGGGGAGGGGCACCTCGAACACGCGGTCCTGGAGGCCGGCGAAGTCGATGGCGACGGCGGGCGGCGCCTCTTTCGGGCCCTTCGGCTCGCCGGGCCGGCCCGCACCGGCGGGCTTGGCCGCCGGGCCCGCGGCCTCCCCGGCGTCCTTGGCCTCCCGGCCGTTCCGGTCATCCTTGGTGAGCTCGTCGGCCGGCGCGAACGGGAAGACCTCCTTCGCGGTTAGGGCCATGGCGTAGATCTTCGTCGTCTTGTCGAAGTACGGCTCGGGCTGCCGCGCTCCCCAGGGGCTGCCCACGGCGCTCTGGAAGGTCCGGTCCGACAGGAAGTACAGCCATTTCCCGTCCGGGCTCCAGGCCGGATTATAGGAATCGACGCGGTCGTCGGTGAGCGCGGTCGTCCGGCCCGCCTCTACCTCGAGGAGCCGGACCTGGCTGAATTGGTTCGACGCCCCGCCCACGTACGCGAGCCAGCGGCTGTCGGGAGACCAGGCCAAGCCGCTGAACATGCCCGTGTCGGAGACCGCGGCCTTGGTCAGGGCCTTCTTGCCGACGTTGAACAGCCAGAGCTGGAAGTCCTTGTCGGCGAAGGCGATCCACTTGCCGTCTGGAGAAGGCAAGCCGTCGAAGCGGATGACCATGGCCCCGGTCGTCAGCTGCTCGCCCGGGCCCAGGCCGTCGGCCGGGAAGCGGCGGAATTCCCACTCGCCGCTCTCGTCCGAGAGGACGACCAGGCTCTTCCCGTCTCCTGCGAAGCGGGCGGCGCGGACCCTGACGCCGTCCTTGCGGCCGACCCCGACCCAGCGGCCGTCGCCGACGGGCGCGACGAAGACCTGGCCGCGCGAGACGAGGACGACGCGGTCGCCCGATGGCGAAATATGCCCGGAGCTCAGGTAGTCGAGCGGCTTGGCCACCCATCTTTCGCGCATCTGGTCGAAGTCCGAGGGGAGGGTGATGTCGATCTTCCGGTCCGTGCCCGTGGCGATGTCGAAGGCGCGGAGGTCGGCCACGAGCTGATAGACGATCGTCCCTCCGTCGAGCGACGGCGAGCTCACGTCGAAGCCCTTGTGGAACGTGAGCTGGCGGAGGTCCCTGCCCCCGGTGTCCATCGACCAGAGGTTCATCGTCCCGTCGCGGTCGCTGACGAAATAGACGCGGTCCCGCCAGACCATCGGGTTCTTGCTCGTCCCGGCGTAATCGGCCGTCAGCGGGGAGGCCTCGGCCTCTCCGTCCGCGTATCTCCAGAGATTTTGTGCCGTCCCTCCCTTGTAGCGCTTGGTATAG
>JBBISK010000009.1:0-6404 GCA_037441295.1 Candidatus Aminicenantota bacterium | reverse complement strand
GGTTGACCTGATCCAGACGCCGGTTGCGCACGTCCGGCCGTCGGCCGCGAACGACCCGTCGGCGGCCTGGGCCAGGGGGAGGAGGGTCTCGCCGTTCGTCTTCGGGTCGAGGACGACGAGCTGGGTGTTGGGCAGGGTCGAATACTTCTGCGTCGCGTAGATGATCCTCCCCTCCGGGGCCCAGCCGACGACGAGCGAGGTCTGGCCCGCGAAGGTCCGGCGGACCGGCAGGCCGCCGGCGAGGGGCATGGTGTAGACCTCGGTCGGCCCCTCGTATTGGGCGGAGAAGGCGACCGTCGTCCCGTCCGGGGAGATGGCCGCGTTCGTTTCGAGGCCGGGATGGGTCGTCAAGCGCACGGCCGGCCCTCCCTTGAGGCCGACCGACCACAGGTCGCCTTCCGAGGTGAAGACGACGGTCGAGCCGTGAACGGCCGGGAACCTGTAGTATCCGGTCCGGCCCGCGGCCGAAACGCGGGCGGTCCCCGCGGCGACGGCCAGGACGACGATGACGGCGGCGAGAACGGGGTTCTTTTTCATCGGGCGCTCCTCTTCCAGGATTGGGAACTCGAGCCCCTATTCTAGGGACGGCGGGCCGGCCATTGCAACCGGTTTTCTCGCCCCGGGCCCCTCCCGGGGCCTTGTCATTTGGCGCGCCGCGTGGCATAATTGGCCCGCTTGGCAGGCGTTTCGAATCGCCGCCGCGTGGGGAGGGAAGATCATGGGAAACACTCAGACGATCTGGGTCGGCGACATCGCCCCGGACTTCACGCTCAAGGACCATCACAACAGGGAATTCAAGCTCTCCGCCTTCGCCGGGAAGAAGGTCCTGCTGTCCTTCCATCCGCTGGCCTGGACCCCGGTCTGTGCCGACCAGATGAAGGCCCTCGAGGCGAACAAGGCGACCTTCGACGGGCTCAACATGGTGGCCGTCGGCGTCAGCGTCGACTCCTTCCCGACCAAGCACGCCTGGGCCAAGGAGCTCGGCCTCAAAGAGACGCGCCTCCTCTGTGATTTTTGGCCCCACGGGGCCGTGGCCCACGCCCTGGGCGTGTTCCGCGACGAGGACGGCTTCTCCGAGCGGGCCAACATCGTCGTCGACGAGACCGGCCGTGTCGCCTTCATCAAGGTCTACGATATCCCGCAGCTGCCGGACATCGCCGAGATCATCGCCGCCCTCGGGAAATAGGTCCCCTCTGCCTCGCCTCCAACCGGACGCTGCCGACGGAAACCCGCGCATGGACACTTTTCCAGGATCGAAGCCTGCCCGGGTCCTGATCACGGGCGCCACCGGATTCATCGGCCGGGCCCTGGTGGGGGAGCTCACCGGCGCCGGATACGAGGTCGTCGCCCTGACCCGGGGAAGGGCGCGGCGGTCTCCGGCCCGCGCGTCCGGTCCGCGCCTTGGGACGGCCGCACGGCGGCCGGCTGGGCGAACCTCGTCGATGGCGCGCTCGCCGTCGTCAACTTGGCCGGGGACAACCTGGCCGAAGGGCGCTGGACGCGGGCCAAGAAGGCCCGCATCCTGCGGAGCCGGGCGGCCGCCGGAGGTGCCGTCGTCGAGGCCGTGAGGGCCGCCGCGGTCAAACCCGAGGTCGTAGTCCAGGCCTCGGCCGTCGGCGCATATGGTCTTCGGGGCGACGAGGAGCTCGACGAGGGCTCGGCCTCCGGCGCGGGGTTCCTGGCTGGGGTCGTTTCGCGCTGGGAGGAGTCGACGCATGCCGTCGAGGCCGAGGGCGTCCGCCGCGTCGTTATCCGTTCGGGCCTCGTCCTGGGCGGGGGCGGCGGGATATTTCCACGCCTGGCGGCGCCTTTCCGCTTCTTCGCCGGAGGGCCGCTCGGCGGCGGCCGTCAATGGTGCTCCTGGATCCATCTCGACGACGAAGTCCGGGCCATCCGGTTCCTGCTCGAACGCGGCGACCTGGCCGGCGTATTCAACCTGACGGCGCCGGCGCCGCTCCCCGAAAGGGACCTCTGCCGGGCGCTGGGGAATGCGATGGGGCGCCGATGCTGGCTTCCCGTCCCCGCCCTCGCCCTGACGCTCCTGTTCGGGGAGAAGGCGAAGGAAACCCTGCTCGCGGGGCAGAGGGTCCTGCCCCGCCGGCTGCTCGCGGCGGGTTTTGCGTTCCGCTTCCCGGAGGCTGGGGCCGCGCTCGAGAATCTCGTCGCGCAATGAGCCGCGTCGTCCCGGGGGGGCCTTGCCGTGGCCTACCGCAGCGCCTCTTCGACCATGGCCAGGTAATTCGCGGCGGGGACGTAGCTCGGGATGGAATTGCCCGAGCCGACGGCGAAGCGGCCGCGCCCGCCGCACGTCTCGATGAGCCGGCGCGTTCTTGCCCGGACGTCTTCCGGCGTCCCAGCGGCCAGGATGTTGACGTCGACGCCTCCCAGGACGGCGACCCGGCCGCCGTGCCGCTCCTGGAAGACCTCGGCCGGAACGACGGCGTCCTCGAACGAGTGCTTGCCGTTGATCCCGACGTCATCGATGAGGTCCGGCATGACCGCCTCGACGTTCCCGCAGGAATGGAGGAAATAGGGCAGCTCCCGCTCATGGGCCAGGGCCGCGATCCTCTTGTGCCAGGGGAGGACGTAGGTCCGGAGGTCGGCGGGGGAGATGAGCGTCGCCGAGCGGAAGCCCATGTCATCCCCGGCGAAGACGGCTGTCAGGCCGCCGAGCCCGAGGAGGTTCCGGTAGAAATCCAGGAGCAGCCCGCCGACGCGGTCCGCCACCGCCCGGACAAGCTCCCTGTCCTCGACCAGGGCTAAGCACAGCCCCTCGTACGACATGATCCAGGACAGGTGCTCGAAAGGCCCGCCGGCGTGGCAGGTCAGAAATCCCATGCCCTCTGGGAGGTGGCCGAGGATGTATTCGAACGGGAAGAAGTCGAGATCCTCGACCCGCGGCCATGGGTAGCTCTCAAAGTCGTCCCAGGTCATGACGGCGCCGCGGTGCTCATCGGCCCAGGCCCGCGGCGGAAGCCCCGCGGCCCCCGGCGATGCGGCGAAGAGCTTCGGCTCGGGGAAAGGCAGGCCTTGCTCGAAGCGGACGCAGTCGTAGCCGAGGCCATGCCAGAAGGCGATGAAATTGTCGAGGTATTTCGCGAGTGAGTCGCGGCCGCCGGCGCCGGGCGGCGTCCAGCGCCTCCCCATGACGCCCTCGAGCACGGGCCGCAGGACGGCCTCATCGACGAGGTACTCGACGAGAGGGACGCGGCCGCCCGGCTCACGCCGGCCCATGAGGATGTCGAGGAAGCCCGCCGCGTCCGGCCGGGGACGCGTCAAAGGGAGAAGGGCTGACATCGGGGCCGCCCCTCCTTCTCAGACGAGGATCTCCCGCGGGATGTCCCGGAGGTTGAAGGTCGAGGCCATGCTCCGGCAGTAAGCCCCGGCCAGGAGCACGGCCAGGACCTCGCCCGTCCTCGGCACAGGCAGGAGCCTGTCCTTGCCGAAGACGTCGCCCGTCTCGCAGAGATGCCCGGCCACGGTCAGCCGCGCTCGCGGCGTTCCCCGGACGCGGGAGGCGTTGACGACCTCGTGGAACGCCTGGGGATAGATGGCCGGCCGCGGCACCGTGTTGTAGGTCCCGCCGTTGACGCAAGCGAAGAGGTTGCCGTAGCTCTCCTTGAGGTACTCGACCCGCAGGAGGACGGCCCCGGCCTCCCCGACCAGGAATTTCCCGGGCTCGAGGGCGATGGCCCCGAGGCCGAGCCGGGCTTCGGCAACGGTCCGGCAGACGCGGCGGACGTAACGCTCGACGGGGAAGAGCCCCTGGGCTCTCGTGTAGCGCGGCCCGAAGCCGCCGCCGATGTCGATGAACTCGAGGCGATGCCCGAGGTCCTCGAGCTCCCTGGCCTTGCGCACGATCTTGCCCGCGGCCTCGCACGCGGCCGGGAAGTCCTCCCGGACCCAGCCCGAGCCGAGGTGATGGTGCAGGCCGACCGGCTCGAAGCCGAGGGCCCGGGCCCGCTCGAAGACTGCCACGACCTTGCCCTCCTCGACGCCGAACTTGATCGGCGTCCCGTCGGACGAACGGGAGCCGGCGGTGACGACCCGCGGGTTGAAGCCGCGGCCGACGCCCGGATTCCAGCGGACCGACGCCCGGACCCTCCTCTTCGGGCAGACGCGGCGCCTGACCGCCGCCATGACGTCGAGCTGCTCGGCGGCGTCGATATTGACCGTCAGGCCGTCGAGGGCGAAGAGGCGCTCGAGGTCGTCGCGGCTGACGCTCGTCCCCGTGTAGAGGATGCGCTCCGGCGGGAAGCCGGCGGCCAGGGCCGCGTCGACCTCGTTCGGCGAGACGGCGTCGATGCGGGCGCCGCACCGACGGAGCACGGCGAGCAGGCCCGGGTGGGGGTTGGCCTTCATGGCGTAGCAGATCCAGTGGGCCACGGGCGCGCGTGCGGCCAGGATCCCGTCCAGGATGCGGTACCGGGCCCGGACGGCGTCCTTCCCGTACACGTAGAGCGGTGTCCCGAACCGGGCGGCCAGGTCGTCGGCCCTGCGGCCCGCGAGGCAGAGCTTATTCCCCTCGACAGCGACGAAATCGTTCTCCCACCAGTTGGTCATGACTTGCCATCCTTGTCGTCCGCGCCGTCCTTTTTCAGGAACAGGTCCATCTGGCCGGCCCGGATCTTGCGGACGATCTCCCGGAGCACGGGGTACTTTTCGAGCAGGGCCTCCGGCACGTCGACCTTATCGCCGGTGATCATGTTCTTGATCTGGAGGGCGTTGGCCATGGCCTGCCCCCGATAATGGTTGTTGGTGACGACGTAGACCTTGGAGCTCTTCGTGCCGAGGTCCCTGATGCGCTCGACCCAGTCCTCGAGCTCGTCCTTCGCGTAGAGGTAATCGTAGCGGTCGTCCCGGCCGGCGTCCTCGCGGAACCAGTTCTCGGCGTTCCGGCCGTGGAGCCGGACGCAGGCGAAGTCCGGGTTCGTGCTGACGGTCGAGGGCCCGATCGAGTTCTTGAAAAGCGGCTGGTCGATGTTGCAATAGGCCACGCCGTTCTCGCGGAGCAGGTCGTAGAAGGGCGGCCTGTCCCAGCTCCCGTGGCGGACCTCGAGGACGAGGGGCCAGCCGGCGAACAGGCCGAACAGGCGAAGGAGATAGTCCTCATTCGCGGCCGTGGCGGAGAACGACCAGGGGAATTGGAGGAGCAGGGCGGCCAGGCGGCCGCGGACCCGCAGCAGCTCGACGCCGGCCTTGAACTCGTCGACGTCCTTCTCCGAGAAATCCCGCCGCTGGTGGGTGAAGAGCTGGTGGAGCTTGACGGCAAAAAGGAAATCGGGGAAGGCCTCGACCTTCCTGAGCCACGAGAGGGCCAGGGCGGGCGAGGCGGGCCGGTAGAACGTGCTGTTGACCTCGACGAAGTTGATGTAGCTCGCGAGGAAGAGGAGCGGGTGAAAGCCGCGGCCTTTCGAGGGGGGATAAACGACGCCCTCCCAGTCCTCGTAGCTCCAGCCGGCCGTGCCGATATAATATTTCGCCATGGGCGGAGCCTATTGTATGAAAAAGCGCCGGTCTTAGACAACAGGAATCCGCGAGTTGACTTCCTGGTGCGGCGGACTTATCGTTGGGGACCGATGACGAACCCGCTGCCGAGCGCCCGCGAACTTGCCGACGGCATCCGCGCCGCCCACGAGCGGATCAGGGCCGACATCGTCCGCACCCCGGTCGAATTCTCGCCGGCCTTGAGTGAGCGGACCGGCGCCCGGGTCTACCTCAAGTGGGAGTGCGACCAGACGACCGGCTCGTTCAAGTTCCGCGGCGCCCTCAACAAGCTCCGCTCCCTCTCCGCCGCGGAAAAGGCCGCCGGGGTCGTCTCCGCGTCGACGGGGAACCACGGCCTGGCCATCGCCCACGCCGCGAAGCTCGAGGGGGTCGCGCTCAGGCTCTTCCTGCCGGAGACGGCGGCCGAGGTCAAGAGAAGAAAGATCGAGGCCCTCGGCGTCGACGTCGCCTATTTCGGCTCGGACTGCGGCCGGACCGAGGTCCACGCGCGCGAGGAGGCCGGGCGGACGGGCCGGGTCTTCGTCTCGCCGTACAACGACCTGGACATCATCCGGGGCGCCGGCACGGCCGGGCTCGAGGCCGCCGCGGACCTGCCGGAAGCCGAGGACGTCCTCGTCCCCGTCGGCGGGGGAGGCCTCGTCTCCGGCATCGCCGCCTTCCTCAGGGCCGAAAGGCCTGGGGTGCGGACGATGGGCGTCGAGCCCGTCGCCTCGGCCTTCATGGCCGCCTCGGTCGCGGCCGGGCGCCTCGTCGACATCGACGAGAAGGAGACGATCGCGGACGCCGTGGCCGGAGGGATCGAGCCGGGCTCGGTCACCTTCCCCCTCTACCGGGACCTCGTCGCCCGGACCCTCCTCGTCGGCGAACCGGCCATCGCCGCGGCCATGGCCCTCCTT
>JBBISK010000008.1:7880-26083 GCA_037441295.1 Candidatus Aminicenantota bacterium | reverse complement strand
GAACCTGTCCCGGTTCCCCCGTCGGAAATCCCGCCGGGTCCCCCTCCAAACGGGGTCTTTCGGACGGCCCCAGCGCCCCTTGCGTTGATCCGCGGCCGATCGTCCCCAAGGCCTCGAATGCCAGACAGGTGGCCGGTACCAGCCCTCCCCGAGCCGTATGACCAGGGGAGGACGCACACGGACAGGACCCCTCCGGGAGGAACTGCCCCTATCAATGGGACGATCGGGGCGGCCCCCGCGTCTTTCCCTGAGGGAGACCGCGGCGTGGACGACGGGACGATCAATTGGCTGGCTTTTCGCCTGGCTTTCCTCAGCTGTCCGGCGGCCGGCCGGCGGGCCCTGGAACGCTTCGGCACGGTCGCGGCGCTCCTGCGAGCTACGGCCGGGGACCTCGGCGGGCTGCGCCTCCCTCCCGACGCCCTCGAGGCCGTCGCGACCGGTCGGGCCCTGGCCGAGGCCGGGTCGGAAGTGGAAAAAGTCCGGGGAAAGGCGTATACTCTCTTGACTTTTGAGGACCCCGGATATCCGAGGCAGCTCAGGGACATATTCGACCCGCCGCCCGTGCTTTATTGCCGGGGCCGGGTCGAGGCGCTGGCCGGCCCGGCGGTGGCCATCGTCGGGTCGAGGCGGCCCACCCCGTACGGGCAGGCCGTGGCCGGAAAGCTCGCCGGCGACCTGGCGGCGCGCGGCTGCGCCGTCGTCAGCGGCCTGGCCGTCGGCATCGATACCTGCGCTCATTGGGGGGCCCTCAGGGAAGGACGCACGGTCGCCGTGCTCGGCTCTGGGCTGGATGTCATTTACCCGGGTGTCAACCGAGGCCTGGCCGAGAAGATCGCCGAGCGGGGCGCGGTGGTGACCGAGTTCCCTCTGGGGACTCAGCCCCTGGCGGCGCACTTCCCGGTCCGGAACCGGATCATCAGCGGCCTGGCCTTGGGCCTGGTCGTCGTCGAGGCCGCCGAGCGGAGCGGGTCGCTCATCTCGGCCGGCTTCGCCCTCGACCAGGGCCGCGAGGTCATGGCCGTGCCGGGGAGCGTGACCTCCGAGCTCTCCCGGGGCGTCCACGGGCTGATCAAGGCCGGCGCCAAGCTCGTCGAGAGCTGGGAGGATGTCGCCGAGGAGCTGCCGCCGCCGTGGCGGGAGAAACTCCTTGCAGAGAAGGAAGAGAAAGTGGACAATAATCGGGATTCGCTGAGCGATGACGAGCGACGGTTGATGAAGGAGCTCCCCGCCGACGCCGCCGTCCATATCGACGACCTGGCGGAGAGGACGGACATGCCCGTTTCGGGACTGCTGGCCCTCCTCCTCGGCCTCGAGCTCCGCGGCCTCGTCGTCCAGCACCCGGGCAAACTGTTCCAGAGGAGTATCTGAGTGGGAAAGTCGCTGGTCATCGTCGAGTCCCCGGCCAAAGCCAAGACCGTCAACCATTACCTGGGCGCGGATTACGTCGTCAAAGCCTCCATGGGCCACGTCCGCGACCTGCCGAAGAAGACCCTCGGCGTCGACGTCGAGAAGGATTTCGAGCCGACCTACCAGGTCATCCCGGAGAAGAAGAAGGTCGTCGCCGAGCTCCGGAAGGCGGCCAAGTCGAGCGACCGGGTCATCCTGGCCGCCGACCCGGACCGCGAGGGCGAGGCCATCTCCTGGCACCTGAGCCAGCTCATCGCCGAGGACAACCCGAACATCACCCGGGCCGTCTTCCACGAGATCACCCAGGAGGGCGTCGAGGAGGCCTTCAAGCACCTCGGCGGCCTCGACGAGAACATGATCCAGGCCCAGCAGACGCGCCGCATCCTGGACCGCCTCGTCGGCTACCGCATCAGCCCGATCCTCTGGAAAAAAGTCGGCAAGGGCCTCAGCGCCGGCCGCGTCCAGTCCGTCGCCCTGCGGCTCATCTGCGAGCGGGAGAAGGAGATCAAGGCCTTCGTCGCCGAGGAGTACTGGACGATCGCCGCCCAGCTCGAGGCCGCCGTCCCGCCGCCGTTCAAGGCCGCCCTGGCCAAGGTCGACGGCAAGAAGGCCAAGCTCCGGAACGGCGACGAGGCCAAGGCGGTCGTCGCGGCCTGCGAGAAGGGACCGTTCGTCCTCGAGGCGATCAAGGTCCAGGAGAAGCGGCGCCAGCCGGGCCCGCCCTACATCACGAGCACCCTCCAGCAAGACGCCTTCCGGCTCCTCCGCTTCCCGGTCAAGAAGACGATGTTCATCGCCCAGAGGCTCTACGAGGGCCTCGAGATCGGCGAGCTCGGCCAGACCGGGCTCATCACCTACATGCGCACCGACTCGGTCCGCGTCTCGGACCAGGCCCGGGCGGCGGCCAAGGCCTATGTCGAGAGGGTCTACTCGCCCGCCCACGTCCCGTCCAAGCCCCACCTCTTCAAGAACCCGAAGAAGGCCCAGGACGCCCACGAGGCCATCCGGCCCGCCCACCTCGACCTCCCGCCGGACAGGGTCAAGCCGTTCCTGAAGAAGGAGGAGTACGACGTCTACCGGATGATCTGGAACCGCTTCATGGCCTCCCAGATGGCCTCGGCCGTCATCGAGGAGACGGAGTTCGACATCGCCGTCCGGCCGGCGCCCGCGGGCGCCGGGTCGCCCGGCCACGTCTACGGCTTCAAGACCAAGGGCGAGGTCGTCAAGTTCGACGGCTTCCTGGCCGCCTACCCGAACGGGAACGGCGAGAAAGAGCTCCTGCCCAAGGCCGCAGAGGGCGAGGTCCTCAAGCTCCTCGCCCTCGACTCGAAGCAGAAGTTCACCGAGCCGCCGCCGCGATACACGGAGGGGACGCTGGTCAAGGAGCTCGAGTCGCGCGGCATCGGCCGGCCGAGCACCTACGCCCCGATCATCTCCACCCTCCAGGACCGGACCTACGTCACCAAGGACAAGGGCAAGTTCACCCCGACCGAGCTCGGCATGTACGTCACCGACTTCCTGGTCAAGTACTTCGCCGGGCTCATGGACTACGCCTTCACGGCCCACATGGAGGAGGAGCTCGACGAGATCGGCGACGGCGAGCAGAAGTGGATCGACAGCCTCCGCGAGTATTACACCCTCCTCGAGAAGGACCTGAAGAACGTCCAGGGCGAGGAGGGGGTCAAGCGGACGGGCATCCCCATCGACGAGAAATGCCCCAAGTGCGGCAAGCCCCTCGTCATCAAGGACGGCCGCTTCGGCCGGTTCAAGGCCTGCTCCGGCTACCCGGATTGCAAGTTCCGGGAGAGCCTGACGAAGCGGGAATCGAAGCCCCTCGACGAGAAGTGCCCCAAGTGCGGCTCGCAGCTCGTCCAGAAGTTCGGCAAGTTCGGGCCGTTCGTCGCCTGCTCGGACTACCCCAAGTGCAAGTACATCAAGAAGGAGAGCGCCGAGACCGGCGTCGACTGCCCCGTCCCCGGCTGCGGCGGGAAGGTCCTCCGGCGCAAGACGCGGCGGGGGAAGATCTTCTACGGCTGCAGCCATTACCCGAAGTGCACGTTCGCCACCTGGGACGAGCCGGTGAACCGGCCCTGCCCGGCCTGCGGCCAGAAGTTCCTGCTGAAGAAGCATGTCATGCGCGGCGACCCGTACCTCCACTGCTGGAACGAGAAGTGCGCCTTCAAAGAGACGCTGCCCGCGGAGAAGATCTGGGAGCAGGCCAAGGCCCAAGAGGCCAAGCCGGAAGAGGCCGGGTCCGAGGGGGAAAAGCCCGAGGGAGAGAACCCCGGAAGCGATGAACAAGGAACTGACTGAGTTTCTCGCCTACCTCCGCTACGAACGCAACGCCTCCCCCCACACCATCTCCTCCTACGAGCGGGACCTCCGCCAGCTTGCGGCCTACCTCGCCGAGAGCGGCGTCCGCTGGGACAAGGCCGGGAACGTCGTCCTCCGCGGCTTTCTGGCCACCCTCCACGAGAAGAAGCTGAAGCGCTCGACGATCGGCCGCAAGCTCGCGGCCATGCGCGCCTTCTACGGCTTCGCGGTGAAGAGGAAGTGGCTGGCCGGGAACCCGGCCAGGGTCCTGGCGACCCCTCGGCAGGAGAAAAAGGTCCCGTCGTTCCTGTCGGAGGAGGAGGCGGCCGCCCTGCTCGACCTGCCGGGGACGGGCAAGCCCGTCGACGTTCGCGACCGGGCCATCCTGGAGCTCCTCTACGGGACCGGGGTGCGGGTCAGCGAGCTCGTCGGCGCCGACGTCGAGGACGTCCATCTCGAGGAGCGGCTCGTCCGGGTCCGCGGCAAGGGCAAGAAGGAGCGGCTCGTGCCCTTCGGCCGGAAGGCGGCCGAGACGCTCCAGGACTATCTTCGGGTCCGGTCGGAGCTCCTCGGCGGCCGGCCGGCGGAGAGCGCCGTCTTCGTCAACTATCGCGGCGGGCGGCTGACGCCGCGCTCTGTCGAGAGGATGGTCCGTAAGGCGGTCGCCCGGACGGCCGTACGCCGCAGGATCAGCCCTCACTCCCTCCGCCACTCATTCGCCTCCCACCTCCTCGGCCGCGGCGCCGACCTGCGCGTCATCCAGGAGCTCCTCGGGCACGCCAGCCTGGCCACGACCCAGAAGTACACGCACGTCGACCTTCGCCGGCTCCTCGAGGTCTACCGCAAGAGCCACCCGCGATCCTGAAGCGGGCGACGGCGGGGCGGGAACGCCAACGCGGGTTTGCGCTCGGCCGCGGCGGCCGTCGACGGCGATTGTCAGCGAGCGGGCCCGCCGTCCATTTAATACCATTATTATCAATTAGATATACTTTTCCCGGCGCCTGGCATCCGGCTTGCATTCCCGAACAGCGAAAGGAGGTCTCATCATGACCGTCAGAACCAACAGGGGAGTGGCCCTGGGGCTGGCCGCGGCGTTCCTCGTCCTCGCCGCCTCCGCCGCCCTGGCCCAGGCCAACGCGCCGAAGGCCAAGATCAACATCAACACGGCGACGCAGGCCGAGCTCGAGAGCCTGCCGAGGATCGGCCCCAAGGTGGCCCAGAGGATCATCGACTACCGGGCCCAGAACGGGAGCTTCAAGCGGGCCGAGGACATCATGAAGGTCAAGGGGATCGGCGAGAAGATCTTCGCCCAGATCAAGGACCTTATCACCGTCGGCCCGGAGGCCCAGGTCAAGTAGCGAGGAGGCCCCCCCGCCCTTTTCCTCCGCCGGGAGCCGGGCGCCTGAGCCGCCGGGACGCGGCCTGCGAGCGGGCCGCGAGGAAACGGACGAGACCCCTCAGGGCCCGGCCCCGGTGGCTGACGCGGTTCTTTTCCCTGGGCGAGAGCTCGGCGAAGGTCCGCCGGAGGGGCGGGTAATAGAAGAGGGGGTCGTAACCGAAGCCGTCACGGCCGCGGCCCTCGAAGCCGATGCGTCCGCGGACCGTTCCCCGGATCTCCCGGACGACCCGGCCGCGCTCCGAGAGGACCATGACGCAGACGAATCGCGCCCCCCGGCGGCCGGGCGGGACGCCGCAGAGGAGACGGAGGATCTTGACGTTGTTCTTCTCGTCGGTCGGGCCGGGGGCCGAGAAGCGGGCCGAGCGGACGCCCGGGGCCCCGCCCAGGGCGTCGACCTCGAGCCCCGAGTCCTCGGCCAGGGTCAGGCCCTCCCATCTCCGGCTGTAGAAGAGGCTCTTGCCGCGGGCGTTCCCGGCGAAGGTCGCGCCGCGTTCCCGGTAGGCCGGACCCGGCGGGACGTCCGCTAGGCCGAGCACGGTCAGGGGCAGGCCGGCCAGGGCCTTGCGGATCTCGCGGAGCTTGCCCGGATTGGTCGTGGCGAGGAGGAGGGGGGGCCTACTCAATCTTCAGCTCTTCGATATCGGCCAGCTCGAACAGTCCCTGGTTGAATTCCTGTTCCTTTTCCTCAGAGGCCGAGAAGAAGAAGCTGACGATGAAGGACTTGCCCTCCTCGTGGAGAGCCGTCTTCTCCAGCCGGATGCCGTGGTGGAGGGCGAGCTTGCGCAGGCTCGAGAGGATGTAGGGCCGCTGCTTGAACTTGACGTGGTAGTGGAACTGGGCCTTGCGGAGGTAGGACTCCTCGACCCGGCGGAAGAGGACGAGCGTCGCGATGGTCAGGGCGGTGATGATGACGGCGGGCACGTAGTAGCCAGCGCCGATGACCAGGCCCAGCCCGGCCACGAGCCAGATCGTCGAGGCCGTCGTCAGGCCGGCGACCGTGCCCCGGGCGTGGAGGATGGTCCCGGCGCCGAGAAAGCCGATGCCGGTGATGACGCCGGCGGCCATCCGGACCAGGGAGTCGCCGTTCCCGCCCTTGGCCTGGATGATGAATCCGGCCAGCATCATCATCATGGCCGAGCCGATGCAGACGAGGATGTTTGTCCGGAATCCCGCGGGCTTCTGGCTGGCCTCGCGCTCGAGGCCGATGAGCCCGCCCAGGGCGATGGCCAGGACGAGCTTGAGGATGACGCCGATGAGCTCCATGGTCCCCCCCTATTTAGCACCGCGGGGGGTGGTTGTCAATCGCCGGCCGCAGGCCCCGCTCTGGAGAAATCGCCGGGAACGTGCTAGAATCTTCGGTCCGGATAAGGAGAGCCGAAGATGTCCACCTTCATCAAGAAAGTCCACGCCCGCGAGATCCTGGATTCCCGCGGCAACCCGACCGTCGAGGTCGAGGTCACCCTCGACGACGGCGCCTGGGGCCGGGCGGCCGTGCCCTCCGGCGCCTCGACGGGCGTTTACGAGGCCCTCGAGCTCAGGGACGGCGACAAGGGCCGCTACCAGGGCAAGGGCGCGCTCAAAGCGGTCGAGCACGTCAATATCGACATCGCCGAGGCCGTCCGCGACCTCGACGCCCTCAACCAGGCCGGGGTCGACCGGACAATGCTGGCCCTGGACGGGACGGAGAACAAGAGCAAGCTCGGCGCCAACGCCATCCTCGGCGTGAGCCTGGCCGTGGCCCGGGCCGCGGCCGCCTCGGTGCGCATGCCGCTTTACCGGTACCTCGGCGGGGCCGCGGCCGCGACGCTGCCCGTGCCGATGTTCAACATCCTCAACGGGGGCGTCCACGCCAACTGGCAGAGCACGGACCTGCAGGAGTTCATGATCGCCCCGGTCGGGGCGCCGAGCTTCCGCGAGGCCCTGCGCTGGGGGGCCGAGACCTACCACTCCCTGAAGGCCGTCCTGAAGGGCGGCGGCTTCACGACCGGCGTCGGCGACGAGGGCGGCTTCGCCCCCGCCTTCAAGAAGAACTCGGACGCGGTCGAGACCATCCTGAAGGCCATCGAGAAGGCCGGCTACCGGCCCGGCGAGGACATCGTCCTGGCCGTCGACGGGGCCACGAGCAGCATCTACGAGGACGGCTTCTACAACCTCCGCACCGAGGGCAAGAAGGTCAAGGCCGAGGAAATGGTGAAGATGTACGAGGCCTGGGCCCGCAAGTACCCCCTCCTCGTCCTCGAGGACGGTCTGGCCGAGGACGACTGGGAGGGCTGGAAGCTCCTGACGAAGGCTCTCGGCGACCGGGTCGAGCTCGTCGGCGACGACCTCTTCGTCACCAACGTCAAGCGCATCGCCCGGGGCATCGCCGAGAACGCGGCCAACGCCGTCCTCATCAAGCTCAACCAGATCGGCACGCTGACGGAGACCGTGGCCGCCATCGAGATGGCCCGCAAGGCCGGCTGGGGGGCGATGATCTCCCACCGCAGCGGCGAGACCGTCGACAGCTTCATCGCCGACCTGACCGTGGCCATGGGCACCGGCCACCTGAAGACGGGCGCGCCGTGCCGCGGCGAGCGGGTCGAGAAGTACAACCAGCTCCTCCGGATCGAGGAGGAGCTCGGCTCGAACGCCGCCTACGCCGGTCGGAAGGCCTTCGTGAGGTGATGGAGTTCACCGGAACCGCTTGCCCGCAAGCTGATAACTCCTACTGAATCCTAGGGTAGGAGCCTGGTTATGAGCGTCGTCGTCCTCGTCGCCCTGCTTTTTTCCCCCCTAGCGGGGGCCGTCGCCTTCGCCATCACCTATATGGAATACGCCAAGCACTTCATCGACAGGAAGAGGGTCGTGCGGAGGGCCTGGAGGGCGGCGCTCGTAGCCTTTGTCTTCTTCCTGGTCGTCCCGCCGCTCCTTATCTGGCTTTTCATCGGCCTGTGAATTCGGGTGATTTTTTTTCTTGACAAGCCCCTGCGCTTTGCGTTATATGACTTAGTCTATTGATATAGTCATCTAAGCGAGGCGTGAAGATGAGGCTTTCGACCAGGGGCGAATACGCCAGCCGGGCCATGCTCGAGCTCTCCCTTCGCTACGGCCAGGGGGCGCTCCACGTCCGCGAGATCTCCCAGGCCCAGGCGATCCCGCGGCGCTTCCTCGAGCAGATCCTCCTCCTCCTCAAGCGGGCCGGGTACCTCAAGAGCCGCAAGGGTCAGAAGGGCGGCTTCGTCCTGGCCAAGCCCCCTGATGCCATCTCCGTGGCCGAGGTCATCCGGGTCATGGACGGCCCGCTCGCCCCGATCGACTGCGTCAGCGTCATGGCCCACGAGGCCTGCCCGATGGAGGCGACCTGCGGCCTGCGCTGGCTGTGGAAGGACGTCCGGGATTCCGTGGCCGGCATCCTCGAGCGAACGACCTTCGCCGACCTCGTGGCCAAGAGCGCCGCCTCGGCGGGGACGCCCGGCGGGGGCCCCGACAAGACGACGGAAACGGCCGGGGACGGAGTCCTGACAAAGGGAGGGAAAAAGATGTCTAAGACTGAGAAACGGAAGCTCCTCAAAACTGCCGCCCTCGCTCTTCTCGCCGCGCTCCTCCTCCCGGCCGCGCTCCGGGCCGACGAGACGAAGGACTCGCCGGTCGTGACCGCCCTCAAGAGCCTGAAGCTCAGCGGCTACTTCCAGGTCGAGGCCGTCGATTGGGACAAGGGCGTCGACACCTTCAGCCTCCGCCGGGTCCGGCCGACGCTCTCCGGCGAACTCCTCAAGAACCTCAAGTTCAAGGTCTCGGTCGACCTCGTCAAGTCGCCGGCCCTCCTCGACGCCCTGGTCGAGTTCGAGCCGTCCAGGGCCCTCGGCGTCCGCTTCGGCCAGTTCCTCGTGCCCTTCAGCCTCGAGAGCGTGACGCCGACCTCGGACCTCGATATGGTCAACCGGGCGGCCGTCGTCGACACCCTCTCTCCGGGCCGCGACAACGGCTCGTCGGGCCGTGACATCGGGACGGCATTCTACGGGACCTATTCCATCGTCGAATACTCCGTCGGCCTGTTCAACGGGGCCGGCTCGAACAAGTCCGACACGAACAGCCACAAGGACTGGGGCGGGCGGCTCGTTCTCCGGCCCTTCAAGTTCCTGGCCCTCGGCGGCTCCCTCTACCGGGGGCGGCAGAGCGCCACGGCCACCGACCCCCTCCTCAAGCGGGACCGGGAGGGCTTCGACGGGGCCTTCGTCTTCAAGCGGGCCTCGCTCAAGGGCGAATACCTCCACGCCACCGACGACGTCGTGTCCAAGTCCGGCTGGTACGTCCAGGGCGGATTCTTCGCCCTGCCCGCGAAGCTCCAGGCCCTCGTCCGCTATGAAACGCTCGACCTCGACCGGTCCGTGGCCGGGGACGCCAAGAACGTCATCGCCTTCGGCGTCAACTGGTTCATCCGCGGGCGGACGAAGCTCCAGGTCAACTACGAGATCCATACGCTCGAGGGCGGCAGCCACGACAAGTCCGGCCTCCTGGCCCAGTTCCAGGCGGGATTCTAGGCGGGAAGCGGAGAAGGCCATGCGAAAGACAGTCCTCATCGCGGTCATCCTCATGGCCGCGTCGGCGGCCTTCGCCGCCCCGAGACCCAGCCCGGGCCCGGCCCGGCCCACGGCCGTTCCGGAGCTCAAGGGCCGCCGGTCCCTCTCCGGCGCCTGGGCGCTCTATCCCATGGCCCTCAAGTGGGCCGAGGAATTCCAGAAGCTCCACCCCGGCGTCAGGATCGACGTCCAGGCCGGCGGGGCGGGCAAGGGCGTCGCCGACGCCCTGGCCGGCGCCGTAGATGCCGGCATGGTGTCCCGCGACATCAACCCGGCCGAAACCGCCAAGGGAGCCCTGGCCATCGCCGTGGCCAAGGACGCGGTCGTGCCCACGATCAGCCGCGCCAATCCCTTCCTCGCCGAGATCCTTCGGCGCGGCCTCAAGAAGGCGGAGTTCGCCGCGATCTGGGTCGCGCAAAGCGTCACCTCGTGGGACCAGCTCCTCGGACGCAAGGCCGGCGAGCCCATCCATGTCTACACCCGGTCCGACGCCTGCGGCGCCGCGGAGACCTGGGCCCTCTTCCTCGGCAAGCGGCAGGAGGACCTGAACGGCATCGGGGTCTACGGCGACCCCGGCGTCGCCGAGGCCGTCAAGCGCGACCGGCTGGGGATCGGCTTCAACAACATCAACTTCGCCTATGACGCCCGGACGAAGAGACCCGTCGAGGGGCTCGAGATCTGCCCCATCGACCTTGACGGCAACGGCACCCTCGACCCGCGCGAACGCGTTTACGCCACCCGCGACGACATCATCAAGGCCATCGCCGCCGATGTCTACCCGTCGCCGCCGGCCCGGGAGCTTTTCTTCGTCCTCAAGGGAAAACCGCAGAACGCCCTTCTCGTCGAATTCCTGAGGTGGGTCCTGACGGCGGGGCAGGAGTTCGTCCCGGACGCGGGCTACCTGTCGCTCGGGAAGGACCGGCTGGCTCAGGGGCTGGCCGCGATCGGAGAGACGGGCGCGTCGAGGTGAGATGGCCCAGGCGAAACGGCTCCTCAAGGACGCGCTGGCCCGCCGGGGGATGTCCGCGCTTGCGGTTCTGCCCGGGCTCGTCGTCCTGCTCATCGTCCTGGGGCTCTTCCTCAAGTCGCGGGCCATCCTGGCCGTCCAGCCCCTGTCGCGGCTCGTCTTCGGCACGTCCTGGCACCCGCTCCGCGGCGAGTTCGGGCTCCTGCCGTTCATCTCCGGCACGGTCTGGGTGACGGTGACGGCGCTGGCCCTGGCCGTCCCCGTTTCCATCCTGACGGCCATCTACCTCTCGGAGTTCGCGCCCCGCGTCGTCCGCGAGAGCGCCCGGCCGGTCGTCGACGTCCTGGCCGGCTTGCCGTCGGTCGTCTTCGGCGTCTGGGGCGTCCTCGTCGTCGTGCCCCTGGTCGGCCGGGTCCTGGCCCCCCTCTTCGGCGTCTCCTCGAGCGGCTACAGCGTCCTCGCCGCAGGCATCGTCCTGGCCATCATGATCTTCCCGACCATTATCCACATCTCGCTCGAGGTCTTCGCTTCGATCCCGTTCTCGCTCCGCGAGGCCTCGCTCTCGCTCGGCGCGACGCGGTGGGAGACGGCCCGCCACGTCGTCCTGCGGAAGGGGAGCCAGGGCATCCTGGCCGCCTCCGTCCTCGGCTTCTCCCGGGCCTTCGGCGAGACGATGGCCGTGCTCATGGTCGCGGGCAACGTCCCGGCCGTGCCGAAGTCCCTCTTCGACCCCGGCTACCCGCTGCCCGCCCTGATCGCCAACAACTACGGCGAGATGATGTCCGTGCCGCGCTACGATTCCGCGCTGATGCTGGCCGCCCTCGTCCTCCTCGCGATCGTGCTCTTTTTCAACGTCCTGGCCCGCCGCATCCTCGTCCGGGCCGAGCGGAGGTCGCGGTGACGGCGAACGGGCTCAACGGGACGCTCCGGCAACGGAAAAGGACCGAGGTCGTCTTCAAGGTCCTGATGATCGCCTCGACGACGCTCGTCATCGGCAGCCTCCTCCTCATCATCGGCACCGTCGTCTGGAAGAGCCTGCCCGCGCTGAAGCTTTCGATGATCACCCGGACGCCGCAGGGCGGCTTCTACCTCGGCAAGGAGGGCGGCATCCTCAACGCCATCGCCGGCTCCCTCTACCTCGGCCTCGGGGCCACGGCGCTGGCTTTCCTCCTGAGCCTGCCGCTCGCCCTCTACCTCAACGTCTACAAGCTCCCGGGCTCGAGGACGGCCGTATGGACGCGCTTCTTCCTCGACGTCCTGTGGGGAGTGCCGTCCATCGTCTACGGCGCCTTCGGCTTCCTGGTCATGCTGTTCTTCGGCCTGCGGGCCTCGCTCTTGGCAGGCATCCTGACCGTGGCCCTGCTCGAGTTCCCGATCCTGAGCCGGGCCGTCGACGAGGTCATGCGCCTCGTGCCCCGCGAGCTCCGCGACGCCTCCGACTCGCTCGGGGCGACGCGTTTCGAGACGGCGGCCCGGGTCGTCTTCCGCCAATGCCTGCCGGGGATCCTCACCGCCGTGCTCATGGCCTTCGGCCGGGGCGTCGGGGACGCCGCCTCTGTGCTATTTACGGCCGGGTTCACGGACCGCGTGCCGACGTCCCTCCTCGACCCCGCGGCGACCCTGCCCCTGGCCATCTTCTACCAGCTCGGCAGCCCCCTGCCCGAGGTCCAGCAGCGGGCCTACGCCTCGGCCGCCGTGCTGACCCTGATCATCCTTCTTCTCAGCGCCGCCGGCCGGCTCATCGGCCGGAGATACCGGAGACACGTCGTCAAGTAAAGGACGGAACGAGCCATGAACGGCGAGACCCCGATCAGCATCCGGCACCTGAGCGTGTTCTACGGGCCGAACGCCGCGCTCAAGGACGTCAGCGTCGACATCCCGGCGAAGAAGATCACGGCCATCATCGGCCCCTCCGGGTGCGGCAAGTCGACCCTGCTCCGGTCGATGAACCGCCTGCTCGACACCGTCGAGGGTGTGCGCGTCGAGGGGGAGGTCCTCGTCGACGGCGAGGACATCTACGGCCCGCGGGTCGAGGTGACGCGGGTCCGCAAGAAGATGGGGCTCCTCTCCCAGAAGCCCCAGGTCCTGCCGATGTCGATCTACGACAACGTCGCCTACGGGCCGCGCCTGCACGGCCTACGCGACCGGACCGAGCTCGACCGGACCGTCGAGCACCACCTGAAGGTCGCCGGCCTCTGGGAGGAGGTCCGCGGCCGGCTCCACCAGCCCGCTTCGGAGCTCTCCGTCGGGCAGCAGCAGCGGCTCTGCCTGGCCCGGGGCCTGGCCGTCGAGCCCGAGATCATCCTCGGCGACGAGCCGACCTCGGCCCTCGACCCGCAGTCGAGCCAGAACGTCGAGCGGCGGCTGATGGAGCTCAAGAAGGATTACACGGTCGTGGCCGTGACCCACATCCTCCGCCAGGCCCGGCGGATCGCCGACCATATTGTTTTCCTCTACCTGGGCGAGCTCGTCGAGCACGGCCCGGCGTCCGAGGTCTTCGCCAACCCGCGCGACCCGCGGACGCGGGCCTATCTCACCGGCGAGATCAGCTGAGGCCTGTCGGTAACGCTATTCGTTTCAACGTGTTGTCGGCCAGATGACGGTCCGCCTCGTCTTGCCCCCTCACCTCATGACGGGGCAGGTCATGAACTTCTGGAGGAAGTTGAAGAAATCGATCTCGCTGGCCTCGAGGCCGTGCTCGCAGGCGTAGCGGCCGGCCAGCCGCGAGGCGGAATGGTCAGCGAACCTTGACAGATCCACCCGGCCGTGCCTACCATGAGCAGACTTCTGGAGGTTCTGGAAGCCCCCCTGCCTCAAGGAGGTTTCGCATGCAACGATCCGTCCGGATCTCGCTCTGCTGCCTCATCGCCATCGGGCTCTCCGGCTGTACCCCCGGGAAGCGGCAAGATGCCGCTTCGGCCGCCTGGAGCTTCTACACTCCCCCCGATCCGCCGTCGAGCCGGTACGTCATCGACGCCCGCCTCGGCGCCGGGGACTACGCCATCGACGGACGGGAAACGGTAACGCTGAAGAACCCCGGGCGCGAGCCCCTGGCCGTCGTGGCCTTCGATTGGAACACCGGCCCCCTGTCGTCGCTCGAAGTGGCGGCGGGCGGACGCAGGCTCTTCCCTCCGGATGGCCCTCCGCCGGCTCCTCAAAAGGGGCCGGTCTTCGTCCGCCTCACGGAGCCGCTCGCGCCGGGGGCCGACCTCGTGCTGGACGTCGCTTTCGGCATGAAAACGGGCGGACCAAAAGGACGGGACGGATTCTCGAGCAGCGCCTGGTATCCGCGGCTGTGGTGGGACGGCCTCAAGCGCCACGACTCCTTCTCGGTCAAGCTCGACGTGCCCGCGGGCGTCACGGTCGCCGCGAGCGGACGGCTCGACCCCAAGACGGGGCGCTACGAGGCGGCCGCGGCCGGGACATTCGGGCTGTACCTCGCCGCGGACCTGAAGACGGCGAGCCGCGAAGTGGACGGCGTCCTGATCACATCGTTCTTCACGGACAAGGGCGCGAAGGCCGCCGCCGTCTGCCTGGAGACGGCGGCCGACGCGGTCCGCTTTTACAAGGAATGGCTGGGCTTCTATCCCTTTCCGTTCCTGAACATCATCCCCGGAGGTGCCGGCCGCTGGGGCGGCTATCCGGTTGCGACCGGCATCGTCGCGATCCACGGCCTGGAGACCTATGTCGAAGGCGAGTCGCCGCGCCACTGGCAGCACATCACCTCGCACGAGATCGGCCACGAGTACTGGGGAGAGTGGGTCCTGGACCCCGATACGCCCTCCTGGGTGTGGATCGCCATGGGCATCTTCGCCGACACCGAGTTCATGACCGTCCGCGGCTTCGACCCGGACCGCCGGACGGAATGGATGGGGAATTACATCAACGCGATCCCGATGTATTACGACACGACGCTCGACGCCCCGCCGGACCGGGAAGAAGCGGTCCGCTTCGACTTCAACAATACCGTCGTCCACAGCAAGGGGCCCGCGGCGATCTTCGCTCTCGATTCTGTGCTGGGACGTGACGTCTTCCTGAAGATCTACAAGCGCTGCCTGCGCGAGTTCGGAGGAAAGCGGCTCGGGTGGCGCGACCTGCGGGCGGTTGCCGAGAAGGAAAGCGGGCAGAACTTGGGCTGGTTCTTCGACGCGTGGGTTCGCTCGAACGAGTACCTCTGCTATGGGGTCGATTCGAAGGAGACCCGGACGGACGGGAAGGGCGGATTCACGACCGAGATCCGTGTCAAACGCCTCGGGACGATGTCGATGCCGGTGCCGGTCCAGGCCGTGTTCGAGGACGGCTCGACCGAGACCGCCCGGACCGACCGGACGAAAACCATCACGATGCTGACGTTCAAGAGCCGGACGCCGCTCCGCGAGGTGATCCTCGACCCGGAAAAGAAGCTGGCGCGGGTCGAAAGCCCAGTGCCGAAGATCTCGGCCTCGGCGGCGGCGAAACTGGCGTTCGGCTGGGACGCAGGCGCCGCGCCTGACGTCTATGCCGCCGTGAAGGGCGAGGCGATCAAGGCCGCCGAGATCTGGTACCGTCTCGGCACGCAACTCTACGGCGCGGAACGCGTCGACGAGGCCGCGGATTGTTTCGCGCGGGTCGACGGTCCCGATGCGGACCCGATGTTGAGATTCGGGGCCAGGGGATGGCTCGGCATCCTCGCGGACCTCAAGGGACGCCGGACGGACGCCCTCGCCCATTATAGGGACGCTTTGGCCATCGACCCCGGGCGGCCGTTGAGGCACGATCAATTCAAGATCACCATGGACCGGACGTGGCTCGAAGAGCGTCTGAAGGCGCCCTTCTCGCGGGGGAGCCGGGTCCGGGTTCCGGACCATCCGACCGCGGCCCAGCTCGTGGATTTCGTCGACGGCCTGGATTGGAGGGGTGAAGGGGGGACCCCCCTCGCCGTCTACCGAAAAACGGCCGGGCTGGCCATCGGGGACTCCGGCTTCTGGTTCAAGCTGGGATTGCTCCTTTTCGACAGCGGCCGCTACCGGGAGGCGTTGGGTTCTTTCACGAAGACCGCGGCGCTCGAGACGACCGGCGTGACGGCCTTCGCCGCCCGCGTTTGGGAGGGCCACATGAACGACCTTCTCGGGGATCGCGAGGCGGCGCTGGCCCGCTACCGGGAGGCCATCAAGGTCGACCCAGGCGTCCCCATGCAGCACAGCCAATGGGGGATGACGATCGACCGCGAATGGGTCGAGGAACGCCTCGCCGCCCCATTCACCTGGACGAAAAGATAGGGCGCTGTTTCCCCCCTCACCTCAGGGCGGAGCAGGTCATGAACTTCTGGAGGAAGTTGAAGAAGTCGATCTCGTTGGCCTCGAGGCCGTGCTCGTAGACGTAGCGGCCGGCCAGCCGTGAGGCGAAGAGGGCCCGGAGGTAACTCTCGGGCACGCGCTGCAGGATGCGGCCGATGCCCAGGAGCTTGCACAGCACGGGCGGGCAGCCGGACTCGATGACCTTCCGGACCAGGGCCTTGTCCTCGAACAGACTCGAGTCCCGGATGCTGTCCTTGATGGCGTTGATCTTCTCGCTGACCCGGTCGCTGAGGACGCTCCGGGGCATGCCGGTCCGGACGTTCTCGCGCCAGATGACCTCGAACTCGCGCCGGGCGTTGTCCGAGACCTCGGCGACGATCTCCTCGACGTAGGCCTTCCGGAAGTCGGAGCTCTTGCCGTTCCGCACGACCATCAGCTCCTCGAACTCCTTGTCCGTCATGGCCAGGGCGGAGAGGACCTCGAGCGAAGATGAGGTCACGCCGCCCTTGTTGGCCGAGGCGTCCTTGTAGAGGATGACCCCTTTCTCCTCGAGCCGGAGGCGGGCCTGCTGGGTGATGAAGAGGTTGGCCCCCTCGACGACGACCTTGAAGCGAGGCTGGCCCTTCTCGTCGAGCCACTCGGTCCAATTGTTGATGTTGACCGACGACGGCCGGCCGCCGCAGGGGACGAAGATGTCGGCCTTGAACTTCGGGTGGAAGTGGAAGGTGTTCCGGAACTCGAGCCCGTTCTCGACGCGCTCGCCGTCGGGCAGCCGGACGTCGGCATCCTTGCAGTGGACGAAGAAGCCCTCCTTCGAGAGGAGGTTGCGGTCGAAATGCTCGGCCATCTTGCGGGCCCGAGCCAGCCGGACGAGCTCCTTCCGGTTGAGGACCCGGGGGTCGCAGAGGACGCCCGAGCCGTCGACGATGGCCAGGATCCTGTCCTTGGAGAGGAGGATCTCGTTCGAGCCCAGGTCGCCGTCCGGGCCGCCGGTCATGACCTTAGTGATCTTCTCCTCCTTCAGCCCGAGCTTGGCCAGCGAACCGACGACGTACTCGTGGACCGAGCGCGTCGTCATGCCGTAGAGGTCGTGGGGGATGCCGCCCATGCTCTCGGGCTTGCCGGTTGTGAAGGCCTTCCAGAACCTGTAGCCGCGCGTCCTGGCCCGCAGGGCCGCCCACTCCATGAGCTCGGCCGTGCCCTCGTCGGGGCCGAGGAAGAGGATGACGTCCTTGCCGTAGTAGTCGAGGACGGCGGGGTTGGGGAGCATCAGGTCGAGCAGGCCGTCGATGTACTTCTTGAAGGCGGCCACGGGCTGGTCCTGGAAGCCCCAGCGGAGGAGGATCGTGCCTTTCGAGCCGCCGTCGGGCAGGTCCTTGTTCTTGCGCTGCTGGGTCGAGGCCAGGCCGTAGTTCTCGTCGAAGATGAAGTCGGAGTTGTTGAGGTAGTTCTGGTAGTGCGAGGAGCGGACGATGCGGATGCCGCCCCGGGCGATGTCCCGGAAGCGGATGTGGAAGCCGCGGAACTCGCGGCCGACGATGTGAAAGAGGCCAAACGGCTCGAGCGGGTAGTCGACCCGGTTGAGGAAGTCCGGCTTGTACATGAAGGCGATGGAGGTCTTCTCCCGGATGTAGAAGTTCGTCTTGAGGACGGTCTCGACGAACAGGGCCCCGGCCAGGAAGACGTTGCGGTCGGCCTCGACGACGATCTTGCGGGCGACGTCCTTGCGGAAGGCGGCCAGCCCGGCGGCGATGTCGTGGCTCTTCTCGACCGGGTTGAACTTCCGGTCGAAGAGCCGGAAGAGGGACTTGGTCCATTCGGGATTGCCGATGAGGACGTCCCAGACCCGGGGCTCGGTGTAAGTCTCCTTGGCCAGCCGGGTCTTGAGGTCGCGGAGGATGCCCTGGAGCTCGGGGGAGTCCCTGAGGGCGTCGGTGAGCTTCAGGTACTCCTCGTTGTAGCCGCTCAGGAACTGGTGGGCGAAGCTCCAGAAGGCCGTGCCGAAGACCATCTCCTGGGCCGAGAGCTTGCCCTCCCGGAAGAGGGTCGACAGGGGGCTCGTCGGGATGACGTAAATGTTGCTGATGTCCTCGATGAGGTTCTGGAGAGTGGCCTTGTCCTCGATGGCGTCGAGGTAGTGGGTGTAGACCGTCTTGCCGTTGGCGAAGTGCTCGATGTACTTCCGGTTGCTGTGGAGGCCGTGCGAGTTGATGACGTCGGAGACGTTCGCGAAGAAGCGGGGGCTCGAGTCGGTGTTGGTCACGACCGAGATCCGGACCTCC
>JBBISK010000008.1:0-7870 GCA_037441295.1 Candidatus Aminicenantota bacterium | reverse complement strand
TCAGAGTTCGCGGATCGTCCGCGTTCAACCGCCAGGGGGCTCTCCCAGCCCCGGGCCTGCTCGAGGAGCTCCTGGGTGCGCTTGAACGTCTCCTTGGAGATCGTGGCCAGGAAGGTCTTGTCGGCGATCTTCCGCAGATCGGTTTCTTCGTGAGAGACCCGACCGGCGGGGAATTCCGGCCGGTCCACGATGTACATCCGGAGGTACTCCAGGCCTCGGGCCTTGCGCAGGGTCCGGTAGGACTGGAGGCGGTCGTGGGGATACTTATCTTCGATCCGCTCCTCGATCTCGATGGCCTTGTAGTGCGAATCTTCGACGAGGTAGAGGGCCTCGGCCTCGTGCTCGGTCATGAATTCGATGCGGAGGACCTTCTCGCCGCGGAGCGCGGCCATGATCTCCGCGGCCCTGAGGGCCTCGATGTGCCGGGCGATCGTCTCGAGCGGCGTCGCCATGAAGTAGGACGGGCTGAGGCCGAGCCCGGTCAGGAAGAGGTCGATCTCCTCCCGGACGCAGGCCTCGGGGTAGAAGTTGTCCTCGAGGACGAGACCCTCGAGCTTCCTCACTTGATTTTCGGTGAAGACCGACTCGGACGCGATTTGCTTAAGGGTTTTCATGGCGGACGGCTCCTCTTGGCCTCAAATTATAACAGATTGAAATCAAAGGGACAAACGCGGTCCGGGCCCGGCCGGGAGGGCCGCGGGGAAGGGGTTTGTCAGCGGGCGCCGATGCGGCGGAGGCCGCCGCGGAGCTCCCGTTCCACGGCCTCGATGACCGCCGGCGACCAGGCCGAGCCGCCGCGCGAGCGGCCAAGGGTCCGGCGGCTGTCGAAGCGGAAGACGCGGCCGTTCCGGCGATGGCAGTAGAGGAGGCCGACCTCCGGGTGCCCGAAAACGAGCATCATCACCGTCTCGGCCATCTTCGAGAGCGGCGGCCGGTCGAGGTGGCCGTAGCGGAAGCGGACCGCGACGCGGGTCCCCGCCCCGGGCGCGGAGGCCAGGTCCACGGCCCCGCCGCACAGCCCCGCCGTCTGGGCCAGCAGGGCCAGGCCGAGCCCGGTCCGCTTGTCCTTCGTAGTGAAGAAGGGATCCAGGGCCAGCCGCCGCTCCTCGGCGGACATGCCCCGGCCGTCGTCCGTGACCCGGATCGTCAGGATGTCCCGCCTCTCGTTCTCGTTGACGGCGATCCGGATCCGCTTCGCCCCGGCGGCCGTGGCGTTCTCGGCCAGGTCGAGGATGTGGAGGGACAGGTCTTCCATCATGACGGGAGCGCCTTCCGGCCGTCGCGGCCGGCCAGGGCCAGCCGGACCTCCGCGAGGCTCGGCGCGGCCATCATCAGGTCCATCGTCGCGCGGCCGATCTCCTCGGGCCGGTGGGCGTCGGAGAAGCGGACGAGCGGCAGCGGCGTCAGCGGACCGTAGGCGGCCCGGGCCTCGTCGAACGCGAGGAGGGGCGAGACCTCGACGGCGTCGAGGAGCAGGTCGGGCGGGATGAAGCCGAGCTGGGAGATGACGCTGAAAGCTTCGCGGTCGATGTGCGAGGCGATGGCCATTCCGCCGTGCTGGTGAATGAGGCCGACGGCGTCGTAAACGGAGAACCGGGTCGCCCCGATGAGGCAGCCCGGATGGAAACCCGTAACGCAGTCCTCGGCGTCGACGATGACCTGGTCTTTGACGAACGACCTCTTCGAGGGGACGTCGGGCAGGTTCTCGTAGACCGAGGCCAGGAGCGGCCCCAGGTCCGCGCCGGCCTCGAACAGACCCAGGATGTGGGCCTCCTCCTCGGTCGCCAGCTCGATGCCCGGCAGCACGGCCAGGCCGGTGCCCGCGGCGGCCTCGGCCACGGCGGCCGCGTTCTCCCCGGAGTTGTGATCGGTCACGGCGATGAGGTCGAGGCCGACGGCCCGGGCCTTAGCGACGACGGCGCGCGGGTACATCTCGAGCTCGCCGCACGGCGAGAGGCAGGTGTGGATGTGGAGGTCGGTCCGGTAGCGCCTGAGCGCCATCAGGATCTCTTGATGCCCATCCCGTGGAGCCGGCCGGCGAGCTCGTACGCGTTGAGCGGCGTCCCCAGGAGGATGACACCCTCCGCCGCCGCCTTCTCGACCGTTTCGGCGGCCGGCTCCCGGCCGTTGGCCAGGACGATCGCGGCCAGCTCCTTGAGTACGGCCACGGCGACGATGTTGGGGTGGACCTGGATCGTGACCCAGAGGTCGTCCTTGCGGCCGTGGGCCATGACGTCGCTCAGGAGGTCTCCCGCGTACCCTCCGGCGACCATGCGGTCGAGCCGCCCTTCTCCCGAGAAGACCCTGAGGTTGAGATGCGCCGCGAGGTCCGCTAGCTTCATCGCTTCTCCCTCCTCGTCGGGCTTTTGGCGAAGGGGCAGTCGGCGAGACGCGCCGAGCCCCGGACGATGTCGTCGGCCAGGGTCCAGCAGTCCGGCGCGCCGCAGACGCCGCAGTCCTTGCGGGGCAGCTTGGCGAAGATCTTGTCGCGCCGCTGGGCCTTGAGGATGGCCTTGGCCGGGTCGGCGTCGAGGGGCGGCGCCTCGTCCGGCATGACCGGGTTCTCGAAGGAAAGGAAATTCTTGTGGTAGAGCCGGCTGACGTCCTTCTGGTCGACGACGGCCCGGTCGCCGGCGGCGTCGACGAGCTCCAGGATGCGGGCCTTGGCCAGGAAGCGGTCCTCGACCTGGAGCGGGCCGCCGACGCAGCCGTCCGGGCAGACCGTGCACTCGAGGAGGTCGACGTCCTGGAGGCGCCCGGCCTCGACCTCGTCCAGGACGCGCATGGTGTCCTGGACGCCGGAGACAGCGATGGCGCGGTGGCGCTTGAACCCCCGGGTCTCCCCTCCGGATAAAGACCAGCCCATGCCGATGCCGCTGAACAGCGTCTCCGGGAAGAGATGACGCATGATGGCCTCCTCGGGGCTCTTGCGCAGGGCGTTGAGGACCTGAGGGTAGATGTCCCGGACCGAGATCGCTCCGTCGAGGTAGGACTTCTTCAGGGAAGCCGGGTGGTTGATGGAGACCATCTTGGCTGGGCAAGGCGTCACATGGATGATCCCGATCTTCTGGGGCGGTAGCTTCAGGGCCCTGGGCAGGATGGTCCGCAGGATCTTGGCGGCGATCTCCCGGGGGGGCTCGATCGGCAGGATCTGCGCGCAGAGCGAGGGATAGCGCCGCTGGATGAGTCGAACGACGACCGGGCACGTCGCCGTGATAAACGGACGCGGGCGGGGATGCTCGCTGAGGTATTCCTCGATGGCGGCCGTGTTGAGCTCGCAGATCGCGCTCGGATCGTAGACCTCGTCGAACCCGACCATGCGCAACGCGGAGAGGATCTCGTTCGGCAGGGTCGTCGCTCCGAACTGGCCGTAGATCACGGTGGAGGGGATGGCGACCTTGTAGGCGAACTCCCCGAGGGCGTCGAACGAGGTCGTGTGGGTGTGGATGGCGTCGTGGGGGCAGGCCCGGAGGCAGCCGCCGCAGTCGATGCACCGCTCGTCGATGATCTTCGCCTTGCCGTCCCTGAGGCGGATGGCCTTGGTCGGGCAGGCGGCCATGCAATGGACGCAGCCGATGCATTTTTCCTGGGTGATGTGGATGGCGTGAAGGTGTTTCTTGTTCATGATGGATGCCCGTTCGCGTTGATGGTGATCTGGAGATGGGTGCCGCGGCCGACCTCGGATTCGATGCGGAGCTGATCGGCGTTCCTTTTGATGTTCGGCAGCCCCATGCCTGCGCCGAAGCCAAGTTCCCGCATCTCCGGGGTCGCCGTCGAATACCCCTCGGTCATGGCCAGACCTATATCCGGGATGCCGGGGCCCTTGTCGTCGACGGTGATCCGGACCCGTCCGGGGGAAACGGCCAGCTTCAACAGGCCCTCCCAGGCGTACATAATGATGTTCATCTCCGCCTCGTAGCAGGCGATGGCGGCCCGCCGGATGATTTGCGCGTCCAGGCCGAGCTCTTTGAGAAGGTCCTTGATGCGGCAGGCGACGGTGCCGGCCTTGGAGAAATCCCCGCCCTTGACCGGGAACTCCCGGCGAAAGACGGCCTTACCGGCCATGGGACCTGCTCCTGTAGAGTGCGGCAAGCCTCGAACAGGCCTCGAACATCGGCAGGCGGGTTGCGATCAGGGGAAGGCTCTTGGCTCGGGCCTGTTCGATGGCGGCCGCGTCCGGGCGCTTGCCCTGAACGAAAACGACCGCGGCCATGTCGACCAGAGAGCACGTGCATATGACGTGGGGATTGGCCAAGCCTGTCAGGAGCAAGGAGCCCGGCTCGGCGGAAGTCAGGACGTCGCTCATGAGGTCGGAGGCAAAAACCTTAGAACACGAGACATCCTGCGGGCTGCCCGGCGTCAGCAATTCACCCTCAACCCTGGCCAGGATGTCCTTCAAGGTGACCATCGGGGTTCCACCTCCGGCCGCTTTTCGCGGGGCTTCTCTCTCACGGTCCCGGATCGGTCTCGGCCCGACGTTCATTATATGATGGCGGCGCGCAACTGGCAAACCCCCGCCTTAGCTCACATTAAACGTCGCCGAAGGGGAAGCCGTTGAATCATGAGCCCCCGAGGATGTCCTCAGTCTCCTCCCCTCCGGGGCCGGGTCCGCCCGATAGGAGGGCGAGAGGATGATGGGCCGGGCCCTGGTTCGAGATCATGTTGTCGAGATTGACACGCGAGGCAAAAAAAAGGGGGAGGCTGCCCTCCCCCGTAAGAACCAGGCCGAACGGAAGATCGCTTAGACGACGCCCTGGTCCAGCATCGAATCGGCCACCTTGAGGAAGCCGCCGATGTTGGCGCCGTTGACGTAGTTGCCGGGCGTGCCGAAATGCTCGGCGTTGTCGACGCAGGTCTTGTGGATGGCCTTCATGATGTCATGCAGCTTCCGGTCCACTTCCTCGCGCGTCCACGCCAGGCGCTGGCTGTTCTGGGACATTTCGAGCCCCGAGGTGGCGACGCCGCCGGCGTTGGCGGCCTTGCCCGGTCCAAAGAGGATTCTCTCCTTGATGAAGACCTCAACGGCCTCCGGCGTGGAGGGCATGTTGGCGCCTTCGGAGACGACGTAGACGCCGTTCTTGATCAGGTTCTGGGCGTCCTTGCCGTTGATCTCGTTCTGTGTCGCGGAGGGGAAGGCGCAGTGGGCCTTGTGGTTCCACAGCGGGTTGTAATCCAGGTTTCCTTCCAGGGAGAAGTACTGCACGCCCTTGTACTTGTCGGCGTATTCCTTGATGCGGCCGCGACGGTTGTTCTTGAGGTCCATGACGAAGGCCAGCTTCTCGGCCGTGATGCCGGCTTCGTCCAGGATGTAACCGTTGGAATCGGAGAGGGTGACGGCCTTCCCGCCCAGCTGGTTGATCTTCTCGACGGTGTACTGGGCCACATTGCCGCTGCCGGAGACGAGACAGATCTTTCCCTCCATCGTCTGCTTGCGGGTCCCCAGCATCTCGGCGGCGAAATAGGTGGCTCCGTAGCCGGTCGCCTCGGGGCGAATCAGGGAGCCGCCCCACTTCAGGCCCTTGCCTGTCAGCACGCCGGTGAACTCGTTGCGCAGCTTCTTGTACTGCCCGAACATGTATCCGATCTCGCGGCCGCCAACGCCGATGTCGCCGGCGGGGACGTCGGTGTCCGATCCGACGTGCCGGAACAGCTCATTCATCAAGGCCTGACAGAAATGCATCACTTCGTTGTCGCTCTTGCCCTTCGGATCGAAATCCGAACCGCCCTTGCCGCCGCCCATGGGGAGGGTCGTGAGGGCATTCTTGAACACCTGTTCGAAGGCCAGGAATTTCAGGATGCCGAGGTTGACGGTGGGGTGGAAGCGCAGGCCGCCCTTGTAGGGGCCGATGGCGCTGTTCATCTCGATGCGGAAGCCGCGGTTGACGCGGACCTCCCCCTTGTCATCCACCCAGGGGATACGGAACATGATGACCCGCTCGGGCTCGATGATCCGTTCGAGGACCTTCATCTTGCGGTAGACGGGATACCGGTCCATGACGAGGGCGAGCGATTCGGCCACTTCCTGGACGGCCTGGATGAACTCAGGCTGCGCGGGGTTCTTAGCTTTGACCTCCGCCATCAGGTCAGCCACGTAATTTGACATCGACTCCTCCTTGGTAAATTGAGTTTTTTATTCTCATGGGCTTTACGAGTCGATAAGATTTATCATAATCTTCCCCGGCCTGTCAAGCGATTGCCGGCCCGAACATCAGGGGGTTCGCCCCCAGAAAAGAAACCGGAAAAAGGCAGCGATGTGGTTGATTTCGAAAGGAAAGCGCGGCCTATCGTCGTTCGGGTGATTCATCGGCCATCTTGACCCGTTCGCCGACGCCAAGCCCCGCCTTTCAAGGCGGGGACAAGAAGCGAGGCTCAGGGTTAACCCCGAACAAGCCCCGGCATTCATGCCGGGGACTCGAGGGGTTGACTGGACATCCGAGAGCGGAGCCCCGGCCCCGCCGGCCCTTGAGCGCTTGACACGGATTTGCGGCTGAGAATATCATTTCCGGAGGGCATCTCGATCGCATCGCAAGCTGAATGAATCCTTCCGACACACCGACTTGTTTTTTTGTCTCCGACCTGCATGGGCGGGCCGATCGCTACCGGAAGCTTTTCCAGGCCATCAAGGAGGAGCATCCGAAAGCCGTGTTTCTCGGGGGAGACTTGTTCCCATCCCATTTGCTCGCGCTTTCACCAACGAGTCCGACTTCTTCAGATTTTGCCAATGACTTCTTGGCCGCGAGATTTGGACAATTGAAGCGGACGCTCGGGATAAATTATCCCAGGTTTTTTCTCATCCTGGGAAATGATGATATGCGCTCCGAGGAGACGGCGATCCTGGCCGGAGATGAGATGGGGCTTTGGGAGTACGTCCATCATCGGCGGGCGGCGTTCTTGAATTTCTCGGTTTTCGGGTACGCTTATGTCCCGCCCACGCCATTCAGATTGAAAGACTGGGAGCGCTATGACGTCTCACGATATGTCGACTTGGACTGCGTTTCCCCTGAGGAGGGGATGCACTCCATTCCGGTTCCGGATTCTGACTTGAAATACTCGACCATCCAAGCCGACCTTGAAAACCTAGTCGGAAAGGACGATCTCTCGAACGCCGTCTTTCTTTTTCACAGCCCCCCCTATCAAACCAACCTCGACCGGGCCGCTCTGGACGGCAAGACGATCGATCATGTGCCCCTTGACCTAAACGTCGGAAGCATCGCCGTTAGACGGTTCATTGAGACACATCAGCCGCTCTTGACCCTGCACGGACACGTCCACGAATCCGCTCGGATCACCGGGTCGTGGAAAGACAAGATCGGCCGGACCTATACCTTTTCAGGTGCGCACGACGGACCCGAACTGGCCCTGGTCCGGTTCAGGCTTGACGACCTCGAAGCCTCCACGAGAGAGCTTATTTGATCCGCGGCCGGCTATCTTTTTAGATCCTGACCCATCGGCAGCAATCTGGGCGCGTCCGTGACAGCACCGATCTTGGCCGCGAAACTCGTCCTCCTCTTGATGTCCTCATCTGTCACGAGATGAACATCGAGCAGCCCATCCGTTTTGTGTCCGGTTCGTAGGTAGTTCATCTCACTCAGGCAAAGACTCCATCCTTCAAGCCAGCTCATCAGGTCTTTTCTTTGCGTGTCTGTCCCGCCAAAATGAATGAGAATATCGATGTCGCTCTGAGGGCCTGCCGTCGCGTTGGTCGTGCTCCCGAAGAGATAGAAGGCTTTCACGCCGAACCGTTGGGCGTCCATCCTGGCCGCGAGATGTTCAACACTGCCGAGCCGCCATCGCCAGTGAGTGTCGTCTTTCTTCTCCGGGAGTTCCTCGGCCTGCGGGTTTTCGGCGGCACTCACCGTCTCTGCCGGGG
>JBBISK010000007.1:15705-29394 GCA_037441295.1 Candidatus Aminicenantota bacterium | reverse complement strand
GCTCCCGAAGCCGGAGACGCCCCACGGCGAGATCGTCATCCTCGAGGAGCGGTGCAAGGGGTGCGGATTTTGCACCGAGTACTGCCCGCACCACGTGCTCGCCGTGGCCATGAAATACAACGCCAAGGGCTACCATCCGCCGGAGATCCTCCACGCCGAGCTCTGCATCAACTGCGGCTTCTGCCGGATGATCTGTCCGGAGTTCGCGATCTACACCTACGAGCCCAAGACCGGGGAAAAACCATGAAAGCCGATCCTAGAGGAGTCCTGACCGGGTCCCATTACATCGACGGCGACTTCGCCTGCTGCGAGGGCGCGCTGGCGGCCGGGTGCCGGTTCATCGCCGGCTATCCGATCACGCCGTCGACCGAGGTCGTCGAGAGGTTCGCCCGGCGGGCGCCGATGGTCGAAGGGGCGCTGTTCATCCAGATGGAAGACGAGCTGGCCGCTTCGATCACGCTCCAGGGCGCCGTCTGGGCCGGCAAGAAGGCCATGACCGTCACGAGCGGCCCCGGCTTCTCCCTGATGATGGAACACATCGGCCTGGCGGCCATGACCGAAACGCCGTGCGTCTTCGTCGACGTCCAGCGCGGCGGGCCGTCCACGGGCTTACCCACGCTTCCCTCCCAGGCCGACATGATGCAGGCTCGCTGGGGGTCGCACGGGGACTATGAGATCATCGCCCTCTCGCCCAACTCGCCCCAAGAGACCTTCAACCTGACCATCGCCGCCTTCAATCTCTCCGAGCAATACCGGGTGCCGGTCATGTTCATGATGGACGAGTGCGTCGGCCACATGATGGAGCGGGTCGTCATCCCCCCCTCCGACGAGATCGAGATCACTCCCCGGCGCTACACGAAGCTCCCCCCAGGGCAGTATTTTCCGTTCAAGCCGGGCGAGGACCTCGTCCCGGACATGTTCAAGGCCGGCGACGGCTACCGGCTCCACGTGACCGGGCTGACCCACGACTACCGGGGCTATCCCGTCATGACCGCCGAGGTCCAGGAGCAGCTCGTTCATCGCCTGGTCGACAAGATCCGCCTCAACGCGCCGAAGATCTGGCGGTACGAGGAGACCGGGGTCGAGGACGCCGACGTCGTTATCGTCACCTACGGCATCACGTCGCGCGTCGCCGTCGAGGCCATCGACATCGCCCGGAAGAAGGGAATCAAGGTTGGCATGCTCCGGCTGATCGTCGTCTGGCCCTTCCCGGAGCCGAGGATTTTCGAGCTCGCCTGCCGGGGGACGGCCCTTGTCGTGGCCGAGATGAACTACGGCCAGGTCTTCTACGAGGTCGACCGTTCGGCGCGGGGCAAGGCCCCCGTCGTCCTGGCCGGCCACGGCGGAGGGACGGTCCACAACATCGAAGACATCGTCAAGAAGATCGAGGAGGCGCACCGATGTCGGTCCTGAACGAACTCCACAAGGCATCCCTGAGTCCGGCGGCCGGGCAGACCAGTCCCGAGAAGCATCCTATGGACGACTTCCTGCGCATGGACCGGATGCCCCACATCTGGTGCTCGACCTGCGGCATCGGCGTCAGTGTCAATTGCTTCGCCAAGGCCCTGGAGAAGCTGGGCCTGCCACTCGACCAGGTCGTCGTCGTTTCCGGCATCGGCTGCACGGGGCGCGTCGCCGGCTACGTCAAGGTCGATTCGTTCCACACGACCCACGGCCGGGCCATCCCGTTCGCCACCGGGATGAAGCTGGCCAATCCCAAGCTTAAGGTCGTCGTCTTCAGCGGGGACGGCGACATCATCGCCATCGGCGGAAACCATTTCATCAATGCCGCGCGGAGGAACATCGACATCACGGTCATCTGCCTCAACAACTTCAACTACGCCATGACGGGCGGGCAGCTGGCCTCGACGACGCCGGAAGGCTCGATCCTCTCCACGAGCCCTTTCGGCAGCTATGAATTCCCCTTCAACCTGCCCTTCCTGGCCGAGTCGGTCGGCGCCGTGTACGTCGCCCGCTGGACCTCCCTCCACGTTTACAACCAGACGAACGCCATGGTCGAGGCCATGCAGAAGCCCGGGTTCTCGTTCGTCGAGATCGTCGCCCCCTGCCCCACGATCTTCGAGCGCCAGCAGAAGATGGGGGACGGCTTGGACCGCCTTCGCTGGTACTGCGAGAACAGCGATATCCGGAACGGCGCTTCGACTAAGGAGGCCGACATTCGCCTCCGCGACAGGATGGTCGTCGGCAAGTTCGTCGACACGTCGCGCCCGACCTACCTCGACGCGATGAACGCCCACTACCAGGAGCGCCTCGGTCCGAAGTACAAGGTCTACGAGGGGTAAAATGGCCAAGACGGAGATCAAGATCGGCGGCTTCGGCGGCCAAGGCGTCATCCTGACCGGTTACATCATCGGCAAGGCCGCCTCGCTCTACGACGGCAAGGACGCGACCATGACCCAGGCCTTCGGGCCCGAGGCCCGGGGCAGCGCCTGCAGCGCCCAGGTCATCGTCTCCGACGGCGCCATCCTCTATCCCTATGTCAAGAGGCCGCAGGTTATGGTCATCATGAGCCAGGAGGCCTTCACCAAGTTCTCGCCCGAGCTCGACCCGAACGGGATGCTCCTCATCGAGGACGAACTCGTGGACGCCAAGGGGATCTCCCCGACGGTCAAGGTCTTCGGCATCCCGGCGACGCGCATCGCCGAGGAGCTCGGCCGCAAGGTCGTCCTGAACATGGTCATGGCCGGCTTCTTCGCCGCCGTGAGCGGCCTCGTGTCGAAGGAGGCCATGCGCAAGGCCGTCGAGACCTCTGTGCCGACGGGGACGGAGGGGCTCAACCTGCTGGCCTTCGAAAAGGGCTACGAGTACGGCCTGGGCAAGGTCCAGGCCCCTTAATCCGGCGGCCTCGGCCGCCCCCGACGGAGGGAACATCATGCCGGACTTTGCCTTCACCCCCCTCTTTCCCCAGGGACCGGACACGACCGAATACGAGTCCGCCGGCCGCGACGGGGTCGCCGCCGGCGAGTTCGCCGGCCGTCCTGTCCTTTTGGTCGAGCCCGAGAGCCTGACGGCTCTGGCCGAGCGCGCCTTCCACGACGTGGCCTTCATGCTCCGCCCGTCGCACTTGAAACAAGTGGCGGACATCCTGAAGGACCCCGACGGCTCGGCCAACGACCGCTATGTCGCCCTGGAGCTCCTGAAGAACGCCGTCATCTCGGCCGACGGGATCCTGCCGATGTGTCAGGATACGGGCACGGCCGTCATCAACGCCAAGAAAGGCCAGCGGGTCTGGACGGGGGGAGGGGACGAGGAAGCCCTCTCCCGCGGCGTCTTCAACGCCTATACGAAGAACTATTTCCGCTATTCCCAGAACGCGCCCCTCACCATGTACGACGAGATGAACACGGGCACGAACCTGCCGGCCCAGATCGACATCTCCGCCGTCGACGGCGAGGAATACAAGTTCCTGTTCATCGCCAAGGGCGGCGGGTCGGCCAACAAGACCTATCTGTTCCAGGAGACCAAGGCTGTCCTCAACCCCGAGGCGCTGACGAAGTTCCTGACGGCCAAGATCAAGGGCATCGGAACGGCGGCCTGCCCGCCCTACCACCTGGCCGTCGTCGTCGGAGGGACCTCGGCGGAGCTCGTCCTCAAGACCGTCAAGCTGGCCTCCGCGCGCGACCTGGACCACCTGCCGACGGCGGGCGGGCCGGGCGGTCATGCCTTCCGCGACCTCGAATTCGAGGCCCATCTCCTCGCCATCTCACGGGGGCTCGGGCTCGGCGCCCAGTTCGGCGGGAAGGCCTTCTGCCTCGACGTGCGGGTCGTCCGGCTGCCGCGGCACGGCGCGTCCTGTCCGATCGGCCTCGGCGTGAGCTGCAACGCCGACCGGAACGTCAAGGCGAAGATCACCCGGGACGGGATCTTCCTCGAGCGCCTGGAGCGCGACCCCGCCCGTTTCCTCCCCGAGCCGGCCGGTACGGGAGTCTCGGCCGTGGCCATCGACCTCAACCGGCCGATGGACGAGATCCGGGCCACTCTCAGCCGCTATCCCGTGGCCACACGGCTCTCCCTCAACGGCCCCATCGTCGTGGCGCGGGACATCGCTCACGCCAAGCTCAAGGAGCGACTCGACAAGGGGGAGGATCTGCCGGGCTATTTCAAGGATCACATCGTCTATTACGCCGGCCCGGCCAAGACCCCGCCGGGCATGGCGTCCGGGTCGTTCGGACCGACGACGGCCGGCCGCATGGACGATTACGTGCCGGTCTTCCAGAAGCGGGGAGGCTCGCTGGTCATGCTGGCCAAGGGCAACCGGTCGAAGATCGTCACGGACTCCTGCAAGACCTACGGAGGGTTTTATCTCGGCTCGATCGGGGGGCCGGCCGCCCGCCTGGCGAAGGATTGCATCACGAGCCAGCAGGTCTTGGCCTACCCCGAACTCGGGATGGAGGCCATCTTCCGGATCACGGTCAAGGACTTCCCGGCCTTCATCATCGTCGACGACAAGGGGAACGATTTCTACGAACGGATCCCGGGCTGAGCCGCGGGCCTCTCCGCGCGGGTTTTCTTTTGTCGCGGTTTTGATTATCATGGGCCCAGGAGGTCGAACGTGGACGACAACAGGTTTCTCAAGTTCGGCGTCGCCGCCGTCGTCGTCTTCATCGCCGGCGTCTTCGCCAAGCTGGCCAGGCCGGTCCTCGTCCCCTTCTGCCTGGCCCTGTTCCTGTCGTTCGCGCTCACGCCCGTGCTCGACTTCCTCGTCCGCAAGAAGGTCCCGAAGCCCGTGGCCCTGGTCGTCCTGACCGTCGTCGTCCTGCTCCTCATCGGCGTCCTCTTCTATTCGAGCGGCAAGTCGCTGGCCTCGGAGCTTCCCTCCTACAACGAGATGATGCGCTCGTTCCTCGAGGGCGTCGACCGGAACCTGACCAACCCGAAGCTGAAGGCCGAGGTCGTGGGCTGGATCAACGGACTGAACGCGGAGAAGGTCGGCGGGATCATCCTGTCGGCGCTCGGCCCGTTCGTCTCCTTCGTCTCCGAGCTCCTGCTCGTCTTCCTGTTCATGATCTTCATCCTGGCCGGGCGGGGGCGGATGGAGAAGAAGATCGCCCAGGCCTTCTCCGAGGACCGGGCGAAGACGGTCGTCCACGCCGTGCGGCGCATCGACAAGCAGGTCCAGAGGTACTTCGCCGTTCACTCCCTCGTCTGCCTGGCCACGGGGACCCTGACGACCCTAGTCCTGGCTCTCTTCGGCCTCCCCTTCGCCGTCGTCTTCGGCGTCCTGGCGTTCCTGCTGAACTTCATCCCGACCCTCGGGTCGGTCATCGCCACGGCCCTGCCCGTGCTCCTTTCGGTCTTCTACTTCGGCACGCTCGGGCCGGCCATCGGCATCCTCGTCCTGCTCATGGCCGTCAATTTCGTCCTGGGCAATGCCGTCGAACCCCGCTTCCTGGGCAAGGGGCTGGGGCTCAGCCCGCTTCTCGTCCTCTTTTCCCTCTTCTTCGGCAACTGGCTGTGGGGCATCCCCGGTATGATGATGGCCGTGCCCATCCTGGCCGTCATCAAGATCATCCTCGACAACATCCCCTCGACGCGGTTCCTCGCCGCGATGATGGATTGAGGAGGGCGGGCGAAGCCTCAGGCGTCGAGGCCCAGTCGGGTGACGAGCTGTCCCAGGCGCTGGTCGATCTTCCGGGCCGCTTCCTTGAACGCGTCGTAGCCCCGGCCGAGCGGGTCCTCGACGTCCCAGCCGGAGAGCTTGTCCTCCGGGACGACGCGCAGCCCCTTGAGATAGGAATAGATGCCCAGGTCCAGGGCCACGACCTCGTCGAACGAGGCGAGGGCGTAATCGGTGATGTTCCTGGCTTCGTGGTCCGAGATGTCGACCTTGTAGACGAGTTTCATGACCAGGACGGCGTCCTCCGCGGCCGGCCCCCCGGAGGCGCCGATGCCGGCGCTCGCGACCTCGGCCCGGCCGCCCAGCCGCCGGCGGGCCAGGCCCGCGGCCATCGGGCTCCGGCAGATGTTGCCGAAGCAGACGAAGAGGATCCGCGGCCGCCCTTGGCTCACTTGTCCGCGGCCTGGGCGCTCTCGAGCGCGACGTCCCTGGCTTTTTCGTAGAGGAAGGCGGCCAGGATGAACCGCTCGGCCGCCTCGGGATAGGACTTGCCGCGGGCGAGGCTCCCCGCCGCCGTCTCCTCCTCCTTGGCCCGGCCGAAGAGCCAGGACTGCTTGGCCGGGGCCTGGGCCGCCTCGGCTTCGGTTCCCGAGGTCTTCGCCAGCCCCTGGAGTGCGGACAGGCACGCGTCCTCGTTCCCGCCCCGGACGCTCAGGAGATAGACCTTGCCCAGGATGCCGTAGAGGATGCGGGCCCCCGAGAAATCGTTCTTCTGGTAAGAGTCGAGCGCGTCCTTCTCCTTTTCCCCGGCGATCCAAGTCAGGAGGTTCGGAGCCCGCCCGGCGGCCGCCTCGTCGGACTTCTTCTTGGCCGCGTCCATCTCGGCCTTGGCCCGGTCGGCCTTGTCCTTTTCGTTGACCAGGGTCAGGAGCTTGCGCATCTCGGAGTCGCCTTTCGAGTAGCTCCTCTTCGAGGCATCGGGGTTGCCCGCCTGTTCATAACGACGCGCGTCCCTGATCTGGGTCTGGAGGTCGCCGATCTTGCCGGCGAGGGAGGGGACCTTGCCCTTGAGGGACGTCAGGAAGCGGTCGAGCTCGTCGGCGCTCTTGCCCTCGAGGAGTTTGGCCGAATCCCCGCCGATGATGGGCGCGAGGAACGGCACGACCTTAGAGAGGTCCAGCCCTCCCGCCGCACCGGACCCGGGCGCGCCGGGCGGAGCGGGCTCGCCCGAGGGGGGAGTCCGGACGTATTCCGGACCGCGGACCCCCCCGGGATGATTGACGTCCGGCTGGACCGCGAGGTCCCGCCGGTCGGGCGCCTTCCGCGAGGCCCATGGCCTGATGACGAGGAGCCCGCCGGCGACGGCGAGGAGGACGGCCACGACCGGGACGAGGACCTTGACCGGGCTGAACTTGACGGTGACCTCGCGCGTCGTGACGGGCTTGCGCCGCGCCGTCGCCGGCCGCGGCGTCACGGGCCGCGGCGTCGGCAGCTCCCCGGCCAGACGGTCGAGGTCGCCCAGGATCTCTTCGGCGTGCTGGTAACGGCGGTCGGGGTCCTTCTCCAGGCACTTCAGAATGATCCGGCTGAGCTCCGGCGAGACCTGGTCGTTCGTGTCCTTAGGGTCCGGCGCCGGCTCGCCCCGGTGCTTCAGGACGATGGCCAGCGGCGTCTCGCCCTCGAAGGGGACGCGGCCCGTGACCATCTCGAAGAGGATGACGCCGAGCGAGTAGATGTCGCTCCGCCGGTCAACGTCGGCGGCCTCGGCCTGTTCGGGCGACATGTACTCCGGCGTCCCGACGATGACGCCCGTGGCCGTCAGGCCGCGGCCGTGAAGCGAGCGGGCGATGCCGAAGTCCATGATCTTGGCGTTCCCGTCGCGGTCGATCATGACGTTCTGGGGCTTGAGGTCGCGGTGGACGACGCCCAAACGATGGGCCTCGGCCAGCCCCTCCGCGATCTGCCGGCCGAGGGCGACGGCCTTGGCTTCGGTGAGGTGGCCCGAGCGGCGGATGAAGCTCTTGAGGTCCTCGCCCTGGACGTATTCCATGGACAGATAGAAGGTCAGGCCCTCCTCGTTGAGGTCGTACATCCGGCAGACGTGCCGGTGGGCGACTTTGCGGGCGAGCTTCATCTCGTTCTGGAAGCGCTCGATGACGTCCGGGTCGGCGGCGATGTCGGGCTTGAGGACCTTGAGGGCCACGACCTCGCGGATCTTCGTGTCGAAGGCCTTGTAGACCGTGCCCATGCCGCCGCGGCCGATCTCCTCGATGATCTCGAAGCGCCGGGCGAAGGTCGCGCCGCGCTCCAGGCCGCGCGCCGGCGTCTGGTAGGTCATCGTCCCGGCGGAGCGGCCCTTGGCGCCGGTCCCCTGGAGCTCGAGGCCGCAGTAGCCGCAGAACCGGGTCTCGCCCGGGTTGTCGAACTGGCAGCGAGGGCATTTCATGGGCGGCACGGGACGTCTTTCCTAAACAATATCAAGATAGTCGGGAATTTTCAAACCCATAATAAGTACGCTTCAGGGCCGCGAAGAGTTTCGCGGCCGGCCGGGGAGGGCCAGGTCCAGGGCGTCGAGCTCGGCCGCGGCGAGCGGCCGCCAGGCTCCCTTGGCGAGGTCGCCGAGGGTGAGGGGTCCGAAGGCGACGCGCACGAGGCGCCGGACCGCCAGGCCGCGGGCCTCGACGAGCCGGCGGACCTCCCTGTTCCTGCCCTCCTCGAGGACGACCTCGAGCCAGCCCGTCCGGGTCCCCATCCGCAGGACGCGGGCCGAGCGGGCGGCCAGGCGGCCGCCGCCTGGGGCGGCCATGCCCTCGGTCAGAGCGTGGCACAGGGCAGGGTCCGGCCGCGGATCGATCTGGACGTGATAGACCCGGGGGAGGCGGCTCCGTGGGTCGAGGAGCCGGTCGGCCCAGCGCGTGTCGTTGGTGAAGAGGAGGAGCCCTTCGCTGGCCATGTCGAGCCGGCCGACCGGGACGACCCGCGGTAGGCCGGCGCCCTTAAGGCACTCGAAGACCGTGGGACGGCCCTTCTCGTCGGCGGCCGTGGTGACCAGGCCGCGCGGCTTGTTGAGCATGATGTGGACGGCGGGCCCGGCCGCCGGTCCGAGCCCGTCGACGGTGACGGCGTCGCGCCCCGGGTCGACCCAGAGGCCGGGGTCGAGGACGGGCCGTCCGTTGACGGCGACCCGGCCGGAGGCGATGAGGCCCGCCGCCCGCGACCGCGAGGCTAAGCCGAGCTTCGACAGGGCCCGGGGGAGCGAGACGGGGCTGCGGCGGGGGACACGGCCCGCCGCGCCGATTTCTCGAGTCCGGCGCATGCCCAGCCTCCGGCCCCGCCGGGCTCAGCGCAGGCCCTTGGCCAGCGCGTCGGGGTCGTCGCCCGCGGCCAAAGGCCGAAGGCGGAAGGAATAGGACCAGGCCTTGGCCGGGAGGGTATATTCCGGGTGGACCGGCGCTCCCCAGGAGTCGTCGCCGCCGACGCCCATCTGGGCCGCGTCGAGGGCGAGGCAGACGAAGTCGCGCTCGTCGATATCGGCCGGGTGCTTCGCCCCCCGCTTCTCGAGCGTCAGGTCCTCCGGCCAGTAGGGCAGGGCCGAAAAGCCGAGGAGCGGCTGGCCGGCGATGAGGAGCCCGGCCCCGTCCGAGTCGCGCAGGGCGACCCAGCGCACTTCGCTCCGGCTGCCGTATTCCTGGGGGGCGACGTAGGGGCATATCTCCGCGGCGACGGTCGTTTCGTAGGCGCCGACGAAGGCCGCCGTCCGGCGGTCCCAGTAGTTCTCCTGCGGCCCGCGGCCGAACCAGCGGACGCGGTCGAAAACGCGAGGCACGGCCAGCCGCATCCCGACGCGCGGCATCTCGGGCAGCTTGGCGCCGGCGCGCGGCGTGAGCTCGTTCGCGACAACGACCTCTCCGTCGCGCATTATTGTGTAACGGACAGTATGCGCGGCGGCGACGCCGCCGAGCTCGTAGGAGGCCGTGACGACGACCCTGTCCGGCGATTCCCGGTCGGCCGCGAGCGACTCGAGCTCGCGCTCGAGGCTGGCCTGCCGCCAGCCGGCCAATCGCCGGTCCATGCGGTTGCCGAAATCGTTATCGGTCGGCGCCCGCCAGAAGTTCGGCTCCGGCCCGGAGGCGATGAGCTCCCGGCCGCAAAACCGGAACGAGGCCAGCGTGCCCGTGAGACGGTCGAAGAGAAGGCGGAAGTCCGGTCCGGAAACGACGATCGTGCGCGGGCCCTCGTCCACCGCCAGGGCCGCGGGTGAACCCGGCGCCAAATCGGGAACCGCTGGCGAGGGCGCGGCGGCATGCCATGGCAGAGGGAACTGCTCCGCGGCTACGGCGTGGCCCTTGGGGAGGCCGGGCGACGCCTCTCGCGTCACGACCGCGAGGTTCAGGAAATACTCCGTGCCCGGCCGCGTCTGGATCCCGGCCAGGGGGAGTGCGAACGTCCGGCTCTCGCGGGGCCCGACGCGGGGCCTCTCAACCGTGCCCGAGGCGACCGTCCGGCCGTCCGCGGCGACCTCCCAGCGGAGGTCGAAACGGTCGAGGCCGATGAAGTCGTAGCGGTCGGCGAGTTCGACCTTGCCCGCTGCGAGTTCGACGGGCCTGAATTTGACGTACTGATAGACCTTTCTGACCTCGGCCAGGCCCGGGTGCGGCGTGCGGTCGGGGCCGACGAGGCCGTTGCAGCAGAAGTTCGCGTCGCTCGGCGTGTCCGGCGGGCCCCAGTCGCCGCCGAAGCCCCAGAACGGGCGGCCCGCGGCGTTCATTTTCGGAAAGCCCTGGTCGACCCAGTCCCAGATGAAGCCGCCCTGGAGGGCCTCGTATTTCTCGATGACGTCCCAGTAGTCCTGGAGGTTGCCGGTCGAATTGCCCATGGCGTGGGCGTATTCGCACATGATGAGCGGCCGCGCCGGCTTCGTCGCGGCGTAGGCCTCGATCTCGCCGATCCGCGCGTACATCGGGCAATAGATATCGGTATGGGGGCGGAGCTCGGCCCGCTCGTACTGGACGGGCCGCGACGGGTCGCGCTTCTTGATCCAAGCGTAGGCGTTCTCGAAATTGACACCGTCGCCCGCCTCGTTGCCCATGGACCAGATGACGACCGACGGATGGTTCTTGTCACGCTCGACCATGCGCGTGATGCGGTCGAGATGCGCCGGTCCCCAGTCGGGGTCTTTGGCCAGGCTACGCGCGCCGTAGCCCATGCCGTGGGACTCGATGTTGGCTTCGTCGATGACGTAAAGGCCGTACTCGTCGCAGAGGTCGTACCAGCGCGGGTCGTTCGGGTAGTGGCAGGTCCGGACGGCGTTGATGTTCGAGCGCTTCATGAGCTCGATGTCGCGGCGCATCGACGTCTCGGAGATGACGTGACCGGTCTGGGGGTCGTGCTCGTGGCGGTTGACGCCTTTGAGCCGGACGGGGACGCCGTTGACGAGGAAGCGGCCGCCGCGGACCTCGGAGGTCCGGAAGCCGACCCGGCGGCTCAAGGCCTCGATCGTCCGGCCGGCCCGGTCGGCGAGCTCGACGGTGAGAGTGTAGAGGTCCGGCGTTTCCGCGCTCCAGCGGCGGGGAGACTTGACGGGCTCCGAGAAGGCGATGGCGGCCGTCTCGTCCGCGGCGCCGAAGGCCACCGGGCGGCTCGAATCGAGGACCCTGCGGCCCGCGGCGTCGTAGAGGCCGACGCGGACGGCCAGCCGTTCAACCCGGACGCCGGGCGCCCCGTTGACGACCTCGACGGCAAGGTCGAGCCGCCCGTCCCGGTATTGAGCGTCGAGCGTTGGCCGGGCGAAGAAGTCCCGGATGCGGACCTTGGGCGTGGCGGTCAGGACGACGTCGCGCTCGATGCCGCTCAGCCGGAAGAAGTCCTGGCATTCGAGGTAGGAGCCGTCCGACCAACGGTAGACCTCGACGGCAAGGACGTTGTCGCCTTCGACGAGATACGGCGATACCTTCCATTCGGCCGGCGTCTTGGAATCCTTGCTGAAGCCGAGGAGGTGACCGTTGAGCCAGGCGTAGAAGAAAGATTTAACGGCTCCGAACTCGAGGAAAACGTCGAGGCCATTCCACTCGGCCGGGATGCGGAACGTCCGGCGGTAGGAGCCGACGGGGTTGCTGTCGAGCGGCACGAAGGGCGGGTTCGGGTTGGGGGCGAACTCGTACGTCATGTTGACGTAGATGGGGATGTCGTAGCCCTGGAACTGCCAGTCCGAGGGGACGGCGATCTCCTTCCAGCCGCTGACGTCGTAGCCGGGCTTCCAGAAATCGGCCGGCCGCCCGGCGGGCCCGGGCGACCAGTGGAACTTCCAGGGTCCGTTGAGCGACAGGCGCCACGGCGACTCCGTCCCGGGCTTCGGGGGCGAGGGGAGGCCGGGATAGGGCGTGAGCGTGGCGTGCGGCGCCTCCTTGTTCAGCCCGGGCAGGCGCGGGTTCTCATAATCGTTGGGGCGTCCGGACTGGCCCGCGGCGGACGCGGCAAGGAGGCCGAGGACGGTCGCGGTCAGGGCGATGGCGGCGGTGTGGGCGACTTTCATTGTCTCCTCCGGGGTGTCGTCTTCAGGCGGCCGGCCACAGGTCGGCCGGGTAGGTCCCCTGGCGGACCCGGTCCAGGATGGCCGCCTGGACGCGGACCCTGTCCTGGGGGTAGGTGACGCCGAACCAGCTCTCCGGGGTCGGCAGGACCCTGACCCGCGCCTTTCCCCGCCGGATAAGGACGCCGACGGCCTCGGGGATAAGGAACTCGGCCTTGTCCAGGCGGGCGGCGTTGGCGGCGAGGAACTCTCGGAACTGTCTTTCCAACTCGGCGAAAATGTCGGGCTCGAAGCCCCAGAAGTTCATGGACACCAGGCTCTCGTCCGGGAGGGGGAGCCAGTTGACGCTGTTCTCGGTGTGCTTGACGCCGTCGTCGAACCTCTGGACCTTGAGCAGCTCGCGGATGCTGAGGAGGTTGCCGTCCGGGGTGGACTCGCAGAGCCCGCGGGCGACGTGGCCGTGCTCCGAAAGGGTGTTCTCCAGCCGGTACCCCAGCATCGCGTAATGGGAGAGGCCGTCGCCGGGCTTCGGGCGCCTGAGCTCGGCGGCCATCAGCTCGAACGCCGTGCGGCCGTAGAAGTCGTCGGCGTTGATGACCGAGAACGGCGTCCGGACGGCGTCCCGGCAGATGAGAACGGCCTGGCCCGTCCCCCAGGGCTTGGCCCGTCCCGCCGGAACGGAAACGCCGGGCGGGAGCTGGTCGAGCGACTGGAAGACGTAGGCGGTCTCGGCCGCCCGCTCGACCTTGCTTCCAACCCGCTCCCGGAAGAGGTCCTCGAAATCCCGGCGGATGATGAAGACGACCTTGTCGTACCCGGCCCTCAGGGCGTCGTAGACCGAGTATTCGAGGACGGCCTGCCCGCCGGGGCCGAAGCCTTCGATCTGCTTGAGCCCGCCGTAGCGGCTGCCGACGCCCGCCGCCATCACCACCAGGGCCAGGGACGACATGGATGTTCCCTCCGCGTTTCGGCTGTCTCGCGGCCGTATCTTAATTCATCACTCCCCGGAGGTCAAACCCGTCCAGGGGGACGGTCCCCGGAGGGGGCTGTCCCTCTTCAAAATCGGAGGAGTTTAGTCGCAACCTCCACATTTGGAGGCGGCGTCGAACTCGCCCTTATCCCCCGGCCCCGGGAACCTGTCCCGGTTCCCCCGCACCGTTCCGCAACGGAACGGCACGGGTCCCCCTCCAAACGGGGGCTTTCGGGCGACCCTGGAGCCGCCCCCTATTTATCGAGGCCGCATTGGAACGCTGGATATGAGTGAGGCCAAGAGAACCTCCAAAACGCATCGATTCGCGCACGAGGCGATGACGACCGTCTTCGAGATCGTCGTCGCCGGCAAGCACAAGAGCTACGCCGGCCAGGCCGCCCGGGCCGCCTTCGACGAGGTCGATCGCATCGAGCGCCTCTTCAGCCGCTTCGACCCCTCGAGCGAGGTCAGCCGGATGAACCGCCTGCGGCCCGGCGAGCGGATGAGGGTCGGCCTCGAGACCATCGAATGCCTGGCCCCCGCCGCGCGGGTCCAGGCCGAGACGGCCGGCGCCTTCGACGTCAACTATAGGGCAAACATTTCGGCCGCGGC
>JBBISK010000007.1:12060-15605 GCA_037441295.1 Candidatus Aminicenantota bacterium | reverse complement strand
TATCCCGCCGAACCTCCTCAGCCTCCTCGGGCTGCACATGGTCCCGGGCGGCTTCGAGGTCGAGCGCTACGCCGGCCGGCCGGGACGCCCGGCCCGCCCACTCGACGTCGACCTGGGCGCCATCGGCAAGGGCTACGCCCTGGACCGGGCGGCCGAAGTCCTCGCCCAGTGGAGCGTCCGGAACGCCCTCCTCCACGCCGGGACGAGCACTGCCCTCGGCCTCGGTCCCGGCCCGGCCGGCCGCGTTCGCGGCGCCGGCTGGCCGGTCGGGGTCGCCACTGCCTGGCGATGCCCGGGCGCGCCCCGCCGGGTCCGGCTCCGGAACCTCGCCCTGAGCGGCTCGGGCACGGAGGTCAAGGGCGAGCACATCGTCGACCCGCGCACGGGCCGCCCGGCCCGGGCCCACCCCGCGGCCTGGGCCGCGCACCCCTCGGCCGCGCTCTCGGACGCACTCTCGACGGCCTTCTTCGTCCTGCCGGCGGCCGACACCGCCCGCTACTGCCGGAGCCATCACGAGACCTGTGCCCTCGTGATAATCACGGGAAAAAAGTGTAAAATATCCAACGCGAACGCCATCGCCCAGACCAAGTGACAAGGAGACCCGCATGAAGAGAGCGCTCCCGCTCGCCGCCGCCGTCCTCGCCCTGGCCCTGGCCCTCCCGGCCCAGGAGGGCTCTCAGGAGCAGGGCAAGGAATCCCTCAAGCTCCTGCTGCCCAAGCCCATGTTCGTCGGCACGCCCAAGAACATCCGCACGCCGAACCTCGAGCCCATCACCGGCCGGCCGCGCGGGCCGTTCCTCGTTCCCGTGGGGACCGTCCTCCTCTCGGCCGGAAAGCCCGTCACGTCGAGCGACAAGGAGCCCGTCATCGGCGAGCTCTCGTACCTCACCGACGGCAAGAAGTCCGGCGAAGACGGCTATTACGTCGAGCTCGGCCCCGGCCTCCAGTGGGTCCAGGTCGACCTCGGCAAGTCCCAGCCGCTCTACGCCATCGTCGTCTGGCACTACCATAGCCAGGCCCGCGTCTACCGCGACGTCGTCGTCCAGGTCTCCGACGACAAGGACTTCGTCAGCGGTGTCACGACCCTCTTCAACAACGACCACGACAACACCGGGGGCCTGGGCATCGGCAAGGACCGGGAGTACATCGAGACCTACGAGGGCAAGCTCGTCGACCCCAAAGGGGTCAAGGCCCGCTACGTCCGGCTCTACAGCGCCGGCAACACGTCCAACGACATGAACCACTACGTGGAGGTCGAGGTCTACGGCCTGCCCGCCAAATGACGCCGAAAGCCTTCCGCGGGCTCTTTATCTGCGCCGTCCTCGGCGCGCTCGCCCTCCGGACCGCCCGGCTCGACCTCCGGCCGATGCACGCGGACGAGGCCAACCAGGCGGTCAAGTTCGGCGCCCTCCTCGAGCGCGGGGAATACCGCTATGACCCGAAGGACCACCACGGCCCGTCGCTCTACTACCTGACGCTGCCGGTGGCCCGGGCCCTGGGCGCCCGGACGCTGGCCGACCTCGGCGAGGTCCAGCTCCGGCTCGTCCCGGCCCTCTTCGGCGCCGGCCTGCTCCTTCTCTTCCTCCTCTTCGCCGGTGGCCTGGCGCGGGAGTCGATCGCGGCCGCGGCGGTGCTCGCGGCCGTCGCGCCGTCCCTGACGTATTTCAGCCGCTTCTACATCCAGGAGACCCTGCTCGTCTTCTTCCTGGCCGGGCTCATCGCCGCCGGCTGGAAGTATCTGCAGACGCGCTCCGGCTGGTGGGCGGCGGCGGCCGGCTTCGCCGCGGGCATGATGTACGCGACCAAGGAAACGTCCGTCATCCTGTTCGGTGCCCTGGCCGCGGCGGCACTCGCCGACCGATGGCTGCGGCCGAAAACACCCGCGCCCGGCGTCGCGCCCTGGAAGGCCGGAACCGTCGTCCTCCACGGCGCCGTCTTCCTCGCCGCGGCCTTCGTCCCAGCCTGGCTCCTCTTCACCTCGTTCCTCAGCAATCCCGGCGGCCTCCGCGATTCCCTGGCCGCGTTCGGCACGTACGCCCGGAGGGCCGGCGAGCCCGGCCTCCACACCCAGCCCTGGTACGCCTACATCAAGACGCTGCTCTACGCGCGGTTCGGCCACGGCCCCCTCTGGAGCGAGGCCTTCCTCGCGGCCCTGGCCATCGCCGGCAGCATCTTCGCCTTCGGTTCGGCGCCCGGAAAGGACGGCCACCCGCGCCTCGTCCGCTTCATCTTTTTCTTCACCGTCGTCACCCTGGCCGCCTTCTCCATCATCCCCTATAAGACGCCCTGGAACGCCCTGCCCTTCACGCTGGGGCTCGTCCTTCTCGCCGGCAACGGCGCCGGCCTTCTCCTCCGGACGGGGAGGTTCCGCGTCGTCAAGGTCGTCGTCCTGGCCATCATGGCCCCCGGCTTCCTCAACCTGGGCTTCCAGGACTACCGGGCGAACTTCGTCGCGTACGCCGACCCGACGAACCCCTACGTCTACGCCCAGACGAGCCCCGATTTCTTGAAGCTCGTCCGGGCGGTCGAGGGCGTCGCCGCGGCCAGCCCCGAGCGCGAGCGGCTGCTGGTCAAGGTCGTCGCCCCGCCCGACGAGACCTGGCCGCTCCCCTGGTACCTGCGGCGGTTCGGCCGCGTCGGGTACTGGACGGAGGCGGGCGCGGCCGGGAACCTGCGCGACGCTCCGGTCGTCATCGCCTCGGCCGGCTTCGCCGAGGCGGCCGGGCGCGTCCTCGGCGACGCCTACGTGTCCGCTTATTACGGGCTGCGGCCGGAGGTCGTGCTGTCGCTGTTCGTCCGCCGGGACCTGTGGGACGCCTACCTGAGGTCGCCGAGGTCGAGCTCGTAGCCGTCATAGCCGGCCCGGACGTCGACGCCATTCTCCCTCCCCAGCGCCCGGAGCGTCCGCCGGGCCCCCCGCGTGTCGGCGTAGAACCACGAGCCGAAGTGGATGAGCAGGATGTGCCGGGTGAACTTCGCGAAGAGCTCGACGAGGTTCGGGACTCCGGCGTGCCCGTAGGCGACACCCGTGGCCCGGTCGCGCCGGATCATGCCTCCCCGGCGGAGAAAGCTCGCCTCGGTCACGACGAGGTCGAGCCGCCCGAGAAGCGGCTGGTATTCCTTATTGATCCAGAACATGTCGCCCGTGTAGAGCAGTCGCTGGCCGCCTTTCTCCACGATGTAGGCGGTCGACTTCACCTTGAGGCTGTGGTGGGCGGGGACGCCGCGGATGACGTAGCCGCGCCAGGACAGCCGGCCGGGAAAGAGCCGGAGCTCGGGGATGCCGGCCCGCCTCTCCGGGGCGAAGGCGGTCCGGCCGAGCGGGGCGGGCGCGCGGACGAAGAACGCATGGTCCGGGTGGAGATGGGTCAGGAAGACGCGCTCCGGCTTTGTCTCCAGGAACTCCGGCTCGCCGAGGTCGAACAGCAGCCGCCCGTCGACGAGGAGCCCGGAGTGCCGTGAGTGGCGAGGCGCGCTCTCCGCGATCTCGCCCCGCGTCCCGAGCACCTTGATCCTCATCCCGTTTCACTCCTCCCAGACCCGAT
>JBBISK010000007.1:0-11990 GCA_037441295.1 Candidatus Aminicenantota bacterium | reverse complement strand
AATATTCCGGCGCGAGCCTTGTATCCAGGACGACCGCAGTTTCAGGACAAAAGGAGATCGCATGAACAAGGTCCGGCCCATGAGAAAAAAAGACTCGGGAAGCGGACGGCGCGCGGGATGCCCGGCGCTCGTCGCCGGCGCCCTCCTTCTCGTGTTCCTCCCGCCCCTCGCGGCCGGGGACGCGAACGACGTCCGGCTCGTCGTCCGCGTCTTCCGCATCCCCCGGGAGCAGAGCTTCGACGCCGTGGCCCTCGATGGTCACGGCCGGCCGGCCGCCGTCCAGGCATGCGGCGACGTAACGTCCGCTTTCCCGAGGGCCACGGTCTTTTTCCCGACCGAGCTCGCCGCCGACGCCTCGGACGGCGCCGTCACCGCGGCCATCCTCGACCGCGTCGCCTTTTCGATGGGCGGCATGGCCGTGAAGAGCTTCCGCCTCGAGGAGCTCAAGTCGCTGGAGCTCGCGCTCGGCCGGGAAGGCGGCCGGGCCGAGGACCGGTTCGAGGAGAGCCGCGGCCAGGGCCGGACGTCGCGCTACTGGGTCCTGGCCGAGCTCCTGCCGGCCGGGAACGGGAAGCTCCTCGTCCGGCTGCGCTTCGACGCCGGCTGGAGCGCGCAGGCGGGGTCGCTCGGGGTGAGCATAAGCGATGATGTCGTCTCGGCCCCCTTCGAGCTCAGGGGCTCCAAGCTCCTGCTCATCGGCGCCCGCGCCGCGGGCGAAAGGGACTCGCAAGCGGGCACGGTCTACTGGCTGGCGGTGGCCATCGCCTCGAAGGGATAGAAGGCCGCTGGCTCACGCCTCCGGGCGCTAAGCAGTCCCTATTTTTCATTATTTCCGCGCCATTGGATGAGCTTTCCAGCGGCCTCGTCGCAGGCCTTGGCGGCGGCCGGGCCGCCCTGGTTGCAGACGACGAGCACGGCGAACCCGCGCGCCGGGGCGACCCAGACCACGGCGTAGTTCATCGTGTTGCTGCCGGCGTGGGTCAGGACCGTCCCGCCGCCCCAGTCGCGGTCGACGACGAGCCACCCGAGCGCGTAATCGCCCCCGAAGGGAGGCGTGTGGAGCCTCTTATAAGTCTCGGGCTTCAGGAGGGCCTTCCCGCCCCGGGCGCCCCGCAGCTGGTCGGCGGCGAACTTCGCCCAATCGGCGAGGGAAAGATGGACCGTGCCCGCGGGCCCCATGACCGGAGGATTGTCCATGTCCGGACCGTTCTTCTCGACGGGCTTGCCGTCCTCGCCGTGGGGCCAAGGTTGGTCGATCCGGCCGGGCGTGCCGAGCCCGCCGAACCCCACGTCCCGCATGCGCAGGGGCTTGAACAGGACGGCCCTCATCAGGTCTTCCCACACGGCGCCGGCCGCCTTTTCCGCCATCGCCCCCGCGATGACGTAGCCGAGATTCGAGTAGAGGTACTTGGCGCCCGGCTCGGCGACAAGTTTGACCGACGCCAGGCCCCTGATAACCGATAGACGCTGATCTCGAGTCGTTCCCTTGCGGGGGATAAGGCCCCAGGGGATATTGGCCGGGAGCCCGGAGCGGTGGGAGAGGAGGTGGAGGAGTGTCACCTTCCGCATTTCCGGGGTTATCGAAGCGGTCTCATCCGGAAAGACCTCCCCGATCGTCGTCTCCCATCGGAGCTTGCCCCGCTCGACGAGCGCGCCGATCATGGCCGCCGTCATCGCCTTCGTGTCCGACCCGATGTGCCATTCGTCGCCGGCGGTGACGGCGACATCGAAGCCGACCTTGCGGATGCCGGTCGCCCCGACGGCCTCGAGCCCCTTTAACCTCACGACGGCCCCGCCCAGCGCAGGCACGTGGTTGGCCCGCCGGACGGGCTCCAGAAGGTCGTTCAGGCGCTTATCCGCCGCCTGCCCCGGCGACGATGCGGACAGGACGCTCGCCAGGATCACCGCGGCGCATAATGAAATGGCCAACGCTTTCTTCATGATCGGTACTCCTTCATTGCCGGCGGCGCCGGGGACGCGAAAAGAGGGACAGCCCCCTTCGGGGACAGTTCCATCATACGCGGGCGACGATGACGCGGTTGCGGCCCTCTCCCTTGGCCTGGTAGAGGCACTCGTCGGCCTTGCGGACGAGGGCCTCCGCCTCCTGCTCGTGGGTCGGCTGGATGGAGGCCGCGCCGACGCTGACCGTGACCTGCTTCGCGGCCGTGCCGCGGTCGTGGGGAATGGCCAGGCCTCGGACGGCCTGGGCGATGCGCTCGGCGACGTGCTGGGCGCCTTCGAGGCCCGTGTCCTGCAGGAGGACGGCGAACTCGGCCCCGCCGTAGCGGGTGGCGTAGTCTGCGGGCCGGCGGGCCGCGCCCGAAACGGCGCCGGCGACCCGGACCAGGCACTCGTCGCCGGCCTGGCGTCCGTGGGCGTCGTTGAAGGCCCGGAAGTCGTCGACGTCGCAGAGGAGCAGGCTGAGCGGTTTGCTCGTCCGGACGGCCCGCCGCCAGGCGCGCTTCAGCTCCTGCTCGAACATCCTCCGGTTGGGGATGCGGGTCAGGTCGTCGACCTCGGCCAGGCCGCGCAGCTCTTCGTTCTTCTCTTTGAGCTCCAGGTTCGCCCGCCGGACCTTCTCCTCCTCCTCGCGCAGGAGCCGCTCCTTGAGGAAGTCCGTCCGGGCGAGGCGCTCGATCGAGTAACAGGCCAGCATGCCCAGGATGTTCGCGCCGATGAAGAAGAAGTTGTTGGTCCAGGTGGCGTGGGCCGGGGAATGGAGGAAGCCGATGGTCAGGATCTCGTAGGCGGCGACGATGAGCCAGCCCGTGACCGTGGCCCAGACGAAGCGGACCCGCGACCAGGTGTAGAGGACGATGAAGACGAGGATGAGTCCGGCGTAATAAGAGTATTGGGCCTCGCCCCGTACGGCGCCGATCATGCCCACAACGCCCAGCCCCGCGAGGAGACTCCAGACGGCGAGGACAGGCTGCCAGACGCGGCGGAAGACGGGGGCGCGGCTCAGGAGGAAGACCAGGCCGCTCAGGGGCAGGAAGCCGGCGAAGCGGATGAGCCAGAGCGTCTTCATCGCCGCCGGGGCCACGGCCGCGTCCAGGACGCTGAACGACGCGTAAAGGAGCGCGGCGACGAGGATCGTCAGCCGGACCTGCCCGAGGGATTTCTCGAGGTAATCGTCCATGAACTCCCGCTCGAGCCGCGGCTCGAACGAGAGGCTCAAGGGGTGGAGCTCCCCCCGGGCCGGGTCCGCCGGGGTGCGCGAACGGCTCATCGTTCCCTCCTTCGCCGCGGACGCGGCCGCCTGGCTCCCTGCCCTATTCGGGGATGCGGGCCGCCCAGAGAATTCCTCGCTCGACGATCGTCCTGGCCTCAGGGACGTCAAAGTCGGCCGCGACGTGGCCGAGCGAGCAGTAGAAGACGCGGCCCGCGCCGTAGTGCTTCTTCCAGACGACGGGCATGACGACGCCCTTGGTCCACGGGGCGTACTGGCCGGAGAAGGTCGTCGTGGCCAGGACCTCGACCCCGGGGTCGACCTGCATGTAATACTGCTCGGATTTCATGTGGAAGCGCGGCTTGAGGCCCTTGACGATGGGGTCGGCGGGCTTTCGGATGTCGACGTCGTAGTCGATGATGCCGCCGGGGTGGGCAACCCACTGGCCGCCGACCATGAATTCGTATTCGACGCTGGCCCGGAAGGAGTCGGCCAAGCCGCCGTGCCAGCCGGCCAGCCCGACGCCGCCCTTGACCGCCTCCTCGAGGTTCCGCTCCTCTTCGGCCGTGATCTCGCCCTGGGTCCAGGCCTGGACGATGAGGTCGAACGTCTTGAGCCGGGCCAGGTCGCGGTAGGACTCGAGAGAGTGGGAGATCTCGACCTTGAATCCCTGGGCTTCGAGCCATGGAGCGAAGATGTCGACGCACTGCTTGGGCTGATGGCCCTCCCAGCCGCCCCAAACAAAGAGGGCGGTCCTGGGCTTCTCGGGCGCCTGGCCCGGGCCGGCGAGCGCGAGCCCGACGGCCAGGCCGACGACGAGGGCAGCCAAAATCCATCGGTTTCTCATGGTCACTCCAGGTTCCGCACCCAGATGTCCCTGTAGCGGACGGGATGGCCGTGGTCCTGCAGGGAAACGGGCAGGCGGTCGGCGTGCGTCGTGTAGGGCGGACGCGCGTGGTGGGCCGTCGGCCCCGTCAGCACCGCGCATTCGTGGACGAGGACGCCGTTGTGGAAGACGGTCAGGCGGGCCGGCGAGAGGACCTTGCCGTCCTTGTCGAAGCGCGGCCGATGGAAAACGATATCGTAGGTCTGCCACTCGCCGGGCGGCCGGCAGGCGTTGACGAACGGCGGGTACTGGCCGTAGATGGCCGCCGTCTGGCCGTCGGCATAGGTCTTGTTGTTGTAGCAGTCGAGGACCTGGACCTCGTAGAGTCCCATGAGGAAGACGCCGCTGTTGCCGCGGTCCTGGCCTTCGCCCTTGGCCGGCGACGGCGCCATCCACTCGACGTGGAGCTGGCAATCGCCGAAGCCCTGGGCCGTCCGGATGTCGCCGGTCTTGGGCACGACCTCGAAATAGCCGTTCTCGACCTTCCAGCGCGCCGGCTGGCCCTTGGCGTCCGTCCACTTGGAGAGGTCCTTGCCGTCGAAGAGGACGACGGCGTCGGAAGGCGGCGGCACGGGCGGGCCGGCCGGGCCCGGCGTGATGACCGGGGCCATGGGCCGGTTCATGTCGTGGATCTGCCAGGCCTCCGACGGCTTGTCCTGGGCCGCCGCGCCGAGGGACAGAAGGAAGGCCGCGACGAGCCCCAAGATCATGCTAGTTCTCTTCATCACAAGCTCCAGCCGGGGCGGTAGTCGAACTGGAGGAACTGGTTCGCCTCCGGCAGGTTCGTGAACTGCATGTTCTCGCCGTCCCAGAGGAGCTTCATGTTCTTGTCCTTGACCCGGACGGCAACGTTGGCCAGGAGCATGACCTCGGTCAACGGGCCCGCGTAGGAGAAATCCGTCGTCGACTTCGTCCCCTTCTTGATGGCCTCGATCCACTCCTCGCGGATGCCGGGAGAGCGCGGGATGGTCTTCTCCGGCCGCTTGTACTCCTGCATCCGGCTCTCGGGGACGAGCCGCGGGTTCTCGCCGTAGGTGCCGCACATCAGGACGCCCTTGTCGCCATGGAAGAGGACGCCGCCGCCCTCGTCCCCCATCATCCGCCCGTCCTCGAGCCCGGCCGGGCGCGGGGGGGTCAGTCCGCCGTCCCACCAGGTCAGCTTGACCGGGGGCATGGCGCCGCGGGCCGGGAACTCGTAACTAACGACCTCGGCCCACGGATAGCAGTCCTTGGTGAACGGCGTCGAGCTGGCCTGGACGCTCGTCGGATAACCGAGCTTGAGGGCCCAGAACGGCTGGTCGAGAAGGTGGGCGCCCATGTCGCCCAGGGCACCCGTGCCGAAGTCCCAGAAGCCGCGCCACGCGAACGGGCAGTAGGCGGGGTGGTAGGGCCGGAACGGCGCCGGGCCGAGCCAGACGTCCCAGTCGAGGGTCGAGGGCACGGAGGGGATCTCCTTCGGCGCGTCGATCCCTTGGGGCCAGATGGGACGATTGGTCCAGACATCGACCTGGGTGACGTTGCCGATCGCCCCGTCCCATATCCACTCGCAGATGAGCCGGGCGCCTTCCTTGGAATGGCCCTGGTTGCCCATCTGGGTGACGACTTTCGCGTCCTTGGCCGCCTTGGCCAGCAGCCGCGCCTCCTTGATGGTGTGCGTCAGGGGCTTCTGGACGTAGACGTGCTTGCCGAGCTTGATGGCCGTCATGGCGATAATGGTATGGTTGTGGTCGGGCACGGTCACCGTCAGGGCGTCGATGCCCTTCTCCTTCTCGAGCAGGCGGCGGAAATCGCGATACTTGGCCGCCTTTTCGTACATGGCCTTCTCCTTCGGCTCGAGCTCGTCGGAGCGGAGGAGTTTCGCCATCTGCTCGTCGTCGACGTCGCAGAGGGCGACGATGTTCTCCGTGCGCACGCCGCGGGTGTCGGAATAGCCCATGCCGCCGACGCCGACGCAGGCGATGTTAAGCGTGTCGCTCGGCGCCTTGCGCTGGGGCGTCGCACCGACGACGTGCCTCGGCAAGACCATGACCCCGGCCGCGGCGGTGGCCGACGCGGTCAGGAATTTCCGGCGGGAGAAGGGCCGGGTCTCCGGGACGAGGGGTTTTGATTCGCTCATGATGACCTTCCTTATCGGTAAGATTAGTGGCTACTGAGAGGGAGGGACAGGACGGCGAGACCCGCGGTCGTCGTGGATGCGGGGAGAAGGACGGGGGCGGTGCGAGCGTGAGTTGGCGGGGCGGTCGTCGTCTTCATGGAAGACAGGTTCTCGGGTGCCACAGAGGCTTATACCACAAGCCGTGGGGGGCGGTCAATTTGATCATCGGCGGACGCCGCCTCCTTATTTCTTTTCTGTCTCAACCGGCCACCGGCTTGTCTCCCGGCCGCTCGGGTCGAGGAAGCGGACGATGGGAGCGCCGTCCGGCGTCACTTCCAGGATGAGCCGCTCGCGTCCTTGCTTGTCGTTAAGCCGCAGGGAGACGGAGCCGTTGTCGCTCTTGCCGAGGAAGACCCGGGGCTGAGCCTTTTCGTGGGCGGCGAAAAACTTCGTGTACTCCGCCTTCTGCTGCTCCTCCGGCAGGTTCTTGATGCGAACCTGAAGGGCAAGGAGTTCCCCGACGGAGTAGTCGGGACGATCCCATATGGACAGCCGCGCTTTCCGGTAGCCGTCGTCCTCCGAGGCATCGATCGTGAAAACCTGGTCCTGATCATACTGATCGAAGCTCAAGTGTCCGTAGGCGCTCGCCTTCCCGTTCTTGTCTTTTTCGCCGCCGAAGATCAGACCGCCGTTCTCCGTCCCTTCCTCGTTGAAGAAGAGGATCCCCGCCGTCTTCCGGTTGGGGTGCGGATACTCCTTCTTCTTGAAGATGATGCCCGGGAAAAGCGTCTTATTGGAGAGGATCAGTCTGACTGTTCCGTCGGGTTCGACGACATTGACCCTCTGGACGTCGATCTCTTCGAAGCTCGTCTTCCGGCTTCTCTCGGCAGTCGCGAGCAGCGTCATGGCCAAGACCAGCGTCAAGACGCCGGAATAGACGACGAGAAGCCGGTTGCCGTTCACGATGATTTTCATGCGTCACTCCTTTGGATCGTAACCATCTTTAAGATTATCGCCCGCTTTCCCTGTCGTCAATTGTGTTTGTGGGCCGAGGCCATCACGACTTCCATAAGCGGAAGATCCGCCGCGCCTTCGGCCCGGAAAAAAAGCGGCGATTGACAGCATCTCCGTCGTTTCTGATAATAATAATCCGATGACATTCGGAGTGGATCCCATGGTCTTGCCGGAGAGGGAGCATCTGAGACGCCCTGGAAAGGATGTCTTTCTTATTTTGGCCTTCGCCTTCGCGGCCCTGGCCTTTCATCTCCTGGTCAACGCCTTCGGCGGCTACGGCATCTTCCGGGACGAGTTCTATTACATCGCCTGCAGCAAGCGGCTGGCCGCGGGCTACGTCGACCAGCCGCCGCTCGCGATGTGGCTTCTCGCCGCGGGCCGGGCCGTCTTCGGCGAGTCGCAGCTCGGGATCCGCGTCCTCCCAGCCGTCGCCCACGCCCTGACGGTGCTCCTGGCCGGGCTCATCACGCGGCGCCTCGGCGGGAGGCGCGCGGCCGTTGCGCTCGCCTGCCTGGCCGTGCTCCTGGCGCCGATCATCATCGGCCACACGAACATCTTCCAGATGAACGCCTTCTCCCACCTCTTCTGGGCGCTCGCCGCCTACATCCTCGTCCTCATCGCGGACAAGAGCCGGCCCGGCCTCTGGCTCCTCCTTGGCGCCGTCATGGGCCTGGGCCTTCTCAACAAGATCGACTTCCTCTGGTTCGGGGCCGGGCTGGCCGCCGCGCTCCTGCTGACGGATTTGCGGAAGCACCTGGCCACGCCCTGGCCGTTCGCCGCCGCCGCGCTCGCCCTGCTCATCTTCAGCCCCTACGTCATATGGAACGCGACCCATGGCTGGGCCCATCTCGAATTCATCCGCAACGCCAGCGCCGGGAAGTACTCCGGCCTGACGCGGCTCGGCTTCATCAAGGACCAGGCGCTCCTCCTCAATCCCGTCAACCTCCTGCTCTGGCTGCCTGGACTCCTCTACCTGCTCTTCAGCCGGGAGGCGAGGCGTTATCGTGTCCTGGGCTTCATCTACCTCGCAGCCTTCGTTGTGCTCCTCGCCAATCCGCACAGCAAATCCGAGTACCTCGCTCCTGCCTACGCCATGCTCTTCGCGGCCGGCGGCGTCTCCGTCGAGCGCTGGGCCTCACGCGGCAAACGGGGCTGGGCCGTCGTTTCGCTCGCCGCTCTGAGCGGCGTGACGTCGCTCATGCTCATCCCCTTCGCCGTGCCGGTCCTGCCGGTCGAAACGTATATCGCGTATTCCGCCGCCCTCGGCGTCAAGCCTTCGACGCCGGAGAATAACCGCCTGGCCGAGCTTCCCCAATTCTACGCCGACATGTTCGGCTGGGAAGGGCTGGCCAGGGATGTCTCCGCAGTGTACCTGTCCCTACCCGAGGCCGAGCGGGCCTCGGCCGTCATCTACGCCCGGAACTACGGCGAGGCCGCGTCTCTGGAATACTTCGCCTCGAAATACCCCCTGCCCCGGGTTGTCTCGCCCCACAACAACTATTGGGTCTGGGGCTATCCGAAGGAGGGATTCCGGACGGTCATCGTGCTCCGGGGGAATTTTGAAGAACTCAAGGGACTGTGCGACCAGGTCACCCTCGCGGCCGTCCACGCCTGCCGCTACTGCATGCCCTACGAGAACGACATGCCCATCTTCATCTGCCGCGGCGTCCACGTGCCGCCGGCCGAGATCTGGCGCAAGGACAAGAATTTCAGCTGAGGGACATCATGAGCGGCACCGCATCCGAGATCGCGCCCATCCTGAGCCTCGTGCTCAAGCACCCACGGCAGGCTTGGCGAGACCAGGGGACCGTTAGCCGCGAATGGCGGGACCTCCGCTACGCCGGCGAGCCGGACTTCGCCCGCGCCGTGGACGAGTACGACCTGTTCGTCGAGGTCCTGCGCCGGATGGTTCCCGACATCCGCTTCCTCCCCGAGGACGCGCGGACCGGGCTCGACTCGCTCTACGTCCGGGACGCGGCCCTGGCCACGCAGCGCGGCCTCATCCTCTGCCGCATGGGCAAGGAGCTGCGGCGGGGCGAGCCGGAAGCGGTCGGGGATTTCGCCGCGAAGGCCGGCTGGCCGGTCCTCGGCGCGATCCGCGAGCCCGGCACCCTCGAGGGCGGCGACGTCGTCTGGCTCGAGGACGGCTCCGTCGCCGTCGGCCACGGCTACCGGACGAACGCCGAGGGCATCCGCCAGCTGCGCGAGATCGTGGCGGGATTTGTCCGCGAGGTCGTCGAGGTCCCGCTCCCCCACTGGGACGGGCCCGGCGACGTGCTGCACCTGATGTCGATGCTCAGCCCCGTCGACCGGAAGAAGCTCCTGGTTTACTCGCGCCTCATACCCGTGCCCTTCCGGCAACGCCTCCTCGAAGGCGGCTACGCGCTCCTCGAGGTCCCGGAGGAGGAGTATCCCACGATGGGCACGAACGTCCTCGCCGTCGCGCCCGGGAAGTGCCTGGCCCTGGCCGGCAACCCGCGGACGCGCCGGGTCCTGGAGAAAGCCGGGATCGAGGTCGCGACCTACGAGGGACGGGAGATCTCGGTCAAAGGCGCCGGCGGCCCGACCTGTCTGACGCGGCCGCTCGCCCGGAACGCCGCCTGAGGGCGCCGGGGGGGCTTAACATCTTCGACGCCGCGGCGGTAGAACCATGCGGATGAACGATTCCGAGAAGGAGCTCGTGGCGATGGTTCTTGCCGGCCGCAGCGAGGCGTTCGAGCCGCTGGTCACGCCCTACCGGCAGGCCCTGTTGGGCCTCGCCTGCCGGCTGACCGGGAACGTCGAGGACGCCAAGGAGGTGGCCCAGGAGGCGCTCCTCCGGGCCTTCCGGCACCTCGCCCGCTACGACACCTCGCGGAGCTTCCGGAACTGGCTCTTCCAGATCGCCGCGAACCAGGCCCGCGACCGCCTGCGCCGGCGGCGGCGGGAGGCGGACCTGACGACCGCGGCGGGCCGGGAGCTCGCGCCGGCCGAAGACCCCGAGGCCGGCCGCCGCGCCGGCGAGTTCCGCTCGGCGCTCGAGCGGTGCCTCTCGGTCCTCGGACCGCGGGAGCGGGAGATCTTCGTCCTCCGCGACCTCGAGGACCTCGACATCAAGGAAACGGCCCGGGCCCTCGGCTGCTCGAGCGTCTCGGTCCGTGTCCATCTTTCGTCGGCTCGCCGCAAGCTCAGGGACGCCATCCGGGCGACTTGCCCCCACCTGGAGGAAGGACGATGACCTGCAAGAAAATCGAAAGGGACCTGCCGCTCCTCGCCGGCGGCGACCTCCCGGCGCGCAAGGCGCGGAAGCTCCTGGCCCACGTCGCCGGTTGTCCGGACTGCCGCGGGGAGCTCGAGGAATACCGAACCGCGCTCGCCCGGCTCAGGGCCGCGGCCCGCGAGGAAGGCGCGCCCGACTGGACCGCGGCCGAATGGAAGGCCCTCATGGTCCGGGCCGCGGCGCAGAACGCGGAAAGAAAAGGAGCAGCGGCGGGGCTACGGCCGCGCTGGGCCCTGGCCTCGGGAATCGCGGCGGTCATCCTCCTGGCCGCGCTGACTTTCCTGTTCAAGGGTTCCATCTTCAGGTCGCGGGGCACGGAGCCGGGCCAGGAGGCGGCCGTGGTGAATAAGGAAGAGGCCAAGGCCGCGCCGGGAAAACAGGCCCCGGCCAAGCCGGCGGCCGATAAGGGGAAACGCGTTCCCATCATTCAGCCCGAGTACCTGGCGAGTAACGCCGGAAAAGGAGCGCCGCCGCAGAAGACGCCGGCTAGAGGCACGGCCGGCCAAGACGTCCTTTCGGTAACCATGGTTTCTAAAGAATCCGGACTCCAGGTCGTCTGGTTCTTCAACAGGAATTTCGAATGGAAAGGAGACCAAAAATGAAAAAGGGAATTCTCGTCGTCGTCGCGCTGGCCTTCGCGCTGGCCGTCGTCGCCCCGGTCTTCGCCGAGGACACGCCGCAGGAAAAGGCGGAGACGAAGCCCCCGCTACGGAAGGAGCTCATCCAGCTCAAGTACTTGAGGGCGGGCAGCGACCTCTACGGTTTCATTAACGCCTACCTCAGCCGAGACGGCCACATCGCGGGCGGCCCGACGAAGAATTTCGTCGTCGTCAGCGATTACCCGGAGAATGTGGAGAAGGTCCTCCAGGCCATCCGCCAAATCGACGTCAAGCCGGCCGACCTCCAGTTCACCGTCCAGCTCGTCCTGGGCTCGGACACGGAGGAAAAGGGCGCCGATGCCATCGGCAGCGACCCGGTCATCAGGGAGCTCCGGAACCTCCTCAAGTATAAGTTCTACTCGCTCCTCGACACGTCCATGGTCCGGGCCATGGACACCACCGACTCCGAGGTCCGGATGGGCGACAAGGCCGATTTCGAGTTCTGGATCAGGCCCAAGGTCATCCGGGACGAGAAGTCGTCCCTCATCCAGATGGAAGTGCGGTTGAGGCAATTCCACGAGGACCCCCGGGTGGCCGTGGGCGTTGTGGAACCGGCCAAGGGCAATAGCACCGTGACCGACCTCATCAGCACGACCCTCAACATCAAGCCGGGCGACAAGACCGTCGTCGGCGTCTCAAAGCTCGATGACGGAGGGAAAGGCCTGATCCTCATCATCTCAGGCAAGATCGTCGAATAACCTAAGAAAGGAGGGACCGTCCCCGAAGCGGGACTGTCCCTCCTTATTTCAGAGATCCCTCAGAAGGTCGGCTCCGGGCTGATCCGCCGAACTTCTGATGGTCGCTCGCGAGGCTTCGCTCCCTGCCGGTGGCCGGAGTGAGTCCCTTCGAGACGGACGGAGGCAGGCGCAGGCGGCACCGTGGCGGAGGAGGGGGGAAGGACAGGAATG
>JBBISK010000006.1:0-30024 GCA_037441295.1 Candidatus Aminicenantota bacterium | reverse complement strand
CCGTTGTAGTTCATGAGGTAGGCCTCTTTGCTGTTCCGGCGCAGAGCCAGGAACAACTCGATGCCCTGGTACCACGGCACGGCGTCGTCGTTGTCGTCGTGCAGGATCAACAGCGGCGTCTGCACCGTCTTGATGTGGAACACGGCTGAGTTCTCCACGTAGGGTAGCGGATCTTCGTACAGCGGCCTGCCGATGCGGCTCTGCGTGCGTTCGTACTGGAACTGCCGGGGCATGCCGCTGCCCCAGCGGATACCGCTGTAGGCCGACGTCATGTTGCCCACGGGGGCGCCCGCCTCGGCGGCGCGGAAGCGCGTGGTCTGCGTCACCATGTAAGCGATCTGATAGCCGCCCCAGCTGTGGCCCTGGATGCCGACGCGCTTGGGGTCGATGAAGCCCATGCCCAGGACCTTCTCCACGGCCGGGATGACGCACTTGAGGGCGCTCGAGCCCGGATAGCCGACCTCGTAGACGATGTCGGGCATGAGGATGACGTAACCGTTGCTGACGTAGCGAGTGAAGTTGATGTTCGTGCCGGGCGCGGGCGGGTAGTAGCGGTTGAGCCCCTCGGCCATGGTTTCGTAGATGTAGACCATGAGAGGGTACTTCTTCCCCGGGTCGAAGTCTTCGGGCTTGATCAGCACGGCCGGGAGCGTCACGCCGTCGGCGTTGAGGTAGTCGATGAGCTCGGCCTTGCCCCAGCTATAATCGGCCTGCTGGGGGTTGGCTTGGCTCACCTTGCGCGCCGCGGTGAAGTCGCCGTCGCTCACCCAGAGGTCCGGGAACTCCTCGAAGGTCTGCCAGGTGAAGGCGTAGACCTCCGCGTTCCGGGCCTTGCGCAGGCCGCCGAACTGCTTGTCGAGCACGACGACCTTCGCCGGGTCGCCCGGCGCCGCCAGGTTCGCCCGGTAGGCGCCCGAGGCCCGGGTGACATCGTTCGTCGCGAGCAGGATGATGGGTTCCTTGGCCGGCACGGTCTTGCGCTCGGGATCGAGGCCGATGTAGCGGAAGACGACCTTGTCGCGGCGCCCGAGGCCGTTCGTGACCATCCGGGCCTTCGACCCGTCGGGCAGGACCTCCCAGATGTCATAACGATCATAGACGAGAACCGAGGCGTCGCCGTCCGTCCAGCCGCCCGTGCCGTAGGGGCCGGGCTCGGCCGGCGAGTCCCAGGTCTCGTCGACGAGACTGACGCCCAGTTTCGCCGTCAGGTTGAACGTCCTGCCGTCGAGGACGCGGTAAGCGTAATAGTTGCGGTCGCCGTCGTTGAACCAGATGAGGTATTTCCCGCCCGGCGATATCTGCGCGCCATAAGGGCTCTTCTCGAGGACCTTCTTCCGCGAGCCGTCCGCCAGGTTGACGAGGTAGTTGTCCTCGTAGCCACGGTCCCAGGAGATGAGCTGACGATAGGGGAGGTCGGAGACGCCGAGGGCGAGCTTGGCGTCCTCCGAGAGCGTGACCTCCGGCATGTCGTCCGTGGCCAGCTGCGCGAACTTCTTTTCTTTGGGCCCGAAGTGGACGACGCACATCAGGCTGCGCTTCTTGTCCTCCTCGGCGCGCGCTTTCTGCATGGGCTGGAGGTAGGGGTCCTTGGAGCTCCAGATGTCGACCTTGACCGGCTCGGGCGCGTCCTTGGGCTCCTGCTTCGGCGCCTGAGCGAGGCCGAAGAAGAGCCAGCCGCCGTCCTTCGAGAAGATGAGCTTGCCGTTCTCGCTCACGGCCATCCCGGCCGGGAACGCCTTCCACGCAGCCGGGGCGAGTTCGGCCGCCCCGCCTCCGGCGGGGGTGCTTATTTTCGCTCCGGCCGAAGGCGTGACCGGCGCCAGCCAATAGTAAAGCTTGGAGGCAGACTTTTCGGACTTGTAGTCGTCGCGGTCACTGGTGAAAGCCAGCTGGCCGCCCTTCTCGTCGAAGGCGAAGCCCTTGTAGTTCCCGAGCCCTTTGAGCAGGGTGACCGTCTTCCCCGTGGCCGTCTCGCGGGCGAAGGCGGCGTCGTTTTCCGGGGTCTTGGAGGAGACGCCGTAGGCCAGCCAGGCCCCGTTCTTCGGCCAGGCGTACTCGACGACCTCGGCGATCCTCGTTTCCTTGCCGGCGGCGAGCTCCCGGACGACGAGGTCTGTGCCGGGCTCCTTCTTTTTCTCCTCTTTCTTCTTTTCGTCCTTGGCCTCTTCCTTCTTCGGCTCGCCGGGCTTCGCCCCGGGCTTTTTCGCCTCCGGCTCTTTCTTGACCTCTTCTTTCTTCGCCTCGTCCTTCTTTTCGTCGGCCGACTTCACGGGCGGCTCCATCAGGTACGCTACGGCGATCCCGGATTCCTCGGGCACCTTGAAGCTCTTGACCCGGTCGACCGTCGTCACGGCGCCCGTCGCGAGGTCCATGACGCCGAGCCCGGGCTTGGGCTGCTCCTCGGGCTTCTTCTTATCTTTCTTGGCCTTGTCCACTTCGGCTTTGGGCGGGGCGATGGTGAAGACGACGAACTTGCCGTCGACGGTGACCGTCGGTTGCTTACCGCGCGGCGACCGGAACTCCTTCCCCGTCTTGAGGTCGAGGGCGACGAGCTCGCCGTCCCCGTCCTCGGGGACGAGGGCGTAGACGAGCCAGTGCCCGTCGCGCGAGAGCTGGGCGCCCTGGATCGAGCGCCAGCCGTCGTAGGCGTCGTACGAGAGCGGTTTCTTCGCGGCCAGGCCGTGTCCGGCCGAGGCGGCCAGGGCCAGGACACAAAGGCCGATGACGAGAACGGACGGAATTCTGGTGAGACGACGGGGCATGGGCTTTTCCTCCCGGGAAAGAGAATGAAGGCCTGCGGCCATGAGAACCTGGATATTACAGGAGAAACCGGCGCGGGGTCAATCGGCGTGATCTAGCGCAGGGAGACGAGCAGGGCATCGCTGACGGGACGCTCGCCCGACGCGTCCGACGGCGCGTTCACGACGCGGCCCCGGACGACCATGGTCGTCGAGCCGCCGCCGTCGAGGTTGATGGCCTCGACCGAACCGAGCTCGACCATCAGGGCCTCGAGCTCGGCGATAGTCATCCCGACGCTGATAAGGGGTTGGCGGCCGTCGACCGTCACCAGGACCAGGCTGCCGTCTGAGCGAACGCCGGCGGCCGTCCTCGGGTGGCGCTTGAGGGAAAATCCCTCATCATAGGCGCCGGGCTCCGAGGTCGCCGCTGGCTTTCCGGCCCGGACGAGGACCGGCCCGCCGCCGAGGATGAAATCCGGGACGAAGCCCAGCTCCGGGCTTGCGGCGGCCGCGGCCTTGAGGCTGACCGTCCGGCTGGCGCGGATGTGCCCGCGCAGCCAAGACCCCGCCGCTCCCGAGGCCGAGAGCACGTATCCTCCCTCTGGGATCGATGCACTGCCCTCTCCGTCGCGGACCGCCGTGACCATGCCCTCGACGACGGCCGCTTCGACCCCGCCCGGACCGGTCAGCGTCGTTCGGTGGAACTCGGGCGTGAAGAGGATGAGCTCGTCGTCGCCGCGGGGCCGGTTGACGCCGTCGATCGTCCTCGTCGCTCCGTCCTCGGCGGCGACCTCCGCCCGAAAGTCCACGGTAACGACGGCGCCGCGGATCCCCCCGGGCGAGTCCACGACGGCGAAGCCGGGGCGCTTCCGGGACGGCTCGCTCAGCACCCGCCCCGATACTTCGAGAAGTCCGGCCGGCTCCCCGCGGTAGAGCCCGGTCGTCCGGAAATAGCCGCCGTTGACGGCCGCGACGGCCCCATGCCTCGCCGCCATCGAGCTCACGGTCTCGGTGCCGACGCCCTCGTCCATGGCCCGGCCGAGGTCCAGCCGGACCCGCGACGGGTCGAGGACGAGGACGTGGATCGACCAGCGGTCCGCCCCCAACTTCTCCGAGACGTCCCCGCGCCGGATGGCGATGTGTTCGACGCCCGGCGCCACGGTCTCGACGATCCGCGTCTCCGGCGGCCTTTCGGCGGGCTTCGGAGTTTGAGCCGGGAGAGCGAGCAGGGGCGCGAGGACGACGAGGGCGAGGATCGGACGGATGACACGATGCCGACGGGAACTGAGAAGAAGTGCGGGACCGCGAGAGCGGGTGAACGCCCTCCTTCCGTGCTCTCGGAGTCCGTCGGTCATCGATATGCGCACGCTCCAACTCCCGGCCGGCGCCGCCCCGCGGCGACGCCGGCCGCCGGGCGGCCGCGAAGACCCGGCCTCACCCCGTGAAGTATAGATAGGCCGCGAGGATCAAGGCCAGGACGATGGCCGACGTGACGACGTCCCGCGTCTGCCAGCTGGCCCGGGATTCTTTCTTATGCTCGGCCGTGACCGTTCCATAGGTCAGGCCGCTGAGCTTCTCGTAGGACGGCGGCGCGGTCATGTAGCTCACGGCGATCATGACGATGATGCTGACGATGAAGATGACCAGGCTGTAGTACTGGAAGAAGATGTGATTGACGATCCAGAGGAACGACCCCTCGGGATAGGAGAAGCCGTGGATGAGCTTGACGGGGGTATCGACGGCCAGGCGGAAGAGACCCAGGGAGAAGCCCGTGATGAGCGCGGCGAGACAGCCTTTGGCGTTCAGCCGCTTCATGAAGACGCCGAAGAAGAAGACGACGAAGATCGGCGGCGCCAGGTAGGACTGGACGCCCTGGAGATAATCGTAGAGCCCCTTGCCGCCCCGGATGACCGGGATCCAGAGCAGCCCGATGAGGACCATGACGCCCGTCGCCACCCGGCCGATGAAGACGAGCCGTTCCTGGGTCACCTTCGGCCTGAGGCGGGAGTAGAAGTCCATGGTGAAGAGGGTCGAAGCGGCGTTGAAGGCGCCGGCGAGAGAGCTCATGAGGGCGGCCAGCAGCCCGGCCACGACGATGCCCCGCACGCCGACGGGGAGGACATAGGCGACGAGAAGCGGGAAGGCCTTCTGGGCGTTGGCCCGGACGAGCTCACCGTTGGCGAAGAGCTGCTGCTGGAGCTCGGCGATCCTGCCGCTCTTGGCCAGGGCGAAGGCGATAATGCCCGGGATGATGAAGAGGAAGACGGGGAGGAGCTTGAAGAAGCCGGCTGCGATCGAGCCCCGCCGGGCCTCCCGCTCGTTCGGCGCGCCGAGGACGCGCTGGACGATGTACTGGTCCGTGCACCAGTACCACAGGCCGATGATGGGCGCGCAGAACAGCATCCCGATCCAGGGGTAGTTGTCGTTGAAATACCAAGCCATCCGGCCCACTTCCTTGACCGGGGCCCAGGTCCCGTGGATCCCGGCCGGGACGAGCGGCTTCCACAGGTTGAACATCTCCGACCCGGCGATGTGGCGCAGCGCGCCCCAGCCGCCCAGGGCCTTCAACCCGAAGAAGGTGACCAGGGACGAGCCGATGATGAAGATGAACGTCTGGATGGCCTCCGTGTAGGCGACGGCCTTGAGCCCGCCCATGACCGTGTACAGGCCGGTGATGACGACGACCAGGACCGAGCCGATCCAGAAGCTGTCGAGGCCCATGAACCTGAGCTCGGGCAAAAGGACGCTGAAGACGATGCCGCCGGCGAAGATGCCGACGGCCATCTTGGTCAGGACGTAAGCCACGAGAGAAATGAGCGAAAGGACGGTCCGCGCCGTCGGGGAGAACCGCTTCTCCAGGAACTCGGGCATGGTGAAGACCTTCGAGCGCATGTAGAAGGGGACCATGACCCAGGCCAGGACGAGGAGGCACCAGGCGTGGAGCTCGTAGTGGGCCATGGCGACGCCGTCGGTCGCGCCGGAGCCGGCCAGCCCGACGAGATGCTCGGCCCCGATGTTGGAAGCGAAGATCGAGGCGCCGATGATGAGCCAGCCGAGGTTGCGCCCGGCCAGGAAGTAGTCGGTCGAGGTCCGCTGCTTCTGGCGCATGACCCACCAGGCCAGGCCGAGGATGAGCCCGAAATAGGCGACGATAATGATCCAGTCGATGGGCGTGATCACGGACATGGCGTCTCCTCCACGGTGCGCGGACGGGCCCGATTTTACCTCACCCCGCGGGCTGGAGGGAAGAGTGAAATTCCGGACTTATCCAAGATATTTCTTAAGAGCGTCGCTCCGAGGCGCTCCCCCGCGCCTTTAATAGTCGCTCCGAGGAGTCCTCTCCCTGTTAGTCATCATCCGGGCCGAGCGTCACAGCCCAGGCCGGGTAGGGGACGGCCGGGCCCTTGACCGCGCGCCAGAGGATTCGGTTGAGGACGTCCTCAGGGCAGGCGTCGACCCGGCCGAAGTCGAGGCGGGCCGAGCGAAGGGCGTCCCGGCGAAGCCCGGCGTCGGCGATCGTCTTCGCCGGCGGGTTCATCGTGTCGAGCGGGACGTTGTTGGCCACGGCCTCGAACGGCCGGAAGTCGGGGATGTCGGTGAAGCAGTCGAACATGGGCGTCGCCGCGGCGTCGAACTGGTTCATCGGCGGCAGGCCGAGGATCTGCTCCATCGTCCGCAGCAGGCTCGTTGTGTTGTACTGGGCGCTGACGACCGCGCCGCGCTTCGTGTAGGGGCTGACGCAGTAGGCCGTCGTCCGGTAGCCGCTGACGTGGTCGAAGCCGTTCTGCGGGTCATCCTCGATGCCGAAGATGACCGTCTCCTTCCAGAAGCGGCTGTGGCTGAGGGCTTCGACGATGCGGCCGAAGGCGAGGTCGTTGTCGGCGGCCGAGGCTTCGGGCGTGGGCGAGCCCTCGCGCGTGCCGCTGGTATGGTCGTCCGGCAGGCAGATGAGGATGAGTTGCGGCATGCGGCCGTCGCGCTCCCAGGCCGCGACCTGGTTCGCGATGTACCGCGCCCGCCAGACGTCCGGCACGTCCAGGTTCCAGCCGAGCGTGTCCGTGGGCGAGAACGGGGCGACGGTCTCGATGGCCGGGGCGCTGCCGATGACGACCTCGCCCCGGCCGTGGAGGTACTCGTCCCAGTAATCCGCCCACGACGGGTCGCCCTTACGGCCCTTGTCCTTCCAGCCGCAGTTGTGCATGGTGAACTCGCCGAAGTTCCACATGGAAACACCGCCTCGGAGGGCGTTGTCCCAGATGAAGCCGCTCGGCGCGTAGGCCAGGGCGTCGACCTCGTCCCGGCCCATGCCGTCGGGGTAGCTGCGCGGCCAGCCGGCGAACGAGCGCTCCAGGTAATCGGTGCCGAAGGCCGTCGTCGACCACTGGTGGCCGTCGGCGCTGAGGATGCCGCTGCAGTAGGTGTTGTCGAGGAGGGCGAACTCGCGGACCATCTTGTGCTGGTTGGGCGTCACCCGCTCGCCGAAGAGGACGAGCTTCGGGTCGCCGTTGCCCGGGGCGACGTCGCCCAGGACCTGGTCGTAGGTCCGGTTCTCCTTGATGACGTAGACGACGTGCTTGAAGACGCTCGGCTCGCCGATGCGCTCCGGGACCGGCCGCGGCGGCTGGTTCCTCCGAGGCTTGGCAAAGGCGCGGGCGACGCGGTCCCGGTGATAGTTCTCGTAAACGGCGGCCGTCATCCGCTTGAGGTCGCGCGGCTTCGGCACCGGGATAAGGGAGACGGAGCCGTGGTACTGGTGGGAATTGAAGCCCGTGCCCCCCGTCGACTTGTCGAGCCGCGGCTCGGTCGGCAGGCCCTTGATGTTGGCCACGGCCAGGGCGTTCCGCCGGGCGTCGAAGACGACCGCGCCCGGGAACCAGCCAGCCGGGATGAGGCCGAGGAGCTTCGACCGGCGCGCCGCCGGCTTGAAATCGACGACGGCGGCGGCGTTCTGCGTTCCGTTCGCGACGTAGAGCGTCCGGCCGTCCGGGGCGAAGGCCAGGGCGTTCGGAGAGGCGCCGAAGAGGTCGGCCGGGCCGGCCTTGACCCAGACCGTCTCGACGACGGCGTCGGTCGCCGTGTCGATGACGCTCAAGTTGTCGCTCGTGGCGTTGGCGCAAACGAGGAACCGCCCGTCGGGGGAGAGGGCGAGGGCCGACGAATGGAGGTAGACGACGATGTCCTTCGCCGCCGCGCCGCCAGCCAGGTCGATGACGGTCACGGAGCCGTCCGAGGCGATGTGACTCCCGGCGTCGACTCGGGCCACGGTCCCCTGACCTGCCGGGCCGGTGAGGTCGCCGGGCCCGGGCCGGCGTCCGCCCCAGTTCGAAACATAGGCCTTGCCGCCAGCCAGGACGACGTCGTAGGGGGCGACACCCGTCTCGAACCTCCGGAAAACGACACCCGTCTCGGCGTCGATCTCGAGGAGGAGGTTGGAGAGGCTGCCGCAAACGTAGAGCTTGCGGCCGTCGGCGGAGAAGGCCAGTCCGGCCGGGATCTCCTCGGCCCGCCGGGGAGCGGCGGCCCCCGGCAACTTGAGCGATCGCCGCGGGCTGACACCGCCGTCGGCGTCGACGGCGAAGACCTTGATGCTGCCGTTGACGTTGCTCAGGCAGAGCCGGCGGCCGTCGGGCGAGAAGACGAGCCCGGTGTAGCTCAGCTGGCCCTTGGTGTCCGGCTCGAGGATGTTGAGCGAGGCGGCCTCGGGGGCGCTCTCCGCGGCGCTCTCGGCCGGCAGGGCGACCCTTTGGAGAACATTGCCCGCCGCCGGGTCGAGGATGACGAGCTCACTCGTCTTGCCCGAGACTGCCAGGAGGCGGCCGTCCGGGGAGAGGGCCAGGGCCTGGGGCCTGAGCCCGGGGAGCGGCACCTCGCGGCCCGCCGGCGTCAGGAGCTGGTTCACCGGTACTGCCGTCCGGCCCGGTCCCGCTGGCCCGACCGGTCCCGTGTCGGCGGCCGCGAGGCCGCCGCGGCACGCGGTCCATCCGGCGGCAAGGAGGAGGACGGTCAGAGCGGCCGTTCCGGCCGACTTCGCCCCGCCGCGCTCAGCGGCCCTTCGGCTGCATCCCATTCTCATCGACTTTCGGCAGGACGATCCGGCGGATCGTCGTCGCGATGGCCTCGAAACGGACGTCGCGAACGTTCTTCATGGCGACGGTCCGGGCTTGGACGTCGGCCTGGACGGCGAGGAATGTTTCGAAGCCGGGGCCGATCCCCGACCGGGACTCGAGCGTCCAGAAGTCGTTGCCGGCGAGGACCTTCTCGACGGCGGCGAACTCGTCGTCGCTGACCCGGAAGTCCTTGTCGACGACCTCGCCCGCCCGCGACCGCTTGTGGAAGGCCCCGGTCCGGTTCATGCGGAGCTCGATCATGACTTGCCATTCCTCGGTGCCGACCGGCCCGTAGCCGTAGCGGAGGAAGACCTGCTCGGTCCGCCGCTCGAGGTCCTTCTGGGCGTCTGTCTTGTTGAGCTCCTGGGGGTCGGACTGGACGTCGGCGCCGACGAGGACGTCGGAGTCGACGTAGAAAAAGCGGTAGGTCCAGCCGAAATCGCCCGTTCCCTCGAGGTCGCAGACGATGGCCTGGTGCCCGGCCACGGTCGCCGCAACCCCGCCGTTCTTGGCGCAGTCCGACCAGTCGCCGAGGAAATCCGTCGTCAAGCCCGAGGCGAGCTGGGTCTTCTGGTCCTCGGTCAGCCGGGCGTACTGGAACTCGACCTGCTCGACGATCCGGCCGCCCCGGACCTTCCGGTAGACCGAGGAGCCCAGGGCGGTGTCGGCCGTCGGCTCTGTCTCCTCGGCCAGCCGCCACTCTGGCGGAAGGGAGGTCGGGACCGGCTTGAGGACTCCCCGCAAGTTGACGACCGGGGCGCTTGAGGCCACGGTCATGGCCTCGGTCTTGGTCGGGTGCCAGCGGTCATCCGGAGGCAGCAAATCCCAAAAATTGTCCGTCCAGAGAGCGCCCCCGCTCCCGACAATGGAGAGCTTCCAGTCGGGACGTGCCAGAGGGACGATGAAGGTCTCGCCGGGCTCGAGCCGGGAGGGGTCGCGGCCATCGGCGGTGAACCTGAGCGTCGGAAGGTCGAAGCTCGAGGTCGAGGTCAGGACGCGAAGTCCGGTCTTGGCGGCGTCCGGGAGCGTGACCTTGTCGACGCGGACGACGGCGTCGTAGTAGCGGGACGCCGGGTCCTCGCGGAGATCGAGCACGGTGCAGGCGAGCTCGGGCTTTGCCTTGGCGCGGGTACAGCCGGCGAGGCCGGCGAGCGCGGCGGCGAGGGCGACGGCCGCGCAAAAGGGGATGCCGGCTTTCCCGGGTCGCCGGGGACCGATGACGCGCATACTCTCCTCCATGTCCGTCTCGCCGGGCTGAGGCGGCCTCCTAGGATTACCACAGGGCTTTCCCCGCGGTCAATCGCGGCCTCCGCCCGGGTCGCGCCCGAGCGGCCGCGGCGGGACCCGTCTCCCGGCCGTCTCCTTTTGGACGCCACGAGCGGGATTTTCTTCTATCCCCCTGCAGGCCGCGCTTGATGGGCCCCGGGGGCGGTGATAAGATGGAGACTCGGGACGAGGTTCCGGGAAAGAGGAGTCGAGATGAGCGAAGTGACCTATTATTGTTCGGTTTGCGGCAAGGAAGCCAAGGTCGAGAAAGGGCGGCCGATCCCCCTGTGCTGCGGAAAGGAGATGGGTCCGCTGCCGTTCTGCACGACGGCCCCCAACCCCGAGATGGCCCGCAATTACGACGACGACGAGCCCTGCGACCCCGGGACGCTGCCCCGCAAGCCCGAGTCTAAGTGAGCCCGGCCCTCAAGCTGCCTTCCCCGCCCCTTTCCCGGGCTTGACGAACGCGCGGTCATAGACGATAAGGCCGACGATCGAGACCAGCCCGATCCCGACGATGATCAGCCACATCGGCACGGTGTCGACCGCCCGCCCCTCCTTGGCCGGCGTCGCGATGTAGGTCTCGAAGAGGCGCCCGCCGATGGGGCCGCCGATGATGCTGGCCAGGGCGATGGGCAGGCTCTGATAGCCTAGATAGAGCCCCTCCTGTCCCTTGGGCGCGATGGCCCCGATGTACTCGTAGATCCGCGGCGAGGCCATCATCTCGCCCACGGCCATGGCCGCGATCGAGACGACGAGGAAGATCCCGGCCACGGGAATGCGGAACCCCACGTCCACAATCCGCCGGATGTCCCCGAAGAGGAGCGGCGGCAGGACGTTGAGCAGCATGCCCCCCGTCACGACCACGGCCCCGAGCATGATCGACCTCACCGGCGTCCAACGCTTGACGAGCCGGGTGATGAGGAGCTGGAAGCAGACGATCATGACCGGGTTGGCCATGGTGTAGAGGTCCATGGGCGCGTTCGGGTCGACGTAGCGCATGAAGAGCGGCATGAGGTTGTAGAGCTGGATATAAAGGAACCAGAACAGCCCCAGGACGATGATCAGGAAGACGAATTTGACGTTGCTCAGGACCGTCAGGATCCCCAGGAGGGCTTGACCCAGCGTCCGCTTCCGGACCTGCTGGCCGTCCTTGACGCCGTCGCTGACGAACTGCGGCTCCTTATAGATGAGGAGGACGATGAGGAGGCCGGCCACGGCGAAGATCGTCGAGGGGTACTGGAAGATGGCCGGGATGCCGAGCTTGGTCCGCACGAAATAGGAGACCGTCCGCCCGGTGATCGAGCCGATGTTGACGACCATGTAGAAGATGCCGAAGGCCAGGGTCGCCCGCATGCCGGCCGTCTTCTGGACGGTCCCGGCGATGCAGGGCTTGACGACCGAGCCGCCGATCCCGATGAGAGAGATGCCGACGATGACCGGGAAGGCGAAGTTCACGGCTGCCCCTGAGGCGCCGCCGGCGATGCCCGGCCAGAACCTTTGCACGTTCCCGACGACGACGTAGCCCAAGGCGATCATGACGAAGGCGTAGGACAGCGTCCGCTTGTAGCCGTACTTGTCGGCCAGGGTCCCCGACAGGATGGGCAGAAAGTAGATGAGCCCCCAGAGGATGCTGCCGTTGAGGAGGGTCGCCGTGGCCGGGGTCATGCCCAGGGTCTCCTTGAGGTAGATGACCATGAAGGAGGCCATGGCGTAGTAGGCGGCCCGTTCGAAGATCTCGATGGTGTTGGCCGTCCAGAACGTGGCGGGGAACCTCGCGGCTCCGGAGGCAGGGGTCGTTTCTTCGGTCATGCCGGTAAGATAACCCGGCCGCCGGGCCCGAATCAAGGCGGGGAGGGGACTATTTCCGGCCCGAGATCTTTTCGGGGAAGATCTCGCGGAGGCGCGCCCCGGCGGCCTTGACCAGGGCCTCGCAGCCCGGGCGGTCGGGCGATTCGAGGACGACGACGAGGCAGGAGCCGACGGATCGGGCGGCCGCGAACTGCCCGTTCTCGAGCCTCTCCGTCACGCCGTTCACCTGCTCGTCGATCCTTCCCCGGAAAAAAATCCGGCTGAAGGCGAGACAGGCGCGACGCGCGTCGGCCGCTGACCCGTAGCGGCAGAGAAGGAGCAAGGACTCGCCCCTGGCCTCGCGATAACGGCCGAGGGCGGCCTCCGTCCCCTCGTCGAGGCTCAGGGCGTGCTCGTCGGCGAGATAGTACTGGCTGTCGAGGGAGGTCTGCTTGTGGAAGTAGCGGACGCTCCGGGGCTCGAGCCCCTCCGGCGTCAGGCCCCCGACGATGGCCGGCCGCGCGCCGGCCTCCGGGATGGCGGCGGCGATGGCGCGGCCGAGGCCGGCGAGGAGCTCTTTCGTTCCGGCCGCCTCCCTCGCGGCGCGGAGCGCGACGAAACAAGCGCCCTTCCAGAAGCGGAGGCGTCCGCCGCCGCAGCGCGCCTCGTTCCCGACCGCGGCCTCGTCGCCCTTCGGGTCGTCGGCGAAGACGCCGAAGGCGTCGGCCGGGGTCGTCATGTCGTAGGCCTCGGCGACGACCGCCGCGCCGGCCGCGCTCTTGTAGTCCCGGACGAGGAGGCGTCGGAGACCGTAGGCGAGGTAGAGGTCGGCCGTCCTGCCGAGGTAGCCGGCGGCCGTCTCGCGCGTGAAGACCCGGTCGGCGCCCGCGGCCTTGCACCCCGCGGCCTCGACGGGAAGCACCGCGGCGAGGTCTGCCGCCCCGCCGGCCCGAGCGCTCCGGGGAGCGGCAGTGAGCAAGGGCAGGAGGATGATGAAAACGAGACTGCGGGCGGCGGCTCTCATGGCCCACCGAATGTAGCGGAAAGGCCGGCGGCAGTCAATCGCCTCGGCCGCGGCCCTCAGCCCGCGACCTTGAGCAGCCGCAGGATGAAATAGACCGCGCCGCCGATGAGCCCGGCCCCGGGGATGGTAAAGACCCAGGCCCAGACGATCTTGAGCGTGACGCCCCAGTGGACGGCCGACATCCGCTTGGTCGCGCCGACCCCGGAGATGGCCCCGGTGATGACGTGGGTCGTGCTGACGGGAACGCCCAGGTGGGTGGCGAAGAAGATGCTCAGGGCGCTCGCCGTCTCCGCCGAGAAGCCGTCGATCGGACGGAGCTTGGTGATCCGCTGGCCCATGGTCTTGACGATCCGCCAGCCGCCGGAGAGCGTGCCCAGGGCGATGGCCGCGTGGGCGCTGAGGACGATCCAGAGGGGGATGTGGAAGGTCTTCATGTAGCCGGCCGAGAAGACGAGGCTGGCGATGATGCCCATCGTCTTCTGGGCGTCGTTCCCGCCGTGGCCGAGGCTGTAGAGGCAGGCCGAGAGGAGCTGGAGCCGCCGGAAACTTCGGTTGATCCGGGCCGGGTGCTTCTTCCGGACGATCCAGACCGTCAGCCAAATGAAAAAGACGCCCAGGACCATGCCCAGGATGGGCGCCAGGAAGATGAAGATAACGGTCTTGACCCAGCCGTGGGCGAGGATGACGGCCGGTCCGGCCTTGACGATGGCCGCGCCGGCGTAGCCGCCGATGAGGGAGTGGGAGGAGCTCGTCGGCAGGCCCAGGAGCCAGGTCAGGAGGTTCCAGCAGATGGCCCCGACGAGGCCGCCGAAAACGACCAGGGGAGTGACCGCGGCGAGGTCGATCATCCCCGCGCCGATGGTGTGCGCGACACCCGTGCCGAAGATGAGGAAGGCGACGAAGTTGAAGAAGGCGGCCCAGACGACGGCCTGCCGCGGCGTCAGGACCTGGGTCGAGACGATGGTGGCGATGGAGTTGGCCGCGTCGTGCATGCCGTTGGTGAAGTCGAAGGCCAGGGCGACGAGGACGACGAAGGCGACGAACAGGAGGCTCGCGGCGGGCATGCGGCTCAGCTGGTCTTGACGATGATGCCCTCGATGATGTTGGCCACGTCCTCGCAGCGGTCGGCGGCGATCTCCAGCCGGCCGTAGATCTCCTTGAGCTTGATGAGGTCCTTGAGCTGCTCGACCTTCTCCGTCTTCTCGAAGAGGTCGGCGATGGCCTCCCGGCAGACGACGTCGGCCTCATATTCGAGGATGTTGATCTGCTTGCAGAAGGCGTCGACCCGGCCCAGGGACTCGAAGTTCTGGATGGCCTCGAAGATCTGATGGACGGCCTGGCTGATGATGTCGACGAGCTTCTTCATCTCGGGCGTCGGCTTGGGGACCTTGAAGTAGTTCATCCGGCTGGCCACCCCCTCGACGCAGTCCAGGACGTCGTCGAGGCCGCTGGCCAGGCCGTGGATGTCCTCGCGGTCGATGGGCGTGATGAACGTTTCCCGGAGCTTGACGAAGATCTCGTGGGTGATCATGTCGCCCTGGTGCTCGATATCCTTGATGTGCTGGTACTTCTTCTCGACGTCCTCGTAGTGCTCGACGAGCTCCTGAAGGGCCTGGACGCCGACCTTGAGGTTGGCCGCATCCTGGCGGAAGAGGGCGAAGAACTTCTGGTCACGGGGGAAGAAACGGAATTTCATGGGCACGTCCTTCGCGCAGGAATATAGCGAAGGGGGCCGGACTTGTCAAATGACCGCGCCGGGCCCGCCGCTCAGAGCTTAAGGACGACCTTGGCCCTAGTCAGCAGGGTCGTCAGGAGCAGGATGAGCGCCGTCATGGCCGCGGCGTTGAGCATGCCGGGGAGCCCGCCCTTGTCCGCGAAAGGCCAGAAGACCCGGTGAAGGTTGACGGGCAGGACGGCGCCAAGGAGGACGAGGACGTTGCCGAGCTGCTCCGGCAGGAGGTAGGCGGCGAGCGGGTTCCGGCCGGCCGGGACGAGGAAGGCGGCGGCGCGGCGGAGGCCGGCGACGTCGAGGACGACGTAGAAGACGAGGAACGCCAGGCAGCACAGCCCGGCCGTGGCCAGGGTCCAGGATTCGGTCCCGGCGATCTTGCTGAAGCCGTGGAGCGGACGGAGGAGGTAGCCGGAGAGGGTCAGGAGGATGCCGAGGACGGCCAGGAAGCGGATGCGCTCCCGCGGCCGCGCCACGTCCGAGCCGGGGAGGAAGATTGTCCCCGCCAGCATCCCGGCCGTGACGATGGCCGTGTGGGAGCCGAAGATGCTGCCGACGCCGTGGCCCAGGAAGGTGTTGACCGGGCCGAGGAAGTCGAGGGCGCCGTGGCGGCCGCCGATGTAGAGGGCCGTCATGACCCCGATCGCCCCGGCCAGGACCGTTCGGTTCCCTTTCGAGACGAGGAAGACGAGCGAGCCGGCGAGGTAGGTCCAGCCGATCATGCCCAGGATGCCCCACCACGAGTGCTGGAGCCAGGTCATCGCGCCGTCCTCGCCCCTGCCGCGGAAGATGACGACCAGGACGACGAGGGCCACGGCCGCCGCGACCTTGAGGACGAGGCGGCGGCGCCTCGATCGGGGCCCTGCCGTCTTTGGCACGGCCGCCCACAGGACGAACACGGCCGTCAGGACGAGGAAGCTCCAGAGGGCGCGGCCGAGGCCCGTGTCGGCGGCGGAGAAGCGCTCGCCGTTGACCTCGATGACGCCGAGGAAGAGCAGGGCCAGGGTCCGGAGGACGACGTGGCCGAGGAGGCGCGGCACCGGCTCGCCGGCCTCGCGCCGCTTCGTCAGGGCCAGCGGGATGGCGACGCCGACCATGAACAGGAAGCCCGGGAAGACCGTGTCCGTCAAGGTGAACGTGTCCATGGTCGCGGGCGCGTGCCGGAGGATGAAGGGGATGCCGGCCATGGCCGCGATGTAATTGACGAAGACCATGGTCAGGATGTCGAAGCCGCGGAAAGCGTCGAGCGCGGCCAGGCGCTCGCGCGCCGGCGGGTCCTTCGGCGGGGGAGAGGTCGGGGCGGGAGTCTGGCTCATCGGACGCTCCTAAAGGGCGGCCAAGACGCCGCGCACGTAGCCGACCGACTCGGCCAGCCCCGGTAGCGGGTCTTTGCCGTCCTTCTCGTATTCGAACGAAGCCGTGCCCCGGTAGCCGAGCTTGGCCAGGGTCCGGAGGAACCGGGGGAGGTCGAGGACGCCGCGGCCGGCCTCGACCGGGCCGCCCTCCGCCGAGGCCGCGCTCACGTCCTTGAGGTGGACGTCGAGGAGGCGCGGTCCGGAGGCCTCGGCCGCCTCGGAGGGTTCGACACCCGCCCGCAGCGAATGGCCGATGTCGAGGCAGAGGCCGACGCGTGCGTCCAGGCCCCTGACCCGTTCGAGGACCGAGGCCGGCGTCGGATAAAGCGGGTCGCCCGGGCCGTGGTTGTGGATGGCGAGCTTGAGGCCGGTCTCGCGGACCTTTTTTTCGGCCAGCGGGAGGAGCGCGTGGTCGGGCACGCCGACGATGACCTCCATCCCGCCGGCCTTGGCGTAAGCGAATGCCCGCTCGACCTCGGCCGGCGTCTTCATGTAGACGACGCCGCAGCCGTAGGCGACGAGCCCGGCCGCGCGGACCTTGCCGATGGCGGAGGCGATCTCCGCGTCGCTCGCCGTGAGCGGGAGGTGAACGTCCTTGAGGGAAAGCCGGGCGAGGCCGACTCGCTTGGCCATGGCCAGCATGCGGTCGAGGTCGAATTCGCGGCAGGTGTAGGAGGCAAGTCCCAGCGCGAACGGCACGCGCGGCGCCGGACGCGCCTCGCCCTCGCGGCCGAAGAGCCGGACCGCGGCCGGCCCCGCCGCCAGGGCGGCCGCCCCGGCCAGGCCGTGCTTGAAAAAGTCCCGTCTCGAAGAACGGCCGTCCGTCATCGTCCCTCCTCTATGCCCCGGGGAGCGCCCACGGGCTCCGGTAGGCGCGGCCGACGAGGTGCTGGGCCTCGGCGTCGCCGGGGATTTCCTCCCTCTCCGCGTCCCAGACGACGCGCCGGCCGAGCCGGTAGGAGATGTTGGCCAAGTGGCCCGGGATAATGGAGAGGTGGCCGGTCTCGATGTCGGCGGCCGGCTTCTCCCGCGTTTTCAGACATTCGACGAAGTTCCGGACGTGGGCGAAATGGAAGTCCTCCGACGAGCCGCGCCGCGGCCTCCCCGTCATGCGGAAGACCCGGTCCGGCTGGTTGAAAGCGTCCGTTTCCGGGACGACCTCGTAGCCGCCGCGGTCGACGACGAGGACGCCGTTCTGGCCGTGGAACTCGACGCCGTGCTCGCGCTCCCAGGGGCCGAGGCCGCAGCCGATCATGTGCTCCCAGACGAGGACGTGGTCCTTGAATTCGACCAGGGCCTTGACCGTGTCCGGGGTCTCGTTGATGTCGTCCGGGTAGGCGAGCTTGCCGCCTGAGGCCGAGGCCGCGAGCGGGGCCCCGCCGAGGGCCCAGAGAACGACGTCGATCATATGCGCCCCCCAGTCGACCTGGAGGCCGCCCGAGTAATCCCAGAACCAGCGGAAATTATGGTGGAAGCGCATGGGGTTGAACGGGCGCGCCGGCGCCGGCCCGAGCCAGAAGTCGTAGTCGACATAGTCAGGCGCTTTGCGGTCCTCCGGTTTCCCGATCGAGCCCTTCCAGTCGAGGCAGGCCCAGGCCCGAACGAACCGCAGCCGGCCGAGCTCGCCCGAGCGGACGATGTCGACGGCCTCCCGGAAGTGGTCGGCGCTCCGCTGCTGGGTCCCGACCTGGACGATGCGGCCGTAGCGGCGGGCGGCCCGGACCATGGCCCGGCCTTCGGCGATCGAGGTCGCCAGCGGCTTCTCGACGTAGACGTCCTTGCCAGCCTGGCAGGCCAGGACCGTGGCTAGGGCGTGCCAGTGGTCCGGCGTCGCCACGACGACCGCTTGGACGTCCCGCCGCTCGAGGACGCGCCGGAAATCGCGATAGCCGTCCGGCTTACGGCCCCGCTCGGCGGCGACGCTCTGAGCGGTCTCGGCGAGCCGGTGGTCGTCGACGTCGGCCAGGGCGGCGCACTCGACCTCGGGCAGGCGCAACAGGGCGCCGAGGTCGCCCCGGCCCTGGTCGCCGCAGCCGATGAGGGCGACCGTGACGCGGTCGTTGGCGGCGACCTTGGGCGCGGCAGTCTCGCCCGCGGCCGCTGGCGTCCCGGCCGCGGCCGCCAGGACCGCGGCGCCCGCCGCCTTCGCCGAGCCTCCCACGAACTCCCTTCGGCTGATCGTCTTCATCGGCGTCCCTCTCGTCCGGCGTTCGATGCCCTTACTATACGGATTTTCGCCCGCCGCATAAAGAAAAAAGAGGGACAGTCCCCGCAGGGGACAGTCCCTCTTCCTCCTGAAGCCAGAGGTTGAACATCGCCGCGGAGTGCGCTAAGATGAGCGGGGAATCGTTTAAGGCACGGATGAAAGGACGGAACCATGGTCGAGAACTTCATCAGCGATAAGACGCGCAAGCTCGCCCTGCTCATCGACGGCGACAACGCCCAGCCGTCCCTCGTCAACCAGATCCTGGCCGAGGCCGGCAAGTACGGCCTGGTGACCATCCGCCGCATCTACGGCGACTGGACGACGACGAGCATGGGCGGCTGGAAGGCGGCCCTCCACGACAGCGCCATCCAGCCCATCCAGCAGTTCCGCTACACGATCGGCAAGAACGCCACCGACAGCGCGATGATCATCGACGCCATGGACATCCTCCACGACCACCTCGTCGACGGCTTCTGCATCGTCTCGAGCGACAGCGACTACACGCGCCTGGCGACGCGGGTCCGGGAGACCGGCTTCTTCGTCATGGGCATCGGCAAGCGCTCGACGCCCAAGGCCTTCGTCAACGGCTGCAACGTCTTCATCTACACGGAGAACCTCGTCCCCCGGGAGCGGGAGTCGCGGCGGCGCGACCGCGGCGGCGCGCCGCGGAAGGGCGGCGGAAAGGAACCGCGGGAGCCGCGCGAGGAACAGGAGGAACACGAGGAGAGAGGCCGGAAGTTCGACCCCGTGCCGCTCCTCCGGGCCGCCTTTGACATGGCCGTCCACGAGGACGGCTGGGCCAACCTGGGCGAGCTCGGCTTCTACCTCCGCCAGCTCGACCCCGGCTTCGACCCCCGCACTTACGGATTCAAACAGCTTTCCCAGCTCATCAAGAGCCAGCCCGCCCTGTTCGAGATCCGGGCGCGGGAGGAGGAGGGGGGCGGCTCGGCCGTCTACGCCCGGCTCAGGGAGAGCCGCGACGAGCCCGACCGGACCTAAAGCCTGATCCTGTAGCTGAGGGCAAAGGCGAGCCGCGTCCTCGACGCGAAGGACGGGTCGGCCGCCGCCACGGCCCGCAGCGGGAAGAGGACTTTGAGCCCGAAGTTGAGCTTCTCGAGCCAGCCCGTCAGGTTGTAGACGAGCGGCATCTCGAACCCCGTCGTCAGGAAGGCCCGGCGGAGGTCCGTCCGTCCGGCCCAGTATTCGAAGCTGAGAAGCCGCAGGGTCACGATGTTGCCCCGCGGGATGTGGCACTCGAGCGTCAGCGGGGAGACCTCCAGCGTCGCCGCCGCGGCCCGCGGCTCCGCGGCCCGGCCGGAGAGGTTGGAGCCGACGACGCCGAGGCTCACCGACGGCCGCCAGTTGACGAAGGCCAGGAACCGGTTGAACTTTTCCGCCCCCCACGCGCCCGGGCTGAACTCGACGGCGGCGCCGGCGCTCCCCGGCGACGTGGCGAAGGACGTCGTCAGGGCCAGCTGCGGCTTCCACGGCCGGCGGGGCAGCTCCTTGGCGCCGATGAAGTGCGGCGCGGCGTCCTCGACCCGGCCGCCGCGGACGTGAACGAGGAGATAGTGATGGCCGAAGCGGGCGTCGGGCTCGCTGACCTCGACCGACCTTCCGGACCCGGGCCCGGCGAGCCCCGCCAGCTTCGCGTTGTACAAGCTTTCCCTCATCCTGATCGTGGTGCTGGTGATGGGACCCGCCTTGAACGGTCCGCCGCCGCCGCCCGAGACGTACCAGCGGAGGGTGTGGTCAGGCCGGCCCGGCTCCTTCGTCGTGATGGTGAAGCCCTCGTATCGGTGGACGCAGGCGCTGAAGAAGATGGGCGCGTCCGAAAAGAGGATCTCGTCCATGAGCGTCGGGTCGCCCTTCTCCTGCGGCGCCTGGGGCAGCCCCAGGCCGAGCCAGGAGTTGTATTCGATCCCCACGCTGTAGGGGTTCCGGGCCGTGTTGAAGAACGAGTGGTGCATCATCGGGATGAGGGTTTTGCCCCGCTCCCGGGCGTAGGCGATGACGGCTTCGGCGAACGCGGCCTGGCCGTTGTAGGGACTGAGGCTGTACAGGTTCAGCCGGTGCTGGTCCTTCTTCTCCGGATAGAGGTCCTGCTTGAGCTTCGCGAAGCCCGGGTAATGCCAGCCGCGGGACATGGAGTCGAGGACGAGGTAGACGGCCCCGTCGATCTCGAAGGCGTAGCAGATCATATTGTCGGAGTTGAGGACGGGCAAGGTCCCATAGCCGGCCTTCCGGAAGACGGGGGCGAGCGCGGCGGCCAGGCGGACGCGTCCGGCCTCGAACTCCTCCCCGTTCAGGGACGCGTGCTCGTAGAATTTGAGGTGATAGCGGCCGTCCTCCTTGAGGACATAGTTTTCCGTGAGCGCCCCGCGGTCCGCGGCGTCCCCGAGCGTTGCCAGGATGCGCCGGAACGCGGGCTCGGCGAGGTCGGCCGGGACGGGGGTGAGGATGCGCGGGTCGGCGATCCACTCGTCCCAGCCGAAGAATTTTTTAAAGTTGGCGACCCCCTGAGGCGAGTCGAAGAGGTCCTTGTAGCGGCCCTGGGGATGGGGTCGGAAGCTCAGGAGTTCGTGGTTGCCGAGGGCTGGGATGACCGGCTTATCCCCGACCAGTGCGGCGATATTCGGGTAGGGCCTGCCGTCGGGGTCGCGGCCCGAAAAAGCCCGGGCCAGGGCCTCCCACTGGCGGGCCGCCGGCCCCTCGTAGACCAGGTCGCCGAGGAGGATGACGAAGCGGACCCGGTCGTAGAGGCGCTCCCCGGTTTTCGCGTCGACCGCCCCCCGGAGGTCCTTGGCGATGGCCTCGAAGACATCGTGGTTGAGGCTGCGGACGCTGTTCTGGATGTCCCCGATGAGGACGAAATAATAATCGTCGGGCGCGCCGCGCCTCGAACCCTCATCGAGGAGGCCCCGGACGCGGGCCAGGTTCCCCTCCCGGAACCTCGAGGCCTCCGCCGCCGCGGCCTCCTGGGGAGCGACGGCTGGAGCGGCCGCGCCCACGGCCGGCGCCGGGGCCAGCGCGGCCGACAGGGCGACGAGGAGCGAGATAAGGCCCGCCTTGATGGCGGCGCGTTTTCGAAGCATGATGCCACACATTATACTCCGGCCGGCTTTCCCGCCGAAGTCGCTGCGCCGAGGGAAGCCGGCCCCGGACCCCAACCGGGAGACGCGAGACGATCCCGCCGGCCTTGCGATCCCGGGGGGCTTTTCCATATAATCGGGGCCCCGAGGAGGCACACATGATGAAGCATCCAAGAGCGTCTATCGCGGCCGCGGCGGTCCTGCTGGGCGCGGCCCTCTTTTTCGGCCCCGGGCACGTTGTCACCCGGGCCCTGCCGAACGGCCTGGCCCTGACCCCGCCCATGGGCTGGAATTCCTGGAACAAGTTCGCCTGTCAGGTCGACGAGAAGGCCGTCCGCGCCGCCGCCGACGCGATGGTCGCGAGCGGCATGCGCGATGCGGGCTATCAGTACATCGTCATCGACGACTGCTGGCAGGTCGACCGCGACGCCCAAGGGAACATCATCGTCGACGGCAAGTCTTTCCCCTCGGGCATCAAGGCCCTGGCCGAATACGTCCATTCGAAGGGCCTCAAGTTCGGCATCTACTCCGACGCCGGGACGAACACCTGCGCCGGCCGCCCCGGAAGCTGGGGCTACGAGTTCCAGGACGCCCGCCAGTACGCGGAATGGGGCGTCGACTACCTCAAGTACGACTGGTGCAACAACGGAGGCCAGAACTCCGCGGCCGCCTATTCCCGGATGCGCGACGCCCTGAAGGCCTGCGGCCGCCCCATCGTCTTCAGCATCTGCGAGTGGGGCAGCACCAAGCCCTGGCTCTGGGCCAAGGACATCGGCAACCTGTGGCGGACGACCGACGACATCCAGGACGCGTGGGAAGTGAAGAAGGGCCAAGGCGGGCTCGGCGTCGTCCAGATCATCGACCAGCAGTCCGGTCTCGAGGCCTACTCCGGGCCGGGGCGCTGGAACGACCCCGACATGCTCGAGGTCGGCAACGGCGGCATGACCGACACAGAATACCGGTCCCACTTCAGCTTCTGGTGCCTGCTCGCGGCGCCGCTCATGGCCGGGAACGACCTCGCGACCATGACGCCCGCGACCCGCGAGATCCTGACGAACCGGGAGGTCATTGCCGTTGACCAGGACCCGCTCGGCAGGCAGGGGAGCCGGGTCCGGGACGACGGAGACCTCGAGGTCTGGGCCCGGCCGCTCGCCGACGGAAGCCGGGCCGTCATCCTCCTCAACCGGAGCGCGGCGCCGGCCGCGGTGGCCGTGGGCTGGACCGAGCTCGGCTATCCCAAGACGATCGAGGCCAAGGTCCGGGACCTCTGGCAGCACAAGGACCTGGGCGCGTTCAAGGGGAGCTTCCAGGCGACGGTCCCCCCCCACGGCGTGGTCATGGTCCGCATCACGCCCTGAGCCCGAGGCGGGGGGTCGGGGGCGCCGCCCCTCATTCGGCGGGCAGCGCGGCTTCCGCTTCGGCCTCCGGCCTCGGCTCGGTCCGCACGACCCGGTCCCTGACCCCGACGACCATGGCATAAACGACCGGGACGAGAATGAGGGTCAGCACGAGGGAGCTCGTCAGCCCCCCGATGAGGACCCAGGCGAAGCCCCTCTTCATCTCGGACGCCGAGCCGATCGACATGGCGATCGGCAGCATGCCGAAGATCATCGTCGCCGTCGTCATCAGGATCGGCCGGAGCCGCGTCCGCCCGGCCTGGAGCAGGGCCTCCGCCGTGGGCATCCCCTCCCGGCGCAGCCGGTTCGTGAAATCGACCAGGATGATGGCGTTCTTGGCGACCAGGCCGACGAGCATGATCATGCCCATGAAGCTGAAGATGTTGATGGAATTCCCGGTCAGGGCCAGGGCCAGGATGGCGCCGACGACGGCGAGCGGGATGGAGAACAGGATGACGAAGGGATAGATCCAGGAGTTGTAGAGCGCGACCATGACCATGTAGACGGAGATGATGGCCGCGAGGAGGGCCAGGGCCAGGCTCTTGAATGATTCCGTCATCATCTCGATGTCGCCGACCGGGGCGATCAGGACGCCGGCCGGGAGCTTCTCGCGGGCCATGCCGCGGAGGATGTCCGAGTTGACGGCGCCGCTCGGGCGGTTGAGGGTCTGGGCCATGAGCTGGATCGAGTTGTTCCGGTTCTTCCGTTCGAGCTTGGTCGGGCCGCTGGCCTGGCTGATGGCGGCGAACTGGCGGAGGGCGATCGTCTCGCCGCGGCCGTTGGTGAAGGTCACGGCCCCCACGTCGTCGGGGTTGCGCCGGTCGAATTGGTCGAGGACGACCCGGATGTCGTACTCGTCGTTCCCGTCCTTGAACTTGGAGACGGCGTCGCCGGTCAGGGCCGTGCGAAGCGTCGCCCCGACCTCGCCGATCGACAGCCCCAGGCTGGCCATTTTGTCGCGGTCGATCTCGACCCTCGTCTCGGGCTGACCTTCCGAGGACGAGAGCCGCACGTCGACGGTGCCGGGGACCTCCCTGGTGACGGCGGCCATGCGGTCGGCCGTCCGGCGGACTTCGTCGCGGTTGACCCCGGAGATGACGTACTGGATCGGCGCCTCGTCGGCCTGGCCGAAAAGGCCGATGGGATTGACGCGGACCTTGACGCCGGGGATGCGGGAGACCATGGCCCGGATCTCCTGGCCGAGCTCCTCCTGGGACTTCCGGCGCCTGCGCTTGTCGACCAGGGTCACGTCGATCTCGCTGACGTTGCTCGAGCTCTGGGCGAAGAAGCCCTCGTTGGAGGCGCCGACGTTGGTGAAGACCTTGCGGACCTCCGGGATCGCCGCGAGCATCCGCTCGACGTCCTGGGTCACCTGGTTCGTCCGCTCGAGGGTCGCCCCCTCGGCCAGCTCGACGTAGACCGAGAACTCGCCGCGGTCCGACTTCGTCATGAACTCCGTGCCGACGAACCCGAGAGGGACGAGCGCGAGCGAGCCCGCGACGAGGACGACGGCCGCGGCGATGACGGCCTTCCGGTGGCCGAGGCCCCAGGCCAGGGTCCTGTGGTAGGCCCCGGTCAGGGCGTTGTACGCGGCCTCGAACCTCAGCCCGAACTTCCCGGCGAGGGTCTTCGCCGAGATGTGCTGGAGGTGCGTGAAGCGCGAGGCCAGCATCGGCGTCAGGGTGAAGGAGACGAACAGGCTCATCAGGGTCGAGACGACGATGACGAGCGAGTATTCGCGGACGATGCTGCCGATGATCCCGGAGATGAGGGAGAGCGGCAGGAAGACGACGACGTCGACCATGGTGATGGCCACCGCGGTGAAGCCGATCTCGCTCCGGCCGCGCAGGGCGGCCAGGCGAGAGGGCTCGCCCATCTCGAGGTGGCGGTAGATATTCTCCAGGACGACGATCGAATCGTCGACGAGAATGCCGATGACGAGGGACATGGCCAGGAGGGTCATGAGGTTGAGGGAGAAGCCGAAGGCCCACATGGCGATGAGGGTCGAGATGAGCGACGTGGGCACGGCGACCATGACGATGAGGGAGTTGCGGATGGAGTGAAGGAAGAGGAACATGACGGCCGCGACCATGAGGATGGCGATCGTCAAATCCCTGCGGACGGCCGTCACGGCTTCCTCGGTGAAGAGGGAGCTGTCGCTGGCGACGTCGAAGCGGACGCCGGCGTCGGAGGAGGCGGACTCGACCCGGGCGAGCTCCCGCCGCAGGCGGCGGCAGACGTCGACGTTGTTGGCGTTGGACTGCTTCTGGACGAGGATGCCGACCGTCGAGACGTTGTTGAGCCGGCTGAAGTTCGTCATCTCCTTAACGCCGTCGGTGATCTCGGCGAGGTCGCCCAGTCGGACATCGCCGCTGTCGCCCCGGGCGCGGCCGACGACGAGGGCGCGGAGCTCGGCCAGGTCGGCGAGCTTCCCGGCCAGCCGGACGACGAACTGGTGGTCGCCCTCCTTGACCTTGCCGGTGGGGAAATCGAGGTTGGCCGACTTGATGGCCTGGGAGACCTGGAGGATCGAGAGGCCCAGGGAGCGCAGCTTCTGCTGGTCGACGTTGACGCGGATCTCCCGCTCCTCGCCGCCGATGAGGGAGATCTGGCCGACCCCGGGGACACGGGAGAGCTGGGGGACGACCTGGTCCTTGAGGCGGCGGAAGAACTCCCGCGGCGGCAGGGCGCTCGAGGCGCCGAGGCGCATGACGGGCAGCTCGTCGATGGCGAACTTCTGGAGGATTGGCGTCTCGGCGTCGTCGGGGAGGTCGCCGATGGACCCGTTGACCTTGCGCTGGGAGTCCTGCAGGGCGATGTTGACGTCGGCCGAGTTGTTGAACTCGATGGTGAGGAACGACACGCCCTCGTGGGAATAGGAATAGATGTTCTTGACGTTGTCCAGGGTCGAGACGGAGTCCTCGAGGACCTTGGTGACCTGGGTCTCGACGACCTGGGGGGAGGCGCCGGGGTAGACCGTGGTGACGATGACATAGGGCGCGGACATGCTGGGCAGGAGCTCGTAGTTGAGCTGGAAGTAGCTGAAGACGCCCAGCAGGATGAGGGCCAGGAAGACGACGATGATGAGGATCGGGCGCTTGATGGCGAGTTCCGTGATGGACATGCGAACCTCCGAGCCGGGCGGCCGGCCCCCGGCTATTTCACGACGACGACGGCCCCGTCCCGCAGGTTGTTCTGGCCGTTGACGACGACCCTTTCGCCTTCCCGGAGCCCTTCGCGGACCTCGAGGAGGGCCCCGGCCTCGTCTCCCAGCGTGAGCGTGCGCAGGCGGACCGTCGCTCCCTCGACGACGTAGACGCGGGGGTCGCGGACCGACCCGATGAGGGCCTCGCGCGGGATGGTCAGGGCCTCGCGCCCCGAAAGGGACGAGAACAGGACCCGGATGAACAGGCCCGCCCGCAGGGGCGTTCCCTCCGGGTTGGCCATCGTCACCTCGACGGGGAAGTTGTGGGCGGCGTCGGCCTTGGCCCCGATGGCCTTGATGGCCCCGGGGAACGTCCGGCCGGGATAGGCGTCCAGCGAGATGGACACGGCGTCGCCGACCTTGAGGGCGAAGACGTCCCTCTCGCCGATGTCCAGCGTCGTCTTGAGACGGGAGATGTCGACCATCTCGACGACCGAGGTCCCGGGCGCGACGGTCGAGCCGACGTTGACATGGCGGGCGGTGATGACGCCGCCGATCGGGGCCTTGATCTCGGTGTCCTGATACTGGCGCCGGGCGACGACGTACTGGGCCTCGGCGGCCTTGGAGGCCAGCCGCGCCCCTTCGAGCTCGGCGTCGGTGGCCGATTTCTGGGCGGCCAGAGCCTCATAGCGGGCCAGGTCCCGCTTGGCCTTCTCGTAGGCGACCCCGGCCGTCTCGTAGGCGGCGAGCCTCATCTCGTCGTCGACCTTGACGAGGACGGCGCCGGCGGCGCGCCTGTCCCCGGTGTCGGCGAAGACCTTCAAGACGCGGCCGGAGGTCTCGGAGACGACGACGACGTCATTGTCGGCCTGGACGGTCCCGGTCCGGGCCAGCCGGGTCTCGATGCGCTGGCGCGCGGCCGCGCTGACCTGGACGGGGATGCCGGCGGACGCCCGGGCGTCGTCGGGAGACGCCGACGCGTTCGACCGGCAGCCGGCGGAGCTCAGGAGGCCGACGGCCGCGAGGATGGTTGCGGTCGGGAGGATCAAGCGGGTTTTCATGGTTCACCTGCCTTGGGCATCGACGGATTTCTGAAGTTTAGCCAGGAGGACCTCGTAGTCGGCCATGGACTGGGAGAGGGTGATCTTGGCCTCAAGGAGCGCCACTTCGGCGTCGAGGAGGTCCGAGTTGAGGGCCAGGCCGGCCCTGAAGCGGTCGCGGGTGACGCGGTAATTCTCCTCGGCCTGGGCGACGCCCTCGGCGGCGAGCTGGATGGCCAGCTTCTGCTGCTCGACGGCGAAATAGTTCTGAGAGACCTCGAGCGTGACGGCGTCCCGGAGCTGGGCCTCGCCGTTCTCGGCCTGGGCCAGCTGGGCTCGGGCCTGCCGGGTCTGGTCGCCCGCCCGGTTCCAGTTCCAGAGGTCGTAGGAGAGGGCGACGCCGACGTCCCAGCCGCTCTTGAACTTGTTCTCGAGCGGGAAGATGCGCTGGTTCGGGTTGGACATGTAGTAGTCCCCGACCAGATAGACATGAGGATAGAGCCCGGACTTGGCGACGCGCACTCCCGCCTCCGCGGCCTTGACCTGGAAACCGGCGGCCTTGACCTCGGGCCGCCGCTCCAGGGCGCGGGCGACGAGGGTCTCCAAACCCTCCGGCAGGGCGGCCGCGGGCTCGCGCGGCTGGGAGGTGACGCGGACGCCGCCGTTGACGGGCAGCCCGATCAGGCTGTTGAGGGCCATGACGGCCAGCCGGATGGCGTTGGCCGACCGGAGCTGCGTGACCTTGGCGCTGGAGAGCTGGACCTGGACCTTGAGCACGTCGTTCGGCTTGGCCAGGCCCTGGTCGACGAAGTTGCGGACGTCCCTCAAGTGGGCCTCGACGAGGGCGATGTTCTCGTCGACGAGCCGCTTGATATCCGCCGCCTTGGACACGGACCAGTAGGCCTCCCTGACGGCGTAGACGAGCTCGGCCTCGTCCCTGAGGTAGTCCTGCCGCGCGGCCTCGGCCTGAAGATGCCCGGCCTCCGAAAGGCCGCTCAGTTGAGAGCCGGTGTAGATGGGCTGCCGCAGGCTCAGCTGGAAATTGTAAGCGTTGAGCAGGGACGGGTTGAGGACGAAGTGACCTATGTTGGGGACGTCGATCTCGAATGCCGGGACCGGGGAGAGCCTGGTATAAACGCTGGAGAAGCTCAGGCTCGGCCAGCGGTACGTGTCGTTCTCGCTGGCCTTGGCCTCGGCGCCGGCGGCCTTTTCCGAGGACGCCCGGAGGCTCTTGCTGTGCTTCAAGCCGAGCTCGACGGCCTGGTCCACGGAGAGCGCCAGGGGCTTATCGCCCTCCTGGCCCAGCGCGACGAGGGAAGAGGCGGCGAAGAGAAGGGCCGCGAGACAGCTGTAGAGCGATCGAAGACGCGTCATGAGATTCTCCTCGGGTCGAAGGTCCCTTCTAGCGGTGAGCCGTCAGGGAATGCTCGATCAGGTCGAAGGCCTCCTGGAGCAGGTCCTTGACGGTCAGGTTGAATTTCTGTCGGAGGAACTGTTCCTCCACGGCGACGGTGCGGATGAGGCCGAGGATCATGCTCGAGAGCACATACGTCGTCTTGATAGGATCGACGCCGGGCCGGATCGTGCCGTCCCCGATCCCACCCTGGATGGCGTCGGCGCTGAACGCGTAGAGCTCGTCCCCGTCCCGGACCAGCTCCTTGACCACGGGGTCGTTGATATCGACATCAAGCGGCCCGACGGACGGGCTCTCGTGGTGATAAAACACGGCCGTGAAATGGCGCGGATGGCGCTCGTAGAACGTGAACATGGCCTGGCCCAGGGCCTTGACCTTTCCCATGCCGGTCGAGGCCGAGGCGATGGCCTTGCGGAAGAGGTCGATCAGGATCTGCATGCCGCGATGGACGATGGCGACGTAGATCTCCTCCTTGTTCTTGTAATAGAGGTAGATGGTGCCCTTGCTCAGCTCGGCGGCCTCGGCGATCTCGTCCATGGTCGTGGCCGCGAACCCCTTGCTGAAGAAGAGCTTCTCGGCCGCCTCGACGATGCTGTCGCGGCGCATCTGCCTGTCCCGTTCCCTGCGGTCGGCGATGGTCATGATGTCACTCTGACTTACATGTCTTGGGACACGATCGGCTCTTTGATACTCTCATATAGTAATAAAGCATAATTAATGACTCGCAGTCAATTAATGAACATAATACCATTATTTTTACCGCTGTCAAGTCTTGCCGCGAGAATTTTCCAGGCTTCCTGCCCTGCGGGCCGCGCCCCAGGAAAAAAGAGGATGGACAGAGTCAAGCGTCCTCCTGCATAATGGGAATTGCCGACCATGAGCAGTGCCGCAGGCATCAACCACGATCGACCGGCTGCCGTCCCCTATTTCCTTTCCCTCCTCTTCTCCGCGATCCTGGCGCTTGTCGCGGCCGCCGGAGAGGTCCAGGACCGGCCGGCGTCGTCGGCCGGTGTGAGAGTCCTGCCGACCGACACACCTCAGCAGCTCGCCGAAAAGGCCGTCGGCGTCATCCCATCGGCGCGGCAGCTCCGCTGGCAGAAGCTCGAGTTCCAGGCCTTCGTCCACTTCGGCATGAACACCTTCACCGACCGCGAGTGGGGCCAGGGGACGGAGGACCCGAAGCTCTTCGACCCCACGGACTTCGACGCCGGCCAGTGGGTCGAGGCGGTCAAGGCGGCCGGGATACGGGGGCTCATCGTCACGGCCAAGCACCACGACGGCTTCTGCCTCTGGCCGAGCCGCTTCACCGAGCATTCGGTCAAGAACAGCCCCTGGCGCGGCGGGAAGGGGGATGTCGTCCGGGAGGTCGCCGAGGCCTGCCGCAAGGGCGGCTTGAAATTCGGCGTCTACCTCTCGCCGTGGGACCGCCACGAGCCGAGCTACGGCGATTCCCCGCGCTACAACGAGCACTTCAAGTCCCAGCTCCGCGAACTCCTGACGAACTACGGCGAGGTCTCCGAGGTCTGGTTCGACGGCGCCTGCGGCGAAGGGCCGAACGGCAAGCGCCAGGTCTACGACTGGGAGGGTTATTGGGCCCTGATCCGGGAACTCCAGCCTGGGGCGGTCATCTCCATCATGGGCCCGGACGTCCGCTGGATCGGCAACGAGGCTGGCGTTAACAGAGAGAGCGAGTGGAGCGTCGTTCCCGTGGCCCGGATGG
>JBBISK010000005.1:8906-30958 GCA_037441295.1 Candidatus Aminicenantota bacterium | reverse complement strand
TCCCTCTTGTAGTAGCCCTTCATGACGTTCGGGCCGCGGGCCAGGATCTCGCCGTCGGCCGCGACCCTGATCTCGACACCGGGCACTGGCTCCCCCACGGTGCCGAAGCGGAGCTTGTCGAACGTGTTGCAGGTCAGGACGGGCGCGGTCTCGGTCAGCCCGTAGCCCTCGAGAATGGTGATGCCCAGGGCGTAGAAGAACTCGGCCACGTCCTTGGACAGCGGGGCGCCGCCGGAGACGAAGAACTTGACCCGGCCACCCGTCCTCTCGACGATCTTCGAGAAGACGAGCTTCTCGGCCAGCTTGCGCCGGGCGGCGAGGGCCTTCGGGATGGGCTCCTTGCGGAGCTTGCGCGCGCCGCACTTCTTGCCCACGCGCAAGGCCCAGAAGAAGATCCGCCGCTTCGGCAGGGACTGGGTCAGGACGTTGTCCATGACCCGGGCGTAGATCTTGTCGAAGAGGCGCGGCACGCTGATCATGATCGTCGGCCGGACCTCGACCAGGTTCTCGGCCACCGTGTCGATGCTCTCGGCGTAGGCGATCGAGGCGCCCTTATAAAGGAAGGAGAAGGTCGTCATCCGCTCGAGGACGTGGGACAGGGGGAGGAAGGACAGGATCTGGTCGGTGTGGACGAAATCGGTGACCGCGTCCAGGGCCTTGGAGTTGCTGACGAAGTTGCCGTGGCTGAGCATCGCCCCCTTGGGTATCCCCGTCGTCCCCGACGTGTAGATGATCGAGGCCAGGTCGTCCGGCCTGATGGCCATGGCGGCGGCGTCAAAGGCCTCGGGGTCGGCCGCGGCGGCCGCCTTGCCACGGCCCGCGACCTCGCCGAGCGTCGTGACCCCGGCCGGCGCCTCCTCGTCGATCATCAGGAAGTGCCGGACCTTGGGCAGCTCCCGGCGAACGGCCTCGACCTTGAGCCAGAGCTCGCGGTTCGAGCAGACGACGAAGGCGGCGTCGGAATCGTTGATGATGTGCTTGACCTGCTCGGGCATGAGCGAGGTGTAGATGGGGACGGTGACGCCGCCGGCGCAGAGGACGGCGAAGTCCGTGATGACCCATTCGGGCCGGTTCTCGGAGAAGATGACGGCCTTGTCCCCGGTCCGGAGGCCGAGCTCGCGCAGCCCGGCCGAGAGGCTCCGGACGCGGGCCTCGAACTCGGCCGTCGAGATCGGGACGTAGCGGCCCTCCCGCTTCGCGCTCAGGAGATCGTCCTTGCGGTAGGTCCGGCAGGTGTTCAGGAACAGTTGGCTCAGGGTTTCGACCATGGTCGGCCTCCTCAATTCTCCGGCATCGCCTATTCTAATGCCGCCTCTGGGAGAGGCGTCAATCCCGGGCGCGCTCCCGCTCGTGGCGGAGGAGCCATTCCTTCCGCCACAAGCCCCCGCCGTAGCCGACGAGCCCGCCGTCGCCGCCGACGACACGGTGGCAAGGGACGATGATGCTGACCGGGTTGCGGTGGTTGGCACCGCCGACGGCCCGGCCGGCGCGGGGGCTGCCGAGCGCCGCGGCCAGCTCTCCGTAGGTCGCCGTCCGGCCGTAGGGCACGCGGAGGAGGGCCTGCCAGACGCGGCGCTGAAAGGGGGTTCCCTCAAGCCGCAACGGCAGGTCGAACGACCTCCGCTCCCCCCGGAAATAGGCCTCGAGCTGGCGCAGGCAATGCTCGAGGACAGGCGGCCTAGCCGCGGTCTCGGTCGCCGCTCCCTTTCGCCGGCCCGGGCCGCCGGCAAAGGCGACGGCCAGGACGGCGGCGCCGTCGGAGACGACCTCCAGGGGGCCGATCGGCGTCTCCAGCCAAGCCCTGAAAGTCTCCGCCATTCGCTCGCTCCTTTGTTCCGGCCATGACCGGACGGGCCCCACGATAATACAAACGGGCCCGGCTTTCAACGTCCGGCGCGGCCGCCCGGCACGGAGCCTTTCCGTCCGATTGACGGCCGTCTTTCTCCTGTGGTAAAAGCGGAGGGAAGAGGGAGGCCCCATGAACGGAAACATCCCCACGCTCAGCGTTTCCGGCCGGAACCTGCCCGAGGCCTGGGAGAAGGCCGTCCTCGCCTGCTGGCGCCAGGGTGCGGCCATCCGGACCGAGTACGACAAGCCGGGGGACCCGCCGAGCAAGGACTGTACGATGATGTGGACGGTCGAGGACCCCTTCGCCGAGCCCCGCATCCACCGGGCCTTCCCGGGCGGACTGGAGGACCTCGAGACCTACCGTCAGGAGGTCGTCGAAGGCGTCCACGACCATTGGATCTGCCCGGAAGAGGGGAAATGGACCTACACCTACCATAAGCGCCTCTTCGCTTACGATATCGAGGGCGCGACGATCGACCAGATCAACTACATCATCGGCAAGCTGGCCGAGACCGGCTATTCGCGGCGGGCCCAGGCCATCACCTGGAACCCGGGGCTCGACCCGCAGACCTACGACCCGCCCTGCCTCCAGCGGGTCTGGTGCCGGATGCTCGAGGACGAGTCGGGCGCCGCGGTCCTGAACATGAACTGCCACTGGCGGTCGCGGGACGCGTACAAGGCCGCCTACATGAACGTCTTCGCCCTGACCGACCTCCAGCGGACGATCGCCGCCCGGATCGCGGAGAAGACGGGCCGCCCCGTCCGCGTCGGCCGCTACGCGGACCTCGTCGACAGCTTCCATATCTACGGCTCCTATTTCGGCGAGTTCGAGGGCTTCCTGAAGATGGTCGAAAAGCGGTCCTTCGAGGAGCGGACGTGGCCGAGCGCCTACGCCGAGCCCATGTTCGAGGAGGCCCGGGAGCGCCTGCGCCGGGAGAAGGCCGAGGGGAAATAGCACCGCATGACGGCCGTCCGCATCACTCTGGCCGCGCTTGCCCTTCTTTCGGGAGGGCTGGCCATCGTCTGCGACAGGAAGGGCCTCCGCCGCCCCTTCCGCGTCTTCAAGCCCCTGGCGACCTCCCTCATCATTCTCGTCGCCCTGGCGGCGCGGGCGCCCATCCCGCCGGCCTATAAGGCGTTCATCCTGGCCGGCCTCGTCTGCTCATTGGCCGGGGACATCGCATTGATGTACCAGGAGCGCTGGTTCACGGCGGGCCTGGCGGCGTTCCTGGCCGCCCAGGTCCTCTACATCCTGGCCTTCCGGCCCGGGGCCGGCCGTCCCGTCTCCGTCTGGCTGCTCCTGCCGTTCATGGTCTACGGCATGCTCATGTTCCGTATCCTAGCCCCCCGCCTCGGTTCGCTGAAGCTCCCCGTCTTCGTCTATATCGTGGCCATCACCGCCATGGGCTGGCTCGCCGCCGAGCGTTTCGTCTATTTCGGCGGGACCGGGCCCCTGCTGGCTTTTGCCGGGGCCGTGCTCTTCCTCGTTTCGGATTCCGTCCTGGCCTACGACCGCTTCGCCGGGAAGGTCGGCCTGGCCCAGGTCATCATCCTCGGGACCTATTTCCCGGCCCAGGTCCTGATCGCCCTGTCCGTCTGAGCCGGCCGCCGTCAGCCCGCCTGGACAACCCGCCCGTCGATCCCGACCGTGACCTTGAGGACCTCGAGCGGACGGCCGGAAAGCTCGACGGCGGCGCGGACCATCCGCTCGAGCCCGGAGCAGCAGGGCACGGTCATAATGGCTACGGTCAGGGAGCGGAGTCCGTTCTCCCGGATGATCTCGGCCAGCTTCCCGACATATCCCGCGGTCTCGTCGAGCTTGGGGCAGGCGATGATGAGCTTCTTGCCGCGGAGAAGCGCCTCGTGGAAGCCGCCGAGGGCGAAAGCCGTGCAATCCGCCGCGACCAGAAGGTCGGCGCCCTTGAAGTAGGGGGCGGAGGGCGAGACAAGGTGGAGCTGGATCGGCCACTGGCTCAGCCGGGACTTCCCGGCGACGGACGGCCCCTCGTCGGGGTCCCCGGCCTCGGGGATCTCGCGCGCGGCGCTGCCGGGGCAGGCGCAGGGAGTGGCTCGTGAAGGGCCGGGCTCGGCCCCGTGGACCCTGGCCGCGGCCGCCGGGCCGCGCGTCTTGAGCACGTGCTCGAAGGCCCGCCCGGCGTCATAGGCCGCGCTCTCGCGCTCGACGACCTTGAGGGCGCCGGTGGGGCAGACGTCCAGGCAGGCGCCCAGTCCGTCGCAGAAGATCTCCCGGGCGAGGACGGCCTTGTTCTCGGCGTCCAGCTCCAGCGCGCCCTCGGCGCAGGCCGTCGTGCAGAGGCCGCAGCCGTTGCAGAGGTCCCGGTCGATCTCGATGATCTTTCGTTTGGACATGGCGGATCTCCATCCCTTCTTCGGATCCCATTATACCGGAGCCCGAAAACGGGACCGGCCGTCCCCCGGCGTTTTAGGCGGGTGTCGGGACCGCCCGGGAGGCCCCGGCCGCCTAGCGGCCGAAGCGGGGGTTGACGACGTTCGTGTAGATCGAGCCGAAGGTGTAGCTGACTCCGATGGACATGCCGTAGCTGAAGTTCGTCGGCAGCATCTTGCGGCCGAGGAGGATGTCCTCCTCGGAGGCCGAAGACTTGGGGAGCGAGATCTGGTCGTGGATCCGCGAGTACCTGGCGCTGAAATCGACGGTCAGGCCGCGGACGACGTGGAGGGAGAGGCCGGTCCAGAACTCCAGGCGGTTCTTGCCGAAATCCGTCAGGAAGGTCGAGCCCGAGAGCGAGGAACTGACGTTCCCCCACGGCTGCTTGATCTCCAGGGTCACGGAGAGCGTCTGAACGAGGACACTTTCCCGCATCTTGTCGTAGATCGTCAGCTCGTGGTAGCGGTTGAAGCTGTAGCCGAGGCGGTAGAGGAAGCGGAGCTGCTTGCGGGTCGATTCGGCGTAGTTGTAGTAGTCGTACTCGACGGCCGGGGCGGGGTTGACGGCCAGGGAGACGTTGCTGTAGCTCGAGGCGTAGACGGACAGCCAGGCGCCGGCCGACCAGTGGTCGTTGAGGCTGACGACGTAGAGGGCGCCGAAGCTCTCGCTGTCGGTCGAGGATGTGACCGGCCCCGTGTCGAGGTCGTATTTGCTGTGGTTTAAGTTGGCCGAGACGCCCATCCGGAACTTGACTTGGGGGGTGACCCGGTTGGCCGAGAACCAGCCGCTGGCCGAGGCGAAATCCTTGGCCGCTTCGCCGCTGATGCTGCCGGAGGCGCCCAGGCTGAAGACCCACGAGTTCCAGGAGTCCTCGGTCACGGAGGGCGGCACCTTGCGGTCGAAATTGATGCTGAGGAAGTCCCCGACCGCCGTCTTGGCGGCGTAAGGCACGAGCCCCATTTTCAGGACGCGGACCATGCCCCGCCGCTGCTCGTCGTCGGTGTCGGTCTGGTTGGAGACGTATCTCAGTGTATGCCGGATGTCGTAATAGGCGTTCTGGCCGATGAAGTCCAGGCTGTACTCCCGGCCGCCGCTGCCGGTGAGCTGGATGGTGACCAGGATATGGACGTCGGCCGTCTGCCGGTCCCGGACGAAGTTGACGAAGGTGATCTCGTTCCGGATATAGTCCATGTCGCACTGGTGGCAGTCGAGGAAGACCTTGGGAGCCTCCTGCTTGAGCCGGTCGGCGGAGATGTCGGCCTGCTGGGCCAGGGCGAGGGCCGGGGCCAGGGCCAGCAGCGCCGCGGCCAGGGCGAGCGGGAAGGCAAGGCGCATTTTCATTGATCGAACCAGGTCCGGGCATCCGCGCCCAGAAGCCCGGCGAGGATGAAGATCCCGAGGACGGTGCCAATGGGGACGAGGGGGACGAGGACGACGCCGAGGAAGAGGCCGAGAGCCTGGCCCCACCGGGCCCGGCGCCCGACGCCGACGGCCGCGATGAGCTCGGCCAGCCCGGCCGACGCGGCCACCGCGGCGACGAGGACGCCCAGCCCGCCGAGGAGAACGTTCCCGAGGAGTCCGGCCCGCTCGCCGCCGCCGATGAGGACGGACCCTGAGAAGAAGATGAACGCGAACAGCCCGGCCGTGGCGAGCATCAGCCCGCCGGCGACGAAGAGACAGAACCGGGCCATCCTGACCTTATCGGGCATGGCCGTCCTCGCCGGTTTTCATCGGCGTTCATTTTAACCGATAGGGCCCGGCGACACAACAAGTCCGCTTGAGGCCCCGGCGGGCTTTGAAATATAATTGGCGGGCGGCCATGGCCAAGATCAATCGCCTCAATCCCCTCCTAGAGGTCCTTCGGACCTCCCCCGGGCGGGTCAACAAGGTCTTCATCCAGAAGGAGCGGGGACCGCACCGGATCGGCGAGGTCGTCAGGGAGGCCCGGGCCCGCGGCGTGCCGTTCCTCTTCGTCCCCCGCCAGCGGCTCGACCATCTGGCCCCCGGCCACCAGGGCGTCCTGGCCGAGGTCTCGGCCAAGGCCTTCACCTCGCTCGAGGACATCCTGGCCGGCGCCGCGCGGCCGTTCCTCGTCCTCCTCGACGAGGTCGAGGACCCGCAGAACCTGGGCGCCATCCTCCGCAGCGCCGCCGGGGCCGGGGTCGACGGCGTCCTCCTGCCCGAGCGGCGGTCGGCCGGCCTGACCGACGCGGTCGAGACCGTCTCGGCGGGCGCCCTGGAGCGGGTCAAGGTCGCCCGCGTCCCGAACCTCGTCCGGGCCATGGAGGAGGTCAAGGAGCGCGGCGTCTGGCTCGTCGGCGCCGACGGCTCCGCCCCCGGGCTCTGGCACGAGTTCGACTACACCTTGCCCGTCGGCATCGTCCTCGGCTCCGAAGCGCGCGGCCTGAGGCCGCTCGTTAGGAAGACCTGCGACAGGCTCCTGGCCATCCCCCTCGCTGGCGGGGTCGAGTCCCTCAACGTCGCCTCGGCGGCTTCGGTCTTCCTGTTCGAGGCCGTCCGCCAGCGTCGCGCCGCCGGCCCAACTTGACATCCCTTCACCCTCGCCCGTAGAATAGGCCCGTATCTTATTGTCCCGAAAGGGCCGAACATGGAAAGATCGCCTGAGTTCTACACAATGGAGAAGGGCATCGTTTCCCTCAAGGAGCAGATCGACGCCCTGAACGACACCGAGGAGCTCGACAAGAAAGACAGGATCGCCGGGCTCCGCCGGCAGATCGAGAGGGAGTGGGCCGAGATCGTCCCCAGGCTGATGACGGCCCACGTCGTCCAAATCGCCCGCCACCCTAAGCGCCCCTACACGCTCGATTACATCCCCTTTCTCTTCCAGGACTTCATGGAGATGCACGGCGACCGGCGTTTCGCCGACGACCCGGCCATCGTCGCCGGCCTGGCCTTCTATAAGGGACGGACCGTGGCCGTTATCGGCCACCAGAAGGGCCGCACGACCCGGGCCCGGATCGAGCGGAACTTCGGCCAGGCCAATCCCGAGGGCTACCGTAAGGCCTACCGGGTCATGCAAGAAGCCGAGAAGTTCGGCTTCCCGGTCGTCACCCTCGTCGACACGCCCGGTGCCTATCCCGGCATCGGCGGCGAGGAACGCGGCCAGGCCGAGGCCATCGCCACCAACCTGAAGACCCTCGCTACGCTAAAGGTGCCGATCGTGAGCGTCGTCATCGGCGAGGGCGGCAGCGGCGGCGGCCTGGGCATCGGCTTCGGCGACCAGCTGATGATGCTCGAATATTCCTTCTATTCCGTCATCTCCCCCGAGGGCTGCGCCGCCATCCTCTGGAAGGACCAGGACGCGGTCGAGCAGGCGGCCGAGAACCTCGGCCTCCGCGCTTCGACCCTTCTCGAGCTCGGCATCATCGACCGCATCATCCCCGAGCCCCCGGGCGGCGCCCACATCGACCCCGAGCAGACCTACCGCAACGTCGACAAGTTCCTCTACCAGGCCCTGAAGAAGCTCGAGGGCAAGCCCGTCGACGAGCTCCTCGCCGAGCGCTACCAGAAAATCCGCAAGCTGGGGGTCTTTGTCGAAAAGTGACGGACGACGCGACGCCCAAAAAAGAAGTAGAGGCACTCTGTCCGAAATCCGTGGCGGTAACCTCCCTTGTCACTGGCGGGGGGGAGGTCACTACTCACGGCACCAAGGGACTCACCGCGATCAAGGGCACCAATGATATCCTTCCGGACGAGGTCGGGAGCTGGAGGGCGGTGGAGTCCGCGACGCGGACGACCTTCGAGCTCTACGGCTACCGCGAGCTCCGCGCCCCGGTCATCGAGCCGACCGAGCTCTTCGAGAAGGGGACCGGCCAGACCTCCGATGTCGTGACGAAGGAGATGTACACCTTCACGGACAAGGGCGGCCGGTCGGTCACCCTGCGCCCCGAATACACGCCGTCCGTCGCCCGGGCCATCATCGAGCACCGCCTCGACCTCCGGCCGGAGCCCATGCGCTATTATTACATGGGGCCGATGTTCCGCTACGACAAGCCCCAGAAGGGCCGCTACCGACAGTTCCACCAGGTCGACGTCGAGGTCTTCGGCGAGAAGGACCCGGCCATCGACGCCGAGGTCATCGAGATGGCCCATGCCCTCCTCGCCTCGCTCGGGGTCACCGGCCTGGATACGCTGGTCAACTCGGTCGGCTGCCGGAAGGACCGCCCGGCCTATTCCCTGGCCGTCCGCGAGGCCGCCCAGGCCCGCTTGACAGACCTCTGCCCCGACTGCCAGCGCAAGGTCGAGACGAACCCTCTCCGCATCTTCGACTGCAAGGTCGAGCGCTGCCGCGAGATCGCCGCGACCTTCCCGAGCATTCTCGACTTCCTCTGCGACGAATGCCGGGATCATTTCCATAAACTCCTCGGCTATCTCGACCTCCTCGACATTCCCTACCGGGTCGAGCCCCGCCTGGTGCGCGGCCTGGACTACTACACGAAAACGACCTTCGAGGTCGTCTCCGGCGCCCTCGGCGCCCAGAACGCCCTGCTCGGCGGCGGCCGTTACGACGACATGATGAAGGACTTGGGCGGGCTCGACCTCGCCGCCATCGGCTTCGCCATGGGTATCGAGCGCCTCGTCTCGATCCTGGACCTGAGCCAGGATAAGCCGAGGTTCCTCTACCTCGCCTACCTCGGCGAGGAGGCCAAGAAGACCGGCAGCGGGCTCGCCCGCTTCTTCCGGCGCCACGGCGTCGAGTGCCTGGTCGAGTTCAAGGACCGGGGCATGAAGGCCCACTTCGGCCGGGCCGGCAAGCTCGGCGCCGCCTGGGTCCTCATCGTCGGAGAGGACGAACTCCGTAAGGGCCGCTTCGGCCTCAAGGACATGGCTACGGGCCGGCAAGTCGAGGGAACGCGGGACGAGCTCCTCGCCGCCGTCCGGGCCGGCTGACGGATCGGGGATGACCATGAACGAAAGAACCGAGACCGGCCCTCCCCTGAAGAGGACCGACTACTGCGGCGCCCTGCGCGCCGCCGACGAGGGCCGCGAGGTCGTCCTCTGCGGCTGGGTCCACAAGACGCGGGACATGGGCCATCTCGTCTTCGTCGACCTCCGCGACCGCGAGGGCCTGGCCCAGGTCGTCTTCCAATCGGACCGACCCGCCCTCGCCGAGGAGGCCAAGAGGCTCCGCGGGGAGTTCGTGGTCGGAGTCCGCGGCCGCGTCCGCCGCCGCTCGTCGGTCAACAAGGACATCCCGACGGGCGAGGTCGAGGTCGAGGCTTTGGAGCTCAGGTTATTCGCCGCCTCCAAGGTCCCTCCCTTCGTCGTGGCCGACCCGCCCCAGGCCTCCGAGGAGCTGCGCTTGAGATACCGCTACCTCGACCTGCGCCGGCCCCGGATGCAGCACCACATCCGCCTCCGCCACGAGGCCGCCCTGGCCGTCCGGAACTACCTGAGCCGGCACGGCTACCTCGAGATCGAGACGCCCATCCTGGCCAACCCCACGCCCGAAGGGGCGCGCGACTTCCTCGTCCCGAGCCGCATGTATCACGGCCGCTTCTATGCCCTCCCCCAGTCACCCCAGCAGTTCAAGCAGACGCTGATGATCGCGGGCTGCGACCGCTACTTCCAGGTCGTCCGCTGCTTCCGGGACGAGGCCCTGCGGGCCGACCGCCAGCTCGAGTTCACCCAGGTCGACATCGAGACGAGCTTCATCGACCGCGACGAGTTCTTCGCCCTGAACGAGGGGCTCATGGAGGAGCTCTTCGCCCTCGTCGGCCGCAAGGTCGCCCGGCCCTTCCGGCGGCTCCCCTACGCCGAGGCCATGGAGAAGTACGGCTCGGACAAGCCGGACCTGCGGGTGCCGCTCGAGATGCGTGACCTCACGGCCGCGGCACGTGAGACCGCCTCGGACGCGCTCCGCGCGGCGGTCGAGGCGGGGGGGGAGGTCAAGGGCCTCCTCGTCCCCGGCGCGGCCGCCCTCTCGCGCAGCCAGCTCGACAAACTCGGCGAAAAGGCCAAGGCGCTCGGGGCCAGGGGCCTGGCATGGATCAAGAAACAGGACGGCTGGAAATCGTCGCTCAAGCTGGCCGATCCGGACTACGGGAAGCTGTGGGCCGCGCTCGGCGCCGCCGACGGCGACCTGGCCCTCATCGTCGCCGACAAGCGGCAGACCGCCCTCAAGGCCCTGGGCGAGGTCCGCCGGACCTGGCCCGTCGAGGACGCCGCCCGGCGGGACACCCTCGAGTTCTGCTGGGTGACCGACTTCCCGCTTTTCGAGTGGAGCGAGGAGGAGAAGCGGTTCGTCTCGATGCACCATCCGTTCACCTCGCCCCACGAGGAGGACCTGCCGCTCGTCGAGACGCAGCCGGACAAGGTCCGGGCCAAGGCCTACGACCTCGTCCTCAACGGCGTCGAGGTCGGCGGCGGCTCGATCCGTATCCATCGCATGGACGTCCAGCGCCGCGTTTTCAAGGCGCTCGGCCTCTCGGACCGGGAGACCGAGGAGAAGTTCGGCTACTTCCTCGAGGCCCTCTCCTACGGCGCGCCCCCCCACGGCGGCATCGCCCATGGCTTCGACCGCCTGGTCATGTTGCTAGCCGGCGAGGAGTCCATCCGCGAGGTCATCCCCTTCCCCAAGACGACCGGCGCCCTGGACCTCATGACCGGCTCTCCTTCCTCCGTCGGCGAAGACCAGCTCGACGAGCTCGGGCTGCGATTGAAGAAATAGAGGGACCCATGGGCGGCGAATACGTCATCATCGTTCAGAACAAGTACATGCGGGTCTTCCGCAAGGCCGGGGTCACGGACCGCGGCCGGGCCAGGACGCTTCCCGACCTCGGCCTCCGCGAGACGTCGATCTTCCGCAGGATGGCCGACAAGGGGGTCTTCGTGGAGGCCGGCAACGGCGCCTACTACATGGACGAGGACGCCGCGGCCGAGTTCGTCGCCGCGCGCCGCAAGAGGGCCTTTTTCGCCTTGGTCCTGGCGCTCCTCGCCCTCCTGCTTCTCTGGATGTTCAACGGGAAGCTCTTCCGCTGACGCCGCGTTCGGGGGGCTGCCGCGGCTATTCCCGCGTCTCGGCCACGGCGGCGCCGACGACGCCCGCGACCGCGAAAATGAAGACGTTCCAGAGGCATTTGACGCCCAGCCCGCCGGCCCCTGCTGCGGCGCCGTAAAGCGCGGGGAGCCAGGTGTTGGCCAAGGCGTAGAGGAGGCCCGTCAGGGCGCCGCTCGCCGTGCCAAGCAGGATCCGCCGGCCGAGCCCGGCGCCCCCCGCGGCCCGGGAGACGACGGCCGCCACGACCAGGGCCGCCAGGACGCCGGCCCCCCAGACGCTCTTTAGAGCCGGCACCGCACCGTTCGCCCGGAACCAGCCGAAATCCAGGCCCGCGAGCAGCGCCGTCCCGGCCAGGGCGAAGGCCGGCGCGTGGGCGTAGCGCGGCCGGAGGCCCCGCCGGGCGGCGGCCCGCCGCTTGGCCCGCCGCCGGACCGTCAGCGGGAAATTGTAGAAGGTGTCGAAGACGAAGTGCTCGAGCCAGGCCCCCTTCTCGCCGAAGACGGGCACAGCGTGGACGGCGCTCGTCGCCCAGTGGGCGGCCATGAAGCGGGCCAGGTCGGGATAGCGGTAGGCCATCTGGATGGGGAAGGCCAGGTAGCCGATGTACTTGAAAAAGCTCAGCCCGAAGGCGACGCTGTAATCCTTGAAGTCCCGCTCGTGGAGGATGAGAGAGGTCGTGTAGATGCCGCGGGCCAGCGACCCCGGCGAGACCGGGATGATCTGGAAGAGGCCGAAGATGACGCCCGTGGCCAGCGTCGCCTGCTGCCACGAAAGCTCGGGGTGGAGCCGGACGTAGAAGAAGGCCACGATCAGGGCCACGACGTGGGTCGTCGGCATGAGGAGGAGATGGATGGCCAGGCTCTTGAGGTACTTCTGGATGAACGGCTCCCCGAGCTGGCCGGTGATGCGGCCCGCTTCCTCCCGGGTCAGCAGCCCGTTCCGTTCGCCCGCGGCGACCATGTCCCGCAGCCACTTCTCGCGTTCCGAGGCGTTGAAATAGAGCCGGAAGGGCCGGACGAAGACGCGGGCCAGGCCGGCCTTGAAGACGGCCTTGTCGGTCAGGAAGCGATGGAGTCCAGCCGGCAGGACCGAGAGAAGCAGATGGAGGAGATAGCGGCCGGGGGCGGCGCGAAGCCGCAGGGCGCGGTCCTCGGAGACGCGGCCGGAGCGGATCCAGCCGACGAGGCCCTCGTCGACCCGGGCCCGGAAGACCCGCAAGAAATAGCCGGGGCTCGAGACGAGCCGGCCGTAGTGCCGTCGCAGGTCGGCCCGCCCCCAGAGGCGCCGGAGGAAGGGCGCGGCGAGCGGCAGCGCCCAGAGGACATAGAGGCCCCACCTCCGGCCGGGCCAGGCAAGGACGAGCAGCACGGGCGTCGCCAGCGGGACCAGGCCGAGGAGGAGGAAGAGGAACGACAGGACGCCGCTCCGCTCCAAGCCGGCCGCGGCGGTGCTGTCGGTCATGTTCCGCACCCGCCAGCACTCGCGGAAGCCGGCCATGACGCTCCGGCGGAGCCGGGACCCGGCCAGCCGGACGTGGTGATACGTGATGTCGATGAGGGAATCGCGGTAGGCCGCGTCCTCGCGCTCGAGCGTCTCGAGCGCGCCCCGCAAATCGGCAAACGCGACGGCGTGGGCTTCGACGTAGGCCCGGAGCTTGCGCGTGTCGCCCTTATCGAACTGGACGAGCCGGCCCCGCCCGAGGCCGCGGACGATGAGCTTGACGTCGGCCGGACATTCGGGCAGGAACGGCAGCAGGGCCATGCCCGCCCGGAAGTCGACGGCGACGAGGCCCGCACTCGGGTCGGGGTCGCTCGAGGTCCGCTTGAGGGCGTTCGGCTGGCTCTTGAGCGACCACCATTCGTACTGGCGGGCCAGCTCCTCGGCGCCGACGTCCCGGATCAGCCGGACCAGCCGGTCCATGAAGACGCGCTTCGTCCGGTATTCCGGTGAGCCGGCGCCGGTCTCCGGGTCGCCCGGCCGCCAGCGGCGACGGGCGTCGAGGTCGTCGTCGACCTCGAGCCGCCACATCCGGCCGTCGACCCACTCGCTGACCTCGCCGTAGCTGCCCAGCCGGCGGTCGAGAAAGGTGGCGTGGATGTCGACGACCGTCTCCTCCGCGCCGAGCTCGACGCGGGCCGCGCGCCGGATGAACTTCTGCCAAAGGGCCTGGGAGCGGCCGGCCGCGGCGAGCGACTGGAGGGAGAACGGGGCCTGGAAGCCGGCGCCGTAGAAGAGGTTGCGGATCCTCCGACCGAGGCCGGAGGCCGGGACGAGGAGCTTCAGGGCATAGGATCGCCCCAGCGCGAGCCCCCCGACGCCCCCCTCGAGAGGCTCGAGGGCGAGGACCTTGACCCGGTAGACCTGTCCCGCGTACCCGCCGCCGACGTAGCGCTCGACCTCGAAGCGGGCCCGTGCCCGGCCGTCGGGAACGACGCCGCGGACCTCGTATTCGAGGACGTCGCCCGGCTCGTAGCGCCGGGCGCGGAGGGGACGCTCGACCTTCTCTTCGGCGAAGGCCCGCTCGAGGGCCCGGACGGTCTCGGAATGATAGGGCCCGGCCATGCGCCTATTTCACGTCCGCCACGGCGGCGTTGAGGACCTTCTTCGTGGCCTCGTCCTGGGCGAAGAGGACGACCCGGAGCCGGCCGCGGTCGATCTTGTTGCGGCGCTCGGCGAACTTGAAGCCTGCGAACCGCTTGTTCGTGTTCTCGAAGTCCGTCAGGTATTGGTCGGCCTTCGCCTCGGAGGCCGGAAGGTCGAAGGCCGCCGTCTTGGCCCCAGCCGGGTCGACGTCGACGAGGTCGCGGACGACCATCTTGTGGAAGGCCAGGCCGTTCGAGCCTTTGAACTTCTCCTCGCTCTGGACGAGGACGAGGTGATAGGCGGCCCCGGGCACCGCCTGTCCGGCGTCGAACACGACCGTGACCGTATCGCCGGCGAGCGTCGCGGCGACCTTGAGCGCCGCCCCCGGCGCCTCGGCCAGCCGGCCTTCAACGGTCGCCCCATACTGCTTGAACTTGGCTTCGGCCAGGCTGCGCATCCCCCCGCCCGAGGTGTCCTTTTCGCCGTCGATGACGACCGTCGGGGTGCTGTTGACGCTGTAGTAGTCTTGCCGGGCCTTGGTCGCGGCGTTGATCATCGGGTCGGGCCGCGGGATGGGCAGGTGGTATTCGAGCACGGCCACGTACTTCGGCGGGACGCTCTCGAGGAGCCCGTCGAAGCCCAGGTCGGCGGCCAGGCAGGGCGGGCACTCCGAGCCGGTAAAGAGCTCGGCCAGCACCGTCCGGCCCTTCCATCCGGCCGGGGCCTTGAAGGGCGCCGGGACGTACGGGAGGGCCTTGAGCTTGGCCTCGAGAGCCGCCTCGAACCCGTCGGGCTTCCCGTTGATCTTGACATGGAGCTCGCGGGCCCTGGTGAGCGCCTCCTCGTGCCCGTCGGCCGCCGCCGACAGGTAGGCGTCATAGGCCTCCTTCGTCTTGCCCATCAGGGCGTAGACGCCGCCGCGCGTGTAGTAATACGCGGCGTCTGGGGTACCGCCCTCGGCCTTGAAGGTGTCGAGCGCGGCCGTGGCCCGGGTTGCGTCCCCGGCGTTGAGGTACGCCTGGGCGACCAGGATGCCGAAGCCGGTCACGGCGTAGGCCTTGAAGGCCGCCTGCTGGTTGGCATGGATGCCGTCGAAGGCGCCGGGCTCCTCCGCCGCCTTGACCGTCTGGTCCCGGTAGGCCAGGACGGCGGCCAGGACGGCGGCCTTGTCGAACGTCTTGAGCCGCGGGTGGGTCAGGACCTGGTCGGCCGAGATGAACGGGCCCTGCAGACGGGCCGGCCCCCTCGCCCCGGCCAGGAACTCCCTCTGGAGGGCGAGGACAGCGTCCAGCGTCCCGGCCAGCTCGACCTTGGCGTTGACGATGTAGCGCTCAATGGCGACCATGAACCGGCTTGACGGGTAGGCGGCCTTGATGCGCTCGAATTCCTTGAGCCAGGCGGCCGTGTCCTTGATCTGACTGGCAGCGACGAGCTCGTTGTATTCGGGCGGCCGCTGCTGGTTCTGGGCCGGGAGCGCGACGGCCAGGGCCAGGACAAGCGACAGGCCGAGCGCGAGGAGCGCCGGGCGGCGGGTGGTGTTTCTCATGGGGCCTCCAATGGAAGGGTCTTATTATACAAGGGCGGGGGGGAAAAAGGAAAGGCGTGCCGAGCCGCCGGGCCCGACACGCCTTCGCGTCGAGGGTTACTTGGGCTCCTGGCCGGTCAACGGGTCGGCCAAGGTGAGGCGATGGACCGGGCCCAGCTTGTCGAGCGGGCCGGCCCACTTGTCGCTGCCCTTGTTGCAAGGCTCCCAGTCGCCGACGATCATGATGGCCGCCTTGTCGGGGTGGATGTACTTCTGGGCGACCTCCTGGACCTTGGCCTTTGTCACGGCCTTGACCCGGTCGCGGTAGGTCTTGTAATAATCCATCGGCTTGCCGGTCATCTCGAGGTTGGCGAAGCTCGTCATGGTGGCCTGCGGGGTCTGGAAGCTGTCGGCGAAGCTCTCCAGGTAGTAGTTGACGGCCGTCTCCATCTCCGCTTCGGAGACGGGCTCCTTCCGGATGCGGTTGAGCTCGTCGAGGATGAGCGAGATCGCGTAGCCGACCGTGGCCGACTTGGTCTGGACGTAGCCGGCGAACGTGCCGGGGAAGCCCCAGCGGTAGGCGAACCGGCTGCCTTGGTTGTAGGACAGCCCCTCGTTCGACCGGACCTTGGTCGTGATCCGCGACGAGAAGCTGCCGCCGCCGAGGATGAAGTTCATGACCTGGACGGCGTAATAATCGGGGTTCGTGTCCTCGACCCCGAGGTGGCCGAGGCTGATGTAGCCCTGGTTGATGGCCTTCTGGATGAAGTAGACGCCGGGCTCGACCTTGGGGAAGGTCTTGACCAGGGCCGGGAACTGGACGGCGTGGTTCTTCCAGCCGCCGATGAGCTTATTGACCTTGGCCTTGAGGTCGGCCTTGGCGAAGTCGCCCGAGGCGGCGAGGAGGATGTTCCTGGGGACGAAGTAAGCGGCGTGGGCGGCCTTGAGGTCGGCGGGCGCGAGGCCGTCGTAGGTGGCCTTGGTCGGCTTCCAGGTCAAGGGCTGGTCGCCGTAGAGGAGCCGCTCGTATTCGCGGTTGAGGACGGCGCTCGGCTGGTCGTTGGACTGCCGGAGCTGGTCGATGAGTCGGGCCTTGGCCAGCTTGACCGGTTCCTCGCGGAACTCGGGGTTCAAGAGGACGTCGAAGAAGATCTGCAGCCCCTCGTCGAGGTCCTTGCTCAGGACCGAGAGGGTCAGCTGGGAGGTCCGCTCGCCGGCCATGAAGTTCAGCGTGCCGCCGAGGAAGTCGATGCGCTCCTCGATGGCCGAGCCCTCCCGGGCCTTCGTGCCGCCGCGGATGAGGGTGCCGGACAGGAGCTGCGACAGCCCCGACTTGGCCTTGGGCACGTCGAGCGCGCCCCAGTTGACCAGGGCCGTGATGTTGACCAGCCCCAGGCTCCGGTCCTCCTGGATGTAGGCGCGGAGGCCGTTCGCAAGATCGGTGCGGAAGGCCTTGGGGTCGGGCGGGTCGTACTTGAGCGGCGGGTACTTGAGCTCGGAGGGACGCGTGGCCTGGGCCAGGCCCAGGGCCGCGAAGACGAACGTTACGGCCAGGATGGTCGTCAGTGCCTTTTTCATGGTCATCCTCCTTACCGCCCCATCTTCCTCTTGTAGATGGCCGTCAGGCTGTTGTCCTTGACGAAGTACTTGACCGCGACCCGCTTGATGTCGTCGTTCGTCACCTTCTTCAGGTTCTCCAGGTCGTCGACGATCGACCGCCAGCCGCGGTTGAGCTCGGCCCGGCCGACGCGGCCGGCCAGGCCCATCGTGCTGGCCAGGCTGCGGACGAACATGGCCTCGGCCCGGTTCTTGGCCTTCTGGATCTCCTCGGGCGTCGCGCCGTCCTTCTTGACCTTCTCGATCTCGGCCCAGATCTCCTTCTCGAGGTCCTCGGGCTGCACGTTCTTGTCGAAGCGCGGGGTGGCGCTGAACTGGAAGCTGCCGACGTACCACTGCGGCCGGCTCGAACTCGAGGCGTTGACGGCCATCTGTTTGTCGCGGACGAGGACCTTGTAGAGGCGGCCCGTGCCGCCGCCGCCGCCCATCATGCCGCCGCGGAAGCCTCCCCCGCCCGAGCCGAAGACGTCGGCCAGGACGGACAGCGCGGCCGCGTCGGGGTGGCCTTCCTTGGGCGCGTGGAACATCATCTGGAGGCTCGTCGGCGCCGGGCCTTCTCCGGACATCCGCTTCTCGCTGTACTGGGGCGGCTCACCGTCGCGGATGGGCTCGAGGTCCGGGCCCTTGGGGATGCGGCCGAAGTACTTCTCGGCCATGGCCACGATCGCCGCCGGGTCGAAGTCGCCGACGTAGATCGCGACGCAGTTGTTCGGGACGTAGTAGGTGTTATGGAAGGCGACGAGGTCGGCTTTGGTGATCTTCCGGATGTCGTCCATCCAGCCGACGACGTCCCAGTGGTAGGGCGAGGCGGCGTAGAAGGCGGCGTTGACTTGCTCGTTGAAGAAGAAGCCGGGCTGGTTCTCGCTCAGCCGTCGTTCCTCCATGATGACGTCCTTTTCGGAATAGAACTCGCGGAAGTAGGCGTTGAGCATGCGGTCGGACTCGAGGAGCATCTGGAGCTCGACCTTGTTCGAGGGCAGGGTCACATAGTAGCCCGTGTTCTCGTTGCCGGTCGAGGCGTTGAGCCCCGTGCCGCCGTTCTTCATGTAGAGAGTCCAGGCCTCGTCCTTGAGGACGTACGGCTTCTCCGAGGCGATGAGCTCGTCGGCCCTCTTCTGGAGCTCGGCCAGCTTGGCCGGGTCGCCGCCGTCGGCCTTCCAGTACTTCTCGCGGTAGATCTGGTCCATGACCTCGTCGATCTGCCTGTCGATGGCCTGGTCCTTCCCGAAGTCCGTGACGCCCATGACCTGCGTGCCCTTGAACATCATGTGCTCGTGGATGTGGGCGATGCCGGTGATGCCGGGCCGCTCGTTGATCGAGCCCACCTTGAAGTAGATGTGGCAGACGACGCGGGGGACGCCGGGCTTGGGGATCATCAGAATCTTCATGCCGTTCGCCAGGGCGTGCTCCTTCACGTCCAGCGTGACCGCCGCGGAGGCGGTGAGTGCCAGGAATGCCAGGAGGACACCGATCGCCGGAATGATGCGTTTTTTGGACAAAGACACCTCCTCTCGACCTTTAGACGACGCCGGCCGGGGAAAATTCCCTCCCCGTCACAGATACCGGCGCTTCTTTCCTTTCCTGACGGCCGCGACGACGTCGCGGACCCGCTGGTCCTGGCCGGCCGGGCAGACGAGGAGGGCCCCGCCGGCCTCGACGACGACGAGGTCGCGGACGCCGACGAGGGCCGTCAGCCGTCCGGGATTGTAGACGAGGCAGCGCTCGGCGTCGATAGCCAGGACATCGCCGCGAGAGACGTTCCCCGCCCCGTCGGCCGGCCAGACGCCGAAGAGCGAGGACCAGGCCCCGACGTCCGACCAGCCGAAGTCCCCCTCGCAGACAAAGACCCCCCGGGCCTTCTCCATCAGGGCATAGTCGATGGACACGGCCGGGACCCTTTCGAAAACCCGCCGCAGGGCCGCGCCGTCACGCCGCCGGAGGGCATCGACCATCCCACTCCACGCCGGACGGAGCTCGGGCGCGTACCGCTCGAGCTTGGCCGCGAACGCGTCGGCCCGCCAGACGAACATGCCGGCGTTCCAGGCGCAGTTCCCGGCCGCAATGAGCTTCTCGGCGGCCTTCCGCTCGGGTTTCTCCCGGAAGGCCCGGACCGGGGAGAACGCCTCGCCGCCGGCCCGGACGGCACCCCGCCGGTCGAAGCGGATGTAGCCGTAGCCCGTGGCCGGGTAGGTCGGCCGCACGCCGAAGGTCACGAACGACTGGCCGGACGCGGCGAAGGCGGCCGCGGCCCGGAGCTTGCGGCGGAACTCCGCCGGCTTCCGGACGAGATGGTCAGCCGGCAGGACGGCCACGACCGCGGACGGGTCCTCGAGCCAGACCCTGGCCGTGGCCAGCATCACCGAGGGGGCGGTGTTGCGCGCCAGCGGCTCGACAACGAAGCTCGCTCGCGGCAGGCGGGGAAAGAGCCGGCGGAGCGTGCGCGATTGCCCGGCGTCGGCGACGAGAAGCGTCCGCGCCGCGGGGACGAGCGGCCGCAGCCGCGCGACCGTGTCCTCGACCATGGTCCTGCGGCCGGCGATCGGCAGGAACTGCTTCGGCCGCCCCTCACGCCCGAGCGGCCAGAAGCGCGTGCCCCGGCCCCCGGCCAGGATGACCGCGCGGATCCCGGGCGCGCTCACGTCTTCCCCAGCTTCCGGAGGACCTGCTCGAGGACGCCGCGGACCTCGGCCTGGATGGCGGCCAGGTCGGACTCCGAGTCGGCCTCGAAGCGCATGACGATGACCGCCTGCGTGTTCGAGGCCCGGACGAGCCCCCAGCCTTTCGGGAAGATGGCCCGAACGCCGTCGATGTCGATGACCTTGTGGCGCGCCGCGAGCTCCTTCTTGACCTCGTCGACGACGCGGAATTTGACCTCGTCGGAGGTATAGATGCGGATCTCGGGCGTCGTGAACGTCTTGGGCAGGTCGGCCAGCATCGCGGAGAGCTTGCGCTCCGACCGCGCCAGGATCTCGACCAGCCGGGCCGAGGCATAAATGGCGTCGTCGAAGCCGAACCAGCGGTCGGCGAAGAAGATGTGACCGCTCATCTCGCCGGCCAGGACGGCCTTTTCCTCCCGGATCTTCTTTTTGATCAGCGAATGGCCGGTCCGCCACATGATCGGCCGTCCGCCGAGCCGGGCGATCTCGTCGTAGAGGACCTTGGAGGCCTTGACCTCGGAGATGACCGCCGCCCCCGGGTGGGACGGGAGGATATCGCGGGCGAAGACGACCATGATCTGATCCCCCCAGATGAGGCGGCCCCGGTCGTCGACGACGCCGATGCGGTCGGCGTCGCCGTCGTATCCGATGCCGAGGTCGGCCTTGACCTCGAGGACCTTGGCCGTGAGCGCCGTCATGGCCTCGGGAAGCGTCGGGTCGGGGTGATGGTTGGGGAAGCGGCCGTCCATCTCGCAATAGAGCGGCAGGACCTCGCAGCCGAGCTTTCTGAGGAGCGGCACGCCGACGGCGCCGCCCGTGCCGTTGCCGGCGTCGACGACGACGCGAAGACGGCGGGCCGGACGGACGCGGGCCGAAACGTAATCCAGGTATTCGGGCACGATGTCCAGGCTGTGGACGTGTCCCTCCCCGGAGGTGAAACGCCCCTCGCGGATGAGGCCGTAGATCGCCTGGATCTCCTCGCCGTAGAGCGTCTCCGGGCCGATCATCAGCTTGAAGCCGTTGTGCTCCGGCGGGTTGTGGGAGCCGGTGATCATGACCCCCGCCTCCTTCTTCTTCTCGTAAACGGTGAAGTAGAGGAGCGGGGTCGGCACGACGCCGATGTCGGTGATGTCGCGGCCCGCGGCCAGGAGCCCCCGGGTCAGAGCGGCGTCGAAGGCGGGCGAGCTCAGGCGGCAGTCGCGTCCGAGGGCGACGTCCCTCTTCCCTTGGTCGGCGAAATACGTGCCGATGGCCCGGCCGAGAACCTCGACCACCGCCTCGTCGAGGTCCTGGCCGACGATCCCCCGGATGTCGTATTCGCGGAAAATCTTGGCGTTGATGTCCACCGTCCCCTCCTTTGCCCACCCCGGCCGGTTATTACATCTTAATCATTATCAATTATTTAACTGCCATTCCCGCCTAGGCCCCCGATTGCCGGGCGGTCCGGCGGAGCCGGTTGGCATAGCTCGCGGCGATGAAGGACTTGAAGAGCGGGTGCGGGACGAGCGGCTTGCTCTTGAACTCCGGGTGGAACTGGCAGCCCAGGAACCAGGGGTGGCCGGGGACTTCCGTGATCTCGACCAGCCCGTAATCCGGGTTCCGGCCGGAGATGCGCAGCCCGGCCCGGACCAGCGGCTCCTCGTAATGGGGGTTGAACTCGTAGCGATGGCGGTGGCGCTCGGAGATCCTGAGCTTGCCGTACGCCTTGTGGGCGAGCGAGCCCCGCTCGAGGTCGCAGCGGTAAGCGCCGAGCCGCATCGTGCCGCCCATGTCGTACTCCCGGCCGAGCTCGCGCCAGCGGACGATGACCTTGTCGGGCGCGTCAGGGGCGAACTCGGTGCTGTTGGCCTTGGGCAGCCCGGCCAGCGAGCGGGCGTATTCGATGGCGGCGACCTGCATGCCGAGGCAGATGCCGAAGTACGGGACGCCGTTCTCGCGGGCGTAGGCCGCGGCCCGGATCTTGCCCTCGATGCCCCGCTTGCCGAAGCCGCCGGGGACGAGGATGCCGTCCTTCGCGCCCAGAATGTCGGCCGGGTCGGTCTCCTCGAGGTCCTCGGCCTCGATCCAGTCGATGTTGACCTTGAGCCTGTTCCCGATGCCGCCGTGGATGAGGGCCTGGTTGAGGCTCATATAGGCGTCGTGGAGCCCGGCGTACTTGCCGACGAGGCCGATGTCGACTTCGTCCTTGGGGTTCTTGATGCGGTCGACGAGGGCCTCCCAGCGGGCCAGGTTCTTCTTGCGGCGCGGCAGGTGGAGCATGCGGAGGACGATCGCGTCCAGACCCTCGGCGGCGAAGTTGAGCGGGATCTCGTAGATCGACTGGACGTCGCGGGCCGTGATGACGGCCTCGAGGGGCACGTTCGTGAACAGGGAAATCTTGGCCTTGATGTCGGG
>JBBISK010000005.1:819-8896 GCA_037441295.1 Candidatus Aminicenantota bacterium | reverse complement strand
GCGCCGTTCGTAGCCCTGCTGCCGCTTGGCGATCGACTTGATGTCGGCCGAGAGGGGCCGGTTCGTCCGGCAAAGGAGGATGTCCGGCTGGATGCCGATGGCCCGGAGCTCCTTGACGCTGTGCTGGGTCGGCTTCGTCTTGAGCTCGCCCGACGTGCCGATGGCCGGGACGAGGGTCAGATGGACGAAGAGGACGTTGTCCGCGCCCAGGGTCAGCCGCAGCTGCCGCGTCGCCTCGAGGAAGGGCAGGCTCTCGATGTCGCCGACCGTGCCGCCGATCTCGCAGATGACGATCTGGTTCCGGTCGGCGACGGCGCTGAAGGCCTTCTTGATCTCGTCCGTCACGTGGGGGATGACCTGGACGGTCTTGCCCAGGTACTCGCCCTTCCGCTCCTTGCGGATCAGCGACTCGTAGATCTTGCCCGCGGTGAAGTTGTGGTCCCGCGTCGTGCGGGTCGAGGTGAAGCGCTCGTAGTGGCCAAGGTCGAGGTCGGTCTCGGCGCCGTCGTCCGTCACGTAGACCTCGCCGTGCTGGAACGGGCTCATCGTGCCGGGGTCGACGTTGAGGTAGGGATCGAACTTCTGGATGGTGATCTTGTAGCCGTGGTTCTCGAGGAGCATCCCCATGGACGCCGCCGCGATGCCTTTGCCCAGGCCGGAGATCACGCCGCCCGTGACGAAGATGTACTTGCTCATCGGACCGCCTCGCCGTTATTTTTACCCCTCCGATTATATCCATCGGGAGGGCCGGGCTCAAGAGCGCGGGGCGGGATATTTCGCCGGCGGCGTCCGGCGAGGGCCCGGCGTCCTAATATACACTATTACTATAGGAATTATAGGTTATAGGCGGGCCTGAGCGGGCGGGCGTCAGGCTTTCCCGCCGGCGGGCGGTTCCTTAGCCGCGGCGGGCGCCGGCGCCGGCTGGGTCTGGCAGGTCGCCTCGAGGGTCGCCCCCTCCTCGACGACCAGGCGCGGCGTCGTGATGGAGCCGTAGACGCGGCCCTTGTCATGGATCTCGACCCGGTCGGTCGCCTGGAGGTTGCCGCGGATCTCGCCGTTGATGATGAGCTGGCCGACCTTGACGTCGGCCTCGACCTTGCCCCTCTCGCCCACGACGAGGAGGGAGTCCGAGGAGATCGTTCCCTTGAAGTACCCCTCGATGCGGAAGGACCCCCTGAAGACCAGGTCGCCCTTGAACTCCGACTCCATGTCGATCAGCCCGGCGAGCTTACTCTCGTTCATTTCCCTCGGCTTGTCTTTCATGAGCGGTCTCCTTTGAGCCTGGCATAGACCCGGTTGAGGTCGTCCAGGGAAAAATAGAAGATCTTCAGGACCCCCTTGGTCCGGCTGCCCGCAATAAGGACCTTCGTCCCGAGCAGCTTGAGCATCTCCTCCTGCAGGGCCCGGAGGTCGGGGTCCTCGAGGTGGCGCTGCGCCCGCGGCACGCGCTCCTTGAGACGGTTGATGAGTTTCTCCGTGTTCCGGACCGAGAGGCTCTTGTCCACGATCTGCCGGCAGGCGAAGAGCTGGCCCGCCGCGTCCTCGAGGGCCAGGAGCGCCCGGGCGTGCCCCATGGAGAGCGTCCCGTCGTTGACATAGTCCTGGATCTCGGCGGGGAGCTTGAGCAGCCGGACATAGTTCGTGACCGACGTCCTGTCCTTGCCGACCTTCTCCGCCAGCTCCTGCTGGGTCACGCCGGTCTCGTCGAGCAACCGCTGGTAGGCCTGGGCGATCTCGAGCGGGTTCAGCTCCTCGCGGTGGATGTTCTCGATGAGCGAGATCTCGAGCTGCTTCTCCCTCGGGATGTTGCGGATGAGCACCGGGACCTTCCTCAACCCGGCCTTCTGGGCGGCGCGCCAACGTCTCTCTCCGACGATGATCTTGTAATGGTCTTCCTCTGGGGTCACGAGGACCGGCTGGACGATGCCGCTCTCCTTGATCGACTGCGCCAGCTCCTCGATGGATTTGTCGTCGAACTTCATCCGCGGTTGAAGCGGGTTCGGGCGAAGCTCGTCGATCTCGACCTCGGCGAACCGTTCGCCCTTGAGGATGCCGAACTCCTCGGGGATAAAGGCACCGAGGCCCTTGCCAAGCGCTTTCTTGTTCATTTCTGCAGGATCTCCTCGGCGAGTTTGAGATAAGCCTCCGCTCCCTTGGACTTGACGTCGTATAGGACGATGGGCTTGCCGAAGCTGGGCGCTTCCGCCAGCCGGATGTTGCGCGGGACGACGGTCTCGAAAGTGATGTTGTGGAGCGATTTCCGGACCTCGTCGGCCACCTGCTTGGACAGGTTCGTCCGCTCGTCGTACATGGTGAGCAGGATGCCCTCGACGGCGAGCCGGGGGTTGAAGTAGGTCCGGACGGTCTCGAGGGTCTGGAAGAGGTCCGGGATGCCCTCCATGCAGAAGAACTCCGTCTGGACGGGGATGATCAGGGAATCGGCGGCGGCCAGGGCGTTGATCGTCAAGAAGCCGAGGGAGGGCGGGCAATCGATGAGAATGAAGTTGAAGAACCGCCGGTTCTTCTCCAGGGCCTCGGACAGCCGCTTCTCCCGCCGCTCCGTGGTGAAGAGCTCCGCCTCAATGCCGGCGAGTTCAGGCGAGCAAGGGCAAAGGTAAAAATTGTCGAGCTCCGTTCCGGAAACGACCTCCATCAAGTCCTTGCCGTTCATCAGGGCCTGATAGATGCCTTTCCCTGCCTCCTTGGCCCGGCCCATGCCGAGCGTCGACATCCCCTGGGGGTCGAGGTCGATAAGGAGCGTGCGGCGGCTCTTCATGGCCAGGCAGGCGGCCAGGTTGATGGACGTCGTCGTCTTCCCGACCCCGCCCTTTTGATTGGCAATGGCTATGATCTTATTCATCGTCGGCGCATGTTCCACGTGAAACATCGGCCTTACGTCCGGCCCTCTTCTTTCGGACCTCTAGGTAGAGGGAGAGGTTCTGAATGGCCGCCGGGGTCAGGCCGGGGATCCTCCGGGCATCTCCGAGCGTCGCCGGACGGAGCCGCTCGAGCTTCTCCACGGCCTCCCTGGTCATCCCCGGCACAAGGGTAAAATCCAGGCTCCGGGGGATCTTGGCCTGGTCCGTCCGCACGGACTTGGCGATTTCCCTTTCTTGCTTCCTGATATAGCCCTCGTACTTGATCTCGGATTCGACGAATCGCATGTCTTCCGCGCTCAATTCTTCAGGTAATTTCCCACATTCTAGCACACTTTCAAGCTTATGTTCAGGTTTTTTCAGCAGTTCAGCCAGGGAAACCGAATCCCCCCAGGTCGTTTTGACCTTCTTGCGCCTCAAGAAGGCCATTGCCCGGTCCGTTCGGGCCATTTTCTCAGCAATTCCCCGCCATTCCGCCTCGCAGATGAGCCCGAATTGGTGCCCGTAGCCGGAAAGCCGGCGGTCGGCGGTATCAATCCTCAGCAGCAGCCTGTGCTCGGCCCTGGAGGTAAAAAGGCGGTACGGCTCGTCGACGCCCCGGGTGACGAGGTCGTCGATGAGGACGCCTATATAGGCCTCATCCCGCCTCAGGACGAACGGATCCCTGCCGAGGATCGCGAGCCCGGCGTTGAGCCCGGCCATCAGCCCCTGGGCCGCCGCCTCCTCATACCCGGATGTGCCGTTGATCTGGCCGGCCAGGTAGAGGCCCCGGACCCGCCGTGCTTCGAGGGTGTGCAGGAGCTCGGTCGGGGAGACGGCGTCGTACTCGATGCCATAGGCCGGCCGGAGAACCTTGGCCCGCTCCAGGCCGGGGATGGTGGCCAAAATGTCCCGTTGGACGTCGTACGGCAGGCTCGCCAGCTGCGGTCCTTGTCCGAAATGACCGCAGGCTCGACGACAGGCCATTAACGTAGACCTCGGCCGTCTCGAGGCCCTCCGGCTCGAGGAAGAACTGGTGGCGGGCGTGATGGGGGAACTTGACGACCTTATCCTCGATCGAAGGGCAATAGCGCGGCCCGACACCCTTGATCTTGCCGCTGTAGAGCGGCGACCGGTCGAGGTTTTTCCGGATGACGGCGTGCGTCCGGTCGTTCGTATAGCCCGTGTAGCAAACGACCCTGTTCTCGAGGGGCGCCCTGGTCCGAAAGGAGAAGGGCACGGGCGCTTCGTCGCCCGGCTGGGGGGTGAACGCAACCCAGTCGATGGTGTTCGCGTCGAGCCGCATGGGTGTCCCCGTCTTAAGGCGAAGCGTTTTGAAACCGGCCTTTTTCAGGTCTTCCGCCAGGTCCACGGAGGGTGGTTCATTGGCCCGTCCGGCCGGGTAGCTGTGGAGGCCGATGTGGATGACGCCGTTGAGGAAGGTCCCGGGGGTAACGATCACGGCCCTCGCCCCGATCTCCGTGCCGTCGAGGGTCCTGACGCCGCGGGCCCGGCCCGACCGGACGAGGAGCTCCGAGACGATCCCCTGGAAGAGGGTCAGGCCCGGGATCGCCTCGAGGCGGCGCTTCATAGCCGCCCGGTAACGGGCCTTGTCGCACTGCGCTCGCGGCGCCTGGACGGCCCCACCCCGGCTGCGGTTGAGGAGGCGGAACTGGATGCCCGTCTCGTCCGCCAGGAGGCCCATCAGCCCGCCCAGGGCGTCGATCTCGCGCACCAGGTGGCCCTTGGCCAGGCCGCCCACGGCCGGGTTGCATGACATCTGGGCGATCGTCTCGAGATGAATGGTCACAAGGCAGGCCCGCAGGCCCATGGCGCTGACGGCCGCTGCGGCTTCCGCGCCGGCGTGCCCGGCCCCGACGACAATGACATCGAAATCCGCGTCGCGCTCCGCCATGGCCTCTATTTCCCCACGCAGAAACGCCCGAAAATATCGGCCAGGACCTCGTCCGCCCGGACCTCCCCGGTCAGCCGCCCGACCAGGGCCACGGCCGCCCGAACCTCCTCGGCCGCCACCTCCTCTGAGCCTCCCGTCGAGAGAAGGCGTCGCGTCTCCTCGAGCGCCGCCAGGATCCCGGCCAGCGCTTCCCTCTGGCGCGCGTGGAGGACGACCTCGTCGGCCAGTCCTTTGGCGGGGCCGAAGGCGCGCCGGACCTCAGTCCGGAGCCGGGCGAGGTTCGTGCCCTTCAAGGCGGAGATCATGACCACGGGAGCGGCTCCGGCCATGGTCCTAAGCCGACCGGGGTCGACTCGCCCCGGCAGGTCGGACTTATTGACGACGATGATGGCCTCTTTACCTCGGAAACGCCTGATCAGGCGCTCATCTTCGGTCCCCAGGCGCCGCGAGCCGTCGACGACGATGAGCAGGCCGTCCGCGCCCCGGGCGATCCTTTGCCCCCTGAGGATACCTTTTTTCTCCACGGGATGGGCGGCTTTCCCCAGGCCGGCCATGTCCACGAGATGGAAGACGAGGCCGTCGATGACCAGCTCCTCTCTCAGATAATCCCTGGTCGTGCCGGGGTACGGAGTGACGATGGCCCGGTCCTCCTCGAGGAGGGCGTTGAAAAGCGTTGACTTGCCGACGTTCGTCCGGCCCGCGATGGCCACGGTCACGCCTTCGCGCAGGGCCCGGCCGGCCCGGTAGCTCCCAACGAGCCTCGAGACCTCGTCGATGAGCGGCTCGAGGGCCCGGACATGCCCCGACGGGGACAGCCGCAGGCCTTCGTCCGGGAACTCGATGGCCGCTTCCAGGCGGGCGGCGAGCCGGACAAGCTTCTCCTTGAGGCGGAGGACCCGCCGCGACAGGCTGCCATCGAGCTGCCGGACGGAGACCCGGGCCTGGGTCAGGGAGGCGGCGCGGACGAGGTCGTCGACGGCTTCGGCCTGAAGGATGTCCAGCCGGCCGTTGGCGTAGGCCCTGAGCGTGAACTCACCCGCATAGGCGGGTCGAGCGCCGGCCGAAACCCCCAGACGGACGACCTCGGCCAGAATGACCGGGCTGCCATGGCAGCTCAGCTCGACCACGTCTTCCCGGGTGTAGGAATGCGGCGCCTTGAAATAGGTGAGGATGGCTTCGTCCAGGACCTCGTCCCCGGCGGCGTCGATGACCCGCCCGAGGACCGCCCGCCGAACGGGTAGGCCGCGGCCCGGATTCCGGCGGGCCCGAAAGATGCGGCGGGCCACGGCCAGGGCCCGCTTGCCGCTGATGCGGACAACACCCAGCCCGCCGATGCCCGGCGGCGTCGAAACGGCGATGATTGTGTCTTCGAGCATGGGGCGGGCTTTCCGGTCCCCCATTTTAGAAGAGACGGCGGCGAGAGTAAATAGAAACGGCCGAAGACGTTGGAAGGCCGAGCGGGCCAGGATGGATAGGAGGGACAGTCCCCTGCGGGGACAGTCCCGTTTCCGGGGATTACTTCGGCGTGCGGAAGACCTTGACCTTCTTGAGGAACCCGTCCCCCAGGCTCTCGCTGGTGACACCGGGCACTTCGTCGACGGCGATATGGATGATCCGGCGCTCGTAGGGGTTCATGAAGTCGAGGACCTCTTCCCGTCCGGAGGCCGAGACCTGCTGCGCGACCTTCTGCCCGAACTCCTTCAGTTTCTTCTCTTTACGCCGCCTGAAGAACTCGCAGTCGACCTGGACCTTGACCGGGGAGACCTTGTTGAGGACGTGCTGGAAGGCGAGCAGGAGCGACCCATCGTTGCGCAGGAGCATGGCCTTGTCCGGCCCGTCGAAGACGACGAAGATCATGTCCTGCCGCTTCTTGATCTCGTAGGTGAGCTCCAGCGGGAAATGGGGCATGACGGCGTCCAGGAAGCGGTCGACGGCGTTCTCGTCCTCCTGCCGCTTCGGCCAGGCCCGGATGACGATCTCCTTGCCGTTGATGCCGAAGAGCTTGGTCTTTTCGGTCACGATCTCATAGTTGAAGTTCTCCCGGAGGAGCTTTAGCCGGTGCTCGGCCAGGGCGATGGCCTCCTCGAGGTTGCGACCCTTGTATTCCTGGGCTTCCGGGGACGGCGGAGCGTTCTCGGCCTTACCGCCGTTATCCTTGACTCCGTTATCTTCGTTTGCCATTGTCTTTCCCCTTTTGGCGGGCCATCATCCGGTTCATGAGGGCCTGCTGGGCGATCTGTAGGACGTTCGTCGTCAGCCAGTAGAGGATCAGGCCGCTCTGGAAGTTCATGAAGAAGACGGTCATGATGACCGGCATGATCAGCATCATCTTGGCCTGGGCTGGGTCGGCCGTCGTCGGCGTCATCTTCTGGGTGATGAACTGCGTGATCCCCATCAGGATCGGGGTCACTTTCCAGGGGTCGCTGACCGACAGGTCCGTGATCCATAGGGCGAAGGGGGCGTGCCGGAACTCGACCGAGGCCACGAGCATCCGGAAGACGCCCCAGAAGATGGGCAGCTGGATGAGGAGAGGGAGGCACCCGCCGGCCGGGTTGACCCCATGCTCCTTGTAGAGCTTCATCATCTCCTCGTTCATCTGGCGCCGCTGCTCGATGTCCGTCTTGGCCTTCTTGTACTTCGCCCGAAGGGCCTTGATCTTGGGCTGGAGGTCGGCCATTTTGGCCATGGACTTGGTCGAGCTGTAGGTCAGCGGGAAGAAGATGAGCTTGATGACCAGGGTCAGAAGGATGATGGCGACACCCCAGTTCGGGACGAGCTTGTAGAAGTACTTGACGGAGATGAGGAGGATCTCGGCGATGCTGCCGAAGACCCCGAAGTTGATGGCCTTCTTGGCGTCGTGCCCGAAGGCCTTGAGGGCGTCAAAGTCTTTGGGCCCGATGAACGCCGTCCCCGGCCGGCTGACCGACAGGAAATAAAGGGGCATCTGCCCCTGGGCCGGGACCTCCCGCTCGAACGTCGCCTGCCCCTTCTGTGGAGACGGGACGAAGAGGGCGGCGAAGTAGTTGTCCTCATAGGCGGCCCAGTCGACGAAGTTCCAGGCGCTCGCCTCGGGCTTGTACTTCTTTTCGTCCATGCGGACGACCTTCCCCCCGGAGTAGACGGCGGCGCCGACGGTCGAAGTGATCCGTTTCTTAAGCTCCTCCGGCGAGGGATTGCCGATGCCGAGATAGATCAGCGCAATGAGGCGGAGCCAGTCGAACAGGGAACGCTCGGACGGAGCGAGGATGATGGAGAGATCGACCGGGACGGACTGCCGCACCACGGCGTAGGTGGCTTTCGACCAGAC
>JBBISK010000005.1:0-809 GCA_037441295.1 Candidatus Aminicenantota bacterium | reverse complement strand
ATGCCCGGCCCCCAGACGAGGGAGGGTACGGCTTCCTGTCCGTTCGCCCAGACGTGGAGCTCGATCCCGACGGCGTAGGTCCCGCCGGTGAAACGGTAGACTTTCTCGGCCCGAACCGACTTGCCGTCCGAATAGGTGAACCTGACCTCGTCCGACCGCCCGTCCGCAAGCTCGAGCTTCGTCTTGGAGGCGTCGAAGAAGGCGGCGTTGAGGCCGTCCGCCAGGGCCCGGTCCTCGAGACGCAGGGCGAACGGGAGGCGTCCGCTCTCCTGGGACTGGGCGGGGACGAGCTCCAGGGGCTCCTTCTGGTCGTTGAGGTGTCTCTTGAGCTTCCAGCTCTTGAGGAGGCCGCCCTTGCTCGTCCAGACGGCGCGGTAGAGGGACGTCTCGACGGTGACCTCGGTCTCAGGCCGGGCCGCGGTCGCCTTGAGGTCCGGGGCGGGCTTCGCCGTCGTGGAGGCCGGCGGCGCGGCCTGGCCGGAGGGAGCGGCGACCGTTCCGGGGACAGCCGGGGCAGTCGCGGCCGGGGCTTCCGGGACCTGAAGCTTCGGCTTGACGAACAGAAGCTGGTAGCCGATGAGCAGGAGGAATGACAAAACGATGGCCAGTATCAGTCGCTTTTCCATTCGCTGTCCTCTCAGGGCACGGGGTCGATCCCGCCCTCGTGGAAGGGATGGCAGCGGAGCAGCCGGCGGGCCCCCAGCGCCACCCCGCGGAAGAAGCCATACCTGCCGATGGCCTCATAGGTATAAGCCGAGCACGTCGGTTCGAAGCGGCAGTGCCGCCCGAGCAGGGGGGAGAAGAGGACC
>JBBISK010000004.1:6943-31824 GCA_037441295.1 Candidatus Aminicenantota bacterium | reverse complement strand
GGCACGAGTCCCTGCTCGTCCTGGACGCGAGCGTCGGCCAGAACGCCGTCCTCCAGGCCCGGGAGTTCCTGAAGTTCTCAGGCCTGACGGGCCTCTTCCTGACAAAGCTCGACGGGACGGCCAAGGGCGGCGCCGCGATCGGCATCGCCGACGAGCTCGGCCTGCCCATCCGCTACATCGGCGTCGGCGAGTCGGAGGACGACCTCCTCGACTTCTCGCCGCGCGAATTCGTCGAGGCCTTGCTCTCATGACCGCCGCCGACCGGGACCTCGGCTTCATGGCGATGGCCTACGGCCTGGCCGAGCGGGCCCGCGGCTGCGCCAGCCCCAACCCGCTCGTCGGCTCGGTCATCGTGCGGGAAGGCGCGATCGCCGGCGTCGGCTTCCACGAGCAGGCCGGCCGGCCCCACGCCGAGGTCAACGCCCTGCGCATGGCCGGGGAGCGGTCCCGCGGCGGGACGATCTACGTCACCCTCGAGCCGTGCGTCCATTGGGGCCGGACGCCGCCTTGCGTCGACGCCCTCCTCGCCGCCGGCCTGAAGCGGGCGGTCATCTCGGCCCACGACCCGAACCCCCTCGTCCACCGCAAGGGCGCGGCCCGGCTCCGGGCGGCCGGGCTCGACGTCGAGGTCGGGCTGCTCGCGGAGAAGAACGCCCGTCTGAACGAAGCCTACATCAAGTACATCACGCGCAAGGTCCCGTTCGTGACGCTCAAGGCCGCGGCGAGCTTCGACGGCAAGACCGCCACCCGGGCCGGCGACTCGAAGTGGATCTCGGCTCCGGCGACGCGGGATTACGTCCACCTCCTCCGCGGCGAAGCCGACGCGCTCATGATCGGCATCGGGACAATCCTTGCCGACGACCCCCGGCTCACCGTCCGCCATCCGACCTGGGGCCGGAAGAGGGTCCTCCGGGTCGTCCTCGACTCGATGCTGCGCTTCCCGCTCACGGCCCGCCTGCTGGGCACACTCGACCGCGGCGGGGTCATCGTCTTCGGACGCGAGGGCGCCCCGGCCGGCAAGGCCGAGGCCCTTCGGGAGAGGGGCGTCGAGGTCGTCCTCATCGACAGGCCCCTCGAGGCCGCCGGCCGGGAGGGGCCTGTCGATGAGGGCGGCGGCCTCGAGCTCGTCCTGGCCGAACTCGGCCGCCGCGAGATCGCCTCGCTCCTCGTCGAGGGAGGCGGGAAGCTCGAGACGAGCTTCGTCGAGCGGCGGCTGGCCGACAGGATCGTCCTCACGCTCTCACCCAAGCTCATCGGCGGCCGGGACGCCCGTGGCGTTCTCGAGGGCCGGGGGGCGGCCCTGGTCCGGGAGGCCCTGGAGCTCAGGGAGACGCGCGCCTTCCGACTCGGCGACGACCTCATCCTGGAGGGATATTTCTGATGTTCACCGGCATCATCGGACACCAGGGCCTTTTCGGCGGCTACCGCCGCGGACGGGAGGAGCTCCTTGTCGAGGCGCCGGAGCTCGCCGGACGGCTGCGTCCCGGCGACAGCGTCTCGGTCAACGGCGTCTGCCTGAGCCTCGTCGGCGCGGACGGCAGTGTTCTCCGCTTCAACCTGTCCCGCGAGACGCTCGACCGGACGACGCTCGGCGGCCTCAAGCCGCGACTACGGCTCAACCTCGAGCTGCCGCTGACCCTCGAGACGCCTCTCGGCGGACACCTCGTCTCGGGCCACATCGACGCCGTCGGCAAGGTCCTGCGGGCGGCCGAGCGCCGGCCCGGCCGCAGGCTAACCCTCTCCTTCCCGCCCGGCCTGCGGCCTTTCTTCGTCCCCAAGGGCTCCCTGGCCGTCGACGGGGTCAGCCTGACCGTCGCCTCGGTCGGCCCGCGCACCCTGGACGTCGAGCTCATCCCCCTGACCCTGGAGGGGACCAATCTCGGCGTGCTCCGGGCCGGCGCGGCCGTCAACCTCGAGTGTGACATGGTCGGAAAATACGTGTATAATTGGTTGGTTACCAAGCCGGGCAGAAAATAAGCGAGAGAAAGCCGGGACGATAGAGGCCCCGCGGCAGGGCTTTCCCCGATCGGACGGACCCCATGGAACGACAGGACAAGACGCTTTCCGTCGAGCAGGCCGTGGCCGAGGTCAAGGCCGGCCGGATGATCGTCATCGTCGACGACGAGGACCGCGAGAACGAGGGCGACCTCATGGTCGCCGCCGAGAAGCTGACCCCCGAGATCGTCAATTTCATGACCAAGCACGGCCGCGGGCTGATCTGCCTGCCCCTGACCCGCGAGCGCCTGGAGGAGCTCCAGCTGCCGCTCATGGTCGCCGACAACACGGCCCGCTTCCAGACGGCCTTCACCGTCTCGATCGACGCCAAGCAGGGCGTCACGACCGGCATCTCGGCCCACGACCGGGCCCGGACGATCCTGGCCGCCCTCGACCACCGGACGAAGCCCGAGGACCTGGCCCGGCCCGGCCACGTCTTCCCGCTCCAGGCCCGCGAGGGCGGCGTGCTGGCCCGCTCCGGCCAGACCGAGGCCGCCGTCGACCTCGCCCGCATGGCCGGGCTGGCCCCGGCCGGCGTCATCTGCGAGATCATGAACGAGGACGGAACGATGGCCCGCATGCCGCAGCTCAAGGAGTTCAGCCGCGAGCACGGCGTGCCGATCCTGACCATCGCCGACCTCATCCGCTACCGCATGAGCCACGAGACGCTCGTCCGCAAGCTCGAGGAGGCGGACATGCCGACGGGGCACGGCCATTTCCGCCTCGTCCTCTACGAGGACGTCATCACCAAGGAGCACCACGCGGCGCTCGTCAAGGGGGAGATCCGTCCCGACGAGCCGGTCCTCGTCCGCGCCCATTCCCAGTGCCTGACCGGCGACACCTTCGGCTCGGCCCGCTGCGACTGCGGCGAGCAGCTCCGCAAGTCCATGGAGATGATCGAGAAGGAGGGGAAGGGCATCGTCCTCTACATCCTGAACCAGGAAGGGCGCGGCATCGGGCTCGTCAACAAAATCAGGGCCTACGCCCTGCAGGACCGGGGAGCGGACACGGTCGAGGCCAACCATCAGCTCGGGTTCAAGACCGACCAGCGGGACTACGGCATCGGGGCCCAGATCCTGGTCGCCCTGGGCGTCCACAAAATGCGGCTCATCACCAACAACCCCCGGAAGTTCGTCGGCCTGGCCGGCTACGGGCTGGAGGTCGTCGAGCGGGTGCCGCTCGAGATCAAGCCCAACGCCAGCAACATCAAGTACTTGAAGACGAAGAAAGAGAAGATGGGTCACATCCTGGACCTCGTCTGATGCGGACCCCCGGCTGGGCCGGCCGCGGCGGGGCGAGGGAAGGGGCGAAGGAGAAGGACCGGACGTGAGCGCGGGCGAGCATCATCCGCCGGAGCGGGCGGCCGGGCCGCCCACGCGGACCCCGATCTGCGAAAGCTTCCTCGCCAAGCTTGCCCGGACCCCCGACAAGGCCAGCCGGTTGGCCATCTTCAAGGCCTGCGCCAAGGTCCGGGCGCCATGGGTCGAGGAGCTTTTCTGGGAGTCGCTCGGCGACAGCTGCGAGACCGTCCGAGCCTTCATCTTCAGGGAGCTCGCCGCGCGTCCGACACTCGACCTCGCCCGGGCCTTCGACCGGCTCGAGCGGCCGCCGTGGTACGCGAGGAGCGCCGTGATCGGCCTCTTCGGCATCCACCGGGCGACGGAGGCCATGCCCCACATCGAGCGCGCCGTCGAGGCGACGACGAACGTCGAGGTCCGGCGCGCGGCCGCGGGGGCGTTGGGGGAGATCGGCGGGAAGGAAGCCGTCGCCCTGCTGGTGAGGCTGAAAAAGGACCCGAGCCCCTACGTCAGGCAGGCGGCCGAAGAGGCCATCCGGAAGGCGAGCGACGTCCGCTTCACTTGAAGGTCAGACCGCGGCCGGACCGCTCAGCTGGCCGCGGACGTGTTCTGACAGGCGCTGCAGCACGTCGCGCTGATGTTGCAGCTGTCCCGGTAATTGTGGGGAGCGACGGCCGCCGTGTTCTGGTGCTTGCAGTTGCAGAGGACGGCCTCCTCGGGACGGCCCCGAAAGAGGATCACCAGCTCAGGGGTCTGCCAGGTCTTTTTCATCGGAGGTCTCCTCAGCCGCTTCCCGGCTTCCTTTTCCGCCGTTGATAATAAAGCAATTAGAAGCGCTTGTCAACATCTTTCCGGGCCGTCCTCTCTTCCAGGGACCGGGCCCTGGCATGGGCGAGCTGACAAAACTTGTCGACCGGGGCGTCCAGGACGCCCGTCTCCAGATAGGCGTGGGCCGGGCACCAAAGACAAAGATTGACGATCGGGCAGCAGGCGCAGGTCCCAAGATACTCCGACCGGTCAGAGGTCAGGTCGAGCGCTCGCGGCGTGAAAGCGCCCCAGGCTTCCGCCAGGCTTCCGCGCCGCAGGTCGTAGAGGAAGCCGGGATGATGGAGCGACGGGCAGGGCCGGTAAGACCCGTCGGGCCCAACCGCGAAGCTCCGCAGCCCCGCGTCGCAGCGGAAGAGGCGGCGGCTTTCCGACGCGGCCAATTCCGGGAGGATGAGCTCCCCGCAGCTCTTGTCCATGGCCCGGCTCCGCTCCCGGTCCGCGGACTCGAGGGCGACGACCTCCTCCGGCGTCAGCCGCTCGGCGTCGATCTCGGCGTTCCGGGCGGCGTTCCGGTCGAAGCGGAAGTGGAGGAACGGGTCGAAGCGGAAATAGTCCTTGGTCCGGGCCCGGCAGAACTCCGCGATGGCCGGGAGCTCGTGGAGATTGGAGCGCAGGGCCATGGCCTTCAGCCGGACCTTGAGGCCGCCAGCGAGGAGGAGGTCGAGCCCCTTCACGAAGGCCGCGAAGGAGCCGGGGACGCGGGTCACCGCCTCGTAGGTTCGTTCTGTCACGCCGTAGACCGTGACCTCGATGTCGCGCGGCGGGTGTTCCCTGAAGAAGCGGACATGCTCCGGCCCGACGAGCGTCGCGTTGGTGTAGACGGAAAGGAGGAGCCCGCTCCTTTTCAAGACCAGGTAGACGTCGAAGAAGTCGCGGCGGAGGAGCGGCTCGCCGCCTGTGACGAGGCACCACACGGCGCCGAGGGCCGCGGCCTCGGCGCCGATGCGGCCGGTCTCCGAGGCGTCGAGCTCGCGCCGCTTGGCGGCCCGGTCGCCGGCCGGGACGTTGATATAGCAGTGCCGGCAATCGAGGTTGCAGCGGGCGGTCGTCTCGAAGTCGAAAGTGAGCGGAACCCGCTTCGCGGCGAGCTTCGCCCAGAGCTCGAATTCGGGAAGCCCGCGTCGCGAAACGTGTCTCTCGGCCACGGTCATGCCCTTCCCCGGCGCCGGATGCCCGCCCGCCGCGCCGCGCCCACGGCCTTCCGCAGCAGTCCGGTCCGCGACAGGCCGGCCACCGCCCGGCCGGCCCGCGGCGGCAGGCTAACCTCGCGGCCCTTCCGTTCGATGGAAGTCACGAGGCCCAAGATCCGCTGGATGGGGAGGCCGCACTCGACCTCGTCGGCGTTATCCCCCTTGAACTGATATCGGCCGGCCCGCTTCCGGACGAGCCGGTGGACGACGAGCCGGCCCGTCGCGGGGTGGAGAAAGGCGGCGACATCCCCGGTCCGCGGCGCCGTCGCGAGCGGCGTTACGGTCAGAACATCGCCGTCCTTGATGAAGGGCGACATGCTCAGCCCCCGGGCCTTGAAGCGGAACGGCTTCCCCTTGGCCAGGACCTCCCGCATCAGCTCGGACAGGGCATCTCCCGGGAGCATGAACTCCGCCTCGGTCCGGACAACGCGCGCGGCCTTCATCCCGTTGCCCCTCACGACTTCCGGGCGACGATCCGCCGCCGCTCGAGCTCCGCGAGGAGGCCGAGGACGTCCGCCTCGATGGCCCCGGCCGGCGCCTCGAATTCCTCGGCCAGCTCGTCGACGATGGCCCGGACCGTCCTCAGGCCGTCGAGCCGCCGCCAGACGGCGCGGCCTGTTTCGTTGAGCGTGTAGAGCTCGTCCTCGAGGTCCCCGACGCCGGCGACGAGCGGCACGATGATGAGCTCGCTTTCGACCTCCCTGACGACGACGTCCTCCGACGGCCCGTAGGCCGCATCGAGGTCGATCCGTTGGGCCATGGTCATTCTCCTTCGCAGGCCGGCGCGGCCGCAAGGCGGCTGATGCGCTCCGGCCAGCCGTCGACCGTCCAGGCCTTTTCACCCGGCTCGAGGACGCCGACCGAGACGGCCTCGGCGTGGGCGATGCCGCAGAAATACTCAACCGGCGTGTCGAGCGTGCCGTGCTCCGCCCAGGACTTGGCCGGACACTGCAGGCAGAGCGCCTTGAGGAAGCAACGAGCGCAGCGCTCGAGATAGGCGGGGTCCGCGGCCCGCATCTCGCGGACCTCCGGCAGGAACTGCTCGACCGCCGCCTCGAGGGAACCGTTCTTCAGGTCGTAGACCGTCCGCGGGTGTCGCAGCGACAGGCAGACCTGGAACCGCCCGTAGGCGTCAACGGCGCCCGAGTCGGCGAGACACGTAAAGAGCCGGTCGCCGGCGGGGCCGGCGAAGCGGACGACGAACCTGCGCAGTTCGGCGGCGCGACCCTCGCCCCGCCGCGCCGCCAGCTTCAGGTAGCCGTCCGGCGTCGGCCGGAGGCGCCGGATACGCTTGTTCTTTGCCTCGTCGTCGCGGCGCGACCTGAGGTCGAAGAGCATCGCGCATGAAGGCGTTTCGCCCTGCCCGGAGGTTTCCCTCACCCAGGCCTCGAAGCGGTCCATCTCGTTTCTCGTCGGCGGCAGGACGGCGCCCTTGACGACGAACGGGACGCCGTGCGCGGCGAGCAGTCCGAGGCCTCGCCTGGAGGCCTCATGCGACCCGGCGTTCCGCGTCACCGCCTCCTCAGACGCCGCGGTCATGCCGTAGACGGAGACCTCGACCCGCTCGAGCGGCGGCGTCCTTTCGAGGAGCACGGCCAGCCGCGGCGTCACGAGCGTGGCGTTCGTGAAGAGCCTGACCCTGAGCCCGAGCCGGCGGGCGTCGAGGTAGATCGTCTCGAAGTCGTCGCGCAGGAGCGGCTCCCCGCCCGTGAACCGGACGGCCAGGCAGCCGAGGGCGGCGGCCGCCTCGAGCACGGCCCGGACCTCGGCCGTGTCGAGCTCGCGCCGCCGCGCCTCCGCGTCACCGGCCGGAAGGTTGACGGAGCAGTGGAGACAATCGTTGTTGCACCGTTCGGTGAGCTCGAGGTCGAGCCTGGCGAGCCGAGGACGTCCATCCTTCCAAAGGTCCGCCCGGCCGGACGCGACCTTCCTGGCGAACGCCTTCCCCCCGGCCCTCATCGCGTCAACTCCTCGAGCGCGTCGACAATGCCGCCGCTCTTGTCGAAGAACATCTCGTAACAGGGGACCCCGGCGGCGATGTCCCCGGCCAGGGCCAGAACGCGCTCCCACCAATCGGACGTGACGAGGGGACGGACGAGCCTCGGCAGGAGGGCGTGAAGGGCGGCCTTCGGGTCGGTCATTCTCGCCAGCCGGTTCTCGCGGGCCTGGCGCAGGAAGAGCAGGGCCGTTGCCGGCGCCGAGTCGGGCGAGACCTCGGGGATCTCGCCGTGGCTCCAGGTCCCATGGATGCGGAACCCCGGCCCGTCCTTCCGGATGATCATCCGGTCGTCGCAGAGGACCTTGGCCTTCCCCCGGAGCATCTTCACGACGGTCGACTTCCCGGCCTCCGAGGGCCCGGCGAAAAGGAGACCTCGGCCGTTCATCGCGACCCCGGCGGCGTGGACGAAGGCGCCGTCGCGGAAAGGCAGCAGGCGGGCCAGGGCGATCTGGTCGGAGGGGAGGAGCATGAGCGAATCGAGGCCGCCGGCCAGGAAGAGGTCCGGCGAGGGATTGAAGACACGGGCCCGGGTGTGGTCGTCGTTGAAGACAATGACCCGGTGGACGCGCGCGTCCGCGGGGTCGGGGTAGATCCCGACGTAGACCCAGGCATCGTCCCTGCGGTAGACGGCCCACGGCGGCCGGCGGTAGACCTCGTGCCCGAGGTCCGCGCCTTCAAGCCGGGGGAGCGCGAAATGGTGGCGAATCGAGAGGCCGTCGCCTCCGCCGCGGCCATCGCGGACCCGGAAGGGCTCGAACTTCGGCCCGAAAGTCGTCTCCGCGATCGGGAGGTCGGCCTCGACGCGGACGTCCAGGCCGGCGATGCGATAGTCGCGGCGGTGGGTCGCGGCCCAGGCTTCCTTGGCCCCCTTCTCCGCGGCGGCCAGAGCGCAGAGATACTCGACCTTGGCCTCGTGGTCGCGGTGTTCGAGGTAGGCGTAGACCGGGCACCAGCGGCAGTCCTTCGTGAGGCCGCAGGAACCGCAGTTCTCCCGGTACTTCGGCCCCGGCACGGCCTTCCCGGCCAGCGCGGGCAGGCCCTCTTCCCAGGCCTCGCGGAAGGTCATGCGCCTGAGGTCGAGGCGGAGGCCGGGATCCTTGACCAGTCCGCAGAAGCTCAGCCCGCCGTACGGGTCGACGTGAAAATCGCGCCGCCCGGCCAGGCACCCGGCATAGAGGCCGCCGGCCGGCGACGCGGGACAGGCGGCGCCGTCCCCGCCGTCGAGGCCGGGCTCCTCGCTCACCGGCTGGTCGAGCCCGAGCACCTCGGCCGGGGCCAGCCGCTCCGCGGCGATGTCGCGGTTGCGGGAGGGGTCGCCTTCGGCCGAGAGAAAGAGCCAGCTCGCCCCGATCCGCCAGGACGGGCTCCACGACTCGGCCAGCCGGACCATGGCCGCGTATTCGTGGAAGTTGCTCCTCATGGGCACGACCTGGACGGTGAACCCCGCTCCCGCCTCGCGGAGGAGAGCGACGCCCCGCTCCAGGGCGGCGAACGACCCGGGGTGCCGCGTGACGCGGTCGTGGACTTCGGCCGTGGCGCCGTAGAGCGCGACGAGCTTCCCCCCCGGCCGCTTCATCAGCCGGGCCAGGGCCGGGGTGATGAGCGTTCCGTTCGTGTTCAGCGTGTACGAGGCGGCGCGTCCGGTGATGTAGGAAAAGATCTCGGCGAAGTCCGGACGGAGCATCGGTTCGCCGCCGGAGATCGTCCACTGCCGGCAGCCCGCGTCGCGCGCCCCGTCCACGACGCGCCGGACCTCCTCGAAGGAAAGCTCGCGCCGCGCCCCCTCCGCCCCGGGCGGGAGCCGGAGCCAGCAGTGGCGGCAGTCGTTGTTGCACCGGTAGGTCAAGTCGAGGCTCCCCCTGAGGGGAAGTCTCGGGTAGGCCTCGACCCGGCGTCTGCTGACGAAACGGCTCATATCGCTCCCGTTCAACGCGCTCTCTCGGCGCAGGGGTCCGCCGGGCGCACCCCGCCGTAAGGCGGTATTATACCCGCGCCGCGACCATTGTGGGCGAACTCCGGAGGCCGGGCCATTCCCGCGGCCGGGGATTCCGGGGGTGATTTTGGCCGGCCCGCCCTCCCCTCCCGCGGTGAGTCCGCCGCTTTTCCCTCACCCCCCGGCGGTCCCGCCGGCATCCCGGCGCGAGTCGAGGATGAAGGTGACGGGGCCGTCGTTCAGGATGTGGACGTCCATGACGGCCTGGAAAACGCCCGTCTCGACCGTGACCCCCAGGGCCTCGACGCTGCCGACGAGCCGGTCAAAGAGCTCAACCGCCCGGCCGGGCGCTTCGGCCCCGTCGAAGCTCGGCCGCCGGCCCTTCCGCACCGATGCGGCCAGGGTGAACTGCGAGACGGCCAAAACTTCGCCGCCGACGTCCGCGAGCGAGAGATTCATCTTGCCCTCGGCGTCGGGGAAGATGCGGAGCTCGACCGCCTTGCGGGCCAGGAAGAGGGCGTCCTCGTCCCGGTCACCTTTCTCGACGCCGACGAGAAGGCAGACCCCGCGGCCGATGCGGCCGACGGTCTCGCCGCCGACCTCGACCCACGCCTCCTTAACCCTCTGCAGGACGACCTTCATCGCGCCTCCTTCCGGCCGGCCGGCCGCGCCGCGTGAAAGACGGCCGCGGTCAATTCGCGGGCGTCCCTGGGCGAGAGGAGCCGCAGGAACAGCCCGTAGAGAACGACGCCCGCGGCGATCCCTCCGAGGAGCCCGGCCGCCTGGCGGACGAAGGGCGCGGCGGGGACGTCGATGAGGGGCCGCACGAGGAGGAGGGCGCCGGCCATCAGCCCCGACGCGGCCAGGCCCTTGGCCGCCGGCCCGGCCAGCTCGCGCCGGCCCACGGCGCCGATCCTGCGCTCGAGCAAGATGAAGAGGGCCGCAAAGTTGACGACCTGCGAGAGGGACAGGGCCAGGGCGATGCCGCCGACCCGGAGCGGCCCCTTGAGGGCGAACGAGAGGCCGACGTTGACGGCCATGACGCCGACGCCCACGAGGACCGGGGTCCGCGTATCCTTGAGCGAGAAGAAGGCCGGGGCGATCATCTTGACCCCGGAGAGGAAGGGCAGGCCCAGGGCGAAAAGAAGGAGGCAGGCCGAGCTCAGGGCCGTCGAGCCGCGGTCGAACATGCCGCGCTCGAAGAGGACGCGGATGATGGGCCGGCTGAGGACGACCAGGCCGGCCGCGGCCGGGAAGGTCACGAACGAAGTCAGCTTGAGCGAGAAGCCGAGCGTTCGCTTCATCTCCGCCATGTCCCGGGCCGCGGCATGCTCGGAAAAGACGGGAAGCAGGGCGACCGAGAGGGCGATCGAGAAGAGCCCGAGTGTCAGCTCCTCGATCCGCGACGAGTAGTAAAGGGCCGAGGTGCTGCCCCGCTCGAGGCCCGAGGCGATCATCCGGCTGAGGGCGAAATTGACCTGGTAGACGCCGGCGCCGAGCACCCCAGGGACCATCAGCCCGGCGATGCGGCGGACGCCGGGGTCGCGAAAGGCGAGGCCGGGCCTGAATCTCATCCCCTCCTTCCAGAGGAAAGGCAGCTGGAAGAGGAGCTGGAGGACGCCGCCGGCCAGCACACCCCAGCAGAAAACCCGGGCCGGGTCCCTGGCGCCTCGCGCGGCCAGGGCCGCGGCGGCGATGACGGCGACATTGAACAAGATCGGCGTCGAGGCCGGGACGAAGAAGCGGCGGCACGAATTGAGGATGGCCGAGGCCAGGGCGGAGAGGCTGATGAAGAACAGGTACGGGAACATCGTCCGGGTCATGGCGATCGTCTGCGCCCACTTGCCCTCGGTCGTCCGGAAGCCGTAGGCGATGACCTTGACCAGTCCCGGCGCGAAGACGACGCCCAGCACGGTCAGCGCGCCCATGATCAGGGCCAGGTCCCAGAAGAAGACGCCGGCGAAGCGCCACGTCTCCCGCCGGTCGCCCTTGGCCTTGATCTCGGTGAAGGTCGGGATGAAGGCCGAGGTCATCGCCCCCTCGCCCGTCAGCCGGCGGAAGAGGTTGGGGATGGTGAAGGCGATGGTGAAGGCGTCGGGGCTCGTGCCCAGGAAATAGGCCTGGAGGAGGTCTCGGACGTAGCCCAGGACGCGGCTGGCGAGGGTCGGCGCGGCCACGGAGGCCGTGGACCGCAGCAGCCGGCGCCTATCGTCTTCTCTTTCCATGGGGCAGGGGGCCTCCCACCGGGCGGAGGCGGTTTGACTTTGGGACCGCGTTATTCTATCATAGACGCCTTCACAGGAGAAAAAAATGGCCCATCACAAGTCCGCGATACGGCAGGAGCGGCGCAGCCTCCGCCGGAAAGCCACCAACGCCCGGAACACGTCCAGCCTCCGCACGGCCGTCCGCAAGGTCCGCGAGGCGGTCGAGGCCAAGGACGCCGAGTCAGCCCGCAAGCTCCTGCCCCCGGCCTTTTCGACGATCGACCAGGCGGTCAAGAAGGGCACGATCCACAAGAACACGGGAAGCCGCTACAAGTCCCGGCTCAGCCGCCAGGTCGCGCTCCTGACCGTCCCCCCCGCAAAGTAGCCCCTTTTTCTCTCTCCCTCAGCAGGGCGTATTCCTTCAGGAAGACCTCGAAGACCGTCCGCTCGTCGGCGTCCGAGGTCTTGATCTTGGCGTCCGCCTTGGCCAGCTCCCTGAGAACGGCGTTGAGGCCGGCCCGGGACAGGCCGTCGACGACGGAGAAGAATTCCCGGAATTTCCTCGAGTAGAGGCCGCTCTGGACGGGCTTGATGTACGGGAAGAAGTGCTGGAAGATCTCGTCCCGCGAGAGGGCCTTCTCTTCGAGCCAGGCCTGGGCGGTGAGGACGTTCCGGAAAAAGACCGTTAGGCGGCCCAGGACGAGCTCCGGCCGTTCGTTCTCGGCAAAGAGGTTGCCGAGGACGGCGACGCCCCGGCCGAAATCGCCGCTCGTCAACGCGTCGTCGAGCTCGTAGGCCTCGGAGCTCCGCAGCCAGGCCGAGGCCCCGTTGACGTCGTCCTCTTCGATCCCCCGCCGGTCCCCAACGAAGACGGCCAGCTTCTCGAGCTCGTTCGCCAGGAGCCTGAGGTCCGGGTCGACGATCTCGAGCAGGCGATCCTTGGCCGCCGCCGTGAGCGATTTGCCGAGCGACTGGGCCCTCCGGTCGAGCCAGGCCCGGAGGAGCGTGGGATAGAGCGGCTTCAGCTCCTTCACCGTGACCGCGGCCTTCGGCAGCGAGGAAAAGAACCTGACGACGGCGTCGTTCTTCCGGACCTTTCCGGGCATGACGACGACAAGGACCGTCCGTGTCGGCGGGCCGGCGCAGTATTCGCGGAGGATCTTCTGGTCGGTCTCCCCCAGGTGACGGGCCGCCTTGGCGTCGTCCTCGTCCGTGTCGGCCTTCCTCGCGCCGGCCTTGTCAGCTCCGGCCTTGCGCTCGGGGAAGCGGACGACGACGATGCGCCAGGCCTGGAAGAGGAAGGGCGCGGTGCGGGCCGTGTCGAGGACGTCCATCCACCGCGACTCGTCCAGGTAGAACCGCTCGATGGGGAACTCCTCGCCCACCGGCCCGGCCAGGGTCTCCCGGAGCTGGCCGATGAGCTCGTCGGCCAAGAACATCTCCTGGCCGTAGAGGAAATAGCAGGGGCTGAGGGCGTCCTCGCGCAGCTCGACGCCGAGCAGGGGGTTCCACACGTCAGAACCCTTCCAGGACGGCCACGACCAGGCTCCGGGCGAACTTCGCGGCGACCCGGTCGATGGCCTCGCTCTCGACGGACTCGAAGTCCCGGCCCTGGGGGACCTCGTACTCCTCGACATAGACGAAAGACGGGTTGGAGAAGATGGCTTTCTCCGACGCCCGCTCCCTGAGGACGACCCGGGCCGTCACGGTGATCGTGTAGCGGTCGGCCCGGGCCTGGCCGCTGAAGGCCACGGGGGTCTCCGAGAAGGACAGGACTTCGCCCTCGAGGACGGCATCGGCGCGCCCGGGGTCGGCGGCCACGGCGACCTTGCCGCGGGCGACCATCTCGTCGATGACGGCCCGGGTCAGCTTGAGGTCGAGCTCGTAGCGCGTCGTGCGGTTCTTGAAGACCGGGATGCTCATCGTCTTGATGCCCGGCGGCAGGGAGCTGCCGGTGCCGCGCAGGTGGTAGCCGCAGGCCGCGGCTGAGAAAAGGACGGCCGCGAAGAGGGGCACGCTTCGAAGGAGACGGCCGCGTCGGCCCCGCAACCGTGGCCTCCTCGCCGTGACCCCTTCCCGGAGTGTCATCGCGAGGGCTCCGGCCCGTGGCGATCTCATATTTCGCTTCTTCACCCGACGATGTTGACCAGCTTGTCCTTGACGCAGATGACCTTGCGCGGCGGCCGCCCGCCGAGGGCTACCTGGATTTTGGCCAGGGCCAGGGCCCGCGCCTCCATCTCCGCCTCGGGGAGCCCGGGCTCGGCCTCGAACTTGTCGCGGAGCTTGCCGTTGACCTGGACGACGATCGTCGCCAGCTCCTCCCTGGCCAGGTCGGGGTCGAAGGCGGGCCAGTCCGACTTCATGAGCAGGCCGCCGTGGCCTGTCCTCTCCCAGAGCTCCTCGGCCATATGGGGGGCGAACGGCGAGAGCAGGGCGATGAGCGTTTCGAGGGCCCGGCGCAGAGCCGCCCGGCCGCCGGGCGTCTCCCGCAGCGCGTCCTTCTCCCTCTTCGCGGCGTTCAGGAGCTCCATGATGGAGCTCACGGCCGTGTTCAGGTGGAAGCGGACCTCGATGTCCTCGCCGACCTTGCGGACCGTCTGGTGCATCTTCCGCGTCAGGCGCGAAGCCGCCTCGCCGGCGGGCCCGGCATTGCCCGCGGCGCCCGCGCCGCTCCCGGCGGCGAAAAGGTCGAGATTCTCGTGGACGAGCGCCCAGACCCGGACGAGGAAACGATAACATCCCTCGACGCCGTCCTCGGACCACGCGAACTCCTTGTCCGGGGGGGAAGCGAAGAGGATGAAGACGCGCAGGGCGTCGGCGCCGTAGGCTTTCAGGATATCGTCGGGGTCGACGATGTTGCCCTTCGACTTCGACATGGCCGAGCCGTCCTTGGTGACCATGCCCTGGGCCAGGTAGTGCGGGAACGGCTCGCCGATGTCCGTCAGGCCGAGGTCGCGGAGGACCTTGGTGAAGAATCGGGAATAGATGAGATGGAGGATGGCGTGCTCGACGCCGCCGATGTAAAGGTCGACCGGGAGCCAGTAGGACGAGGCGGCGCGGGTAAAAGGCAGCCCCTCCTCGTGCGGGGAGCAGTAGCGGAAGAAGTACCACGAGGAGTCGACGAAGGTGTCCATGGTGTCGGTCTCGCGGCGGGCCGGGCCGCCGCACTTCGGGCAGGTCGCCCGGACGAAGCTCTCCAGCCGCTCGAGCGGCGAGCCCTCGGCCCCGGTGATCTCGACGTTCAGGGGGATCTCGACGGGCAGGTCCTCGTAGGGGACACCGACGGGGCCGCACCTCTCGCAGTAGATGATCGGGATGGGTGTCCCCCAGTAGCGCTGCCGGGAGATGCCCCAGTCACGGAGCCGGTAGATGGTGCTCCGGCGGCCGAAGCCCTTCTCCTCGGCATGAGCCCCCATCCTCTCGGTGGCCTCATCGGAGGAGAGGCCCGAGTAAGGACCTGAGTTGACGAGGACGCCGTGGTCCTCGAAGACCTCGGCCGGCGGGCCGTCGTGCGGCCGGCCGGCCTCGCCCGCCGGCGCGATGACCGTGCGGACGGGAATGCCGTAGTCCCTGGCGAACTCGAGGTCGCGGGCGTCGTGGGCGGGGACGGCCATGATGGCGCCCGTGCCGTAGTCCATGAGGACATAGTTGGCGAGCCAGACGGGGATGAGCTCGCCTGAGAACGGGTTGACGGCCTTCTTCCCCGTATCGACGCCGTCCTTCTCGGTCTCGCCGATCTCCCGCTTCATGCGCATCTCGACGACGGTCTTCGCCACCCAGTCGCCGAGCCTGGCCGCGTCCGGCCCGGCGATGAGCTCGGGCACGACGGGGTGCTCGGGCGAGACGACGAGGAAGGTCGCGCCGAAGATCGTATCCAGCCGGGTCGTGAAGACCTCGACCGACCGCGAGGACCCGGCCAGGGGGAAACGGACGTGGGCGCCGGTGCTCCGGCCGATCCAGTTCTTCTGCATCTGGAGGACGTGTTCGGGCCACTTGCGGAGGGACTCGTGCCCGGAGAGGAGCTCGTCGGCGTAATCCGTGATCTTCAGGAACCACTGCTCCATCTTCTTCTGCGTCACGGCCGTGTCGCAGCGCCAACAGCCGCCCGCGACGACCTGCTCGTTGGCCAGGACCGTCCGGCACTGAGGGCACCAGTTGACCCAGCTCTCCTTGCGGAAGGCCAGGCCCTTCTCGAACATCTTGAGGAAGATCCACTGGTTCCACATGTAGTAGTCCGGGAGGCACGAGTTGACCTCGCGGTCCCAGTCGTAGCTGATGCCCATCCGCTTGAGCTGGGCCCGCATGTGGTCGACGTTGCCGAGGGTCCATGCGCGGGGGTGGATGCCGTGCTTGATGGCCGCGTTCTCGGCCGGCATGCCCAGGGCGTCCCAGCCGATGGGGTGGAGGACGTTCCGGCCCTTCATGGTCATGGTCCGGGCGATGACGTCGCCGATCGAGTAGTTCCGGACGTGCCCCATGTGGATCCGGCCGGAAGGGTACGGATACATCTCCAGGCAGTAGAACTTTGGCCGGGAGGGGTCCTCGACGGCGTGGAAGGCCCGGCGCTCCTCCCAGAGTCGCTGCCACTTCTCCTCTATGGCTTGAAAGTCGTAGGTATCCTTCATGGCTCGAAATGTCCTCGGAAGATCAAGTTTCCGGCCCTCGGGGGGGTCGAAAAAGCAGACTTCATCTTAGGTTCATCCCTGTAGAAAGTCAAGAAAGCCGGCCCCAAATCGGGGACACAATACTCATTTCCGAATTTCCGAGGTTAGACTGCCGGGAATCCGGCTTTGGGGGCCGGATGCGCCGGCGGTCAGAATTGGGAAATGAGTATTGTGTCCCCAAATTATAAACGGATATACTGGCCTCGGCCATGTCGCTCCTCGAACTCCGGGACCTCTCCGCGGGCTACGGGGACGGCTTCGTCGTCCGCGGCATCAGCCTGAGCCTCGGGCCGGGCGAATTCGTGGCCGTCCTCGGCCGCAACGGCTCGGGCAAGAGCACGCTCCTGCGGGCCGCCCAGGGCTTCCTCCGGGACGTCGAGGGCCGGGTGTCGCTCGAGGGGCGGGACCTCTTCAGCCTGGGCCGCCGGGAGATCGCCAGGATGGTCGCCTACGTGCCCCAGCTCTCCGAGCCCGTCTTCGAGTTCACCGCCGGGGAGGTCGTCCTGATGGGGCTCTACGCCCGGCAGACGCGACTCCAGGGCCTAGGCCCAAAGGATGCGAAGGCGGTCGACGAGGCCATGCATTTGACGGAAACCGCGGCGCTCGCGGAAAAGAAGATGGCCCATTTGAGCGGCGGCGAGCGCCAGCGCGTCTTCATCGCCCGGGCCCTGGCCCAGCGCACCCCCCTCCTCCTTCTCGACGAACCCAGCCTCCACCTCGACATCAGCTACCAGGTCGAGCTCTACGGCCTCCTCAAGCGGCTTCAACAGGACGGGCGAAAGACGATCCTCGCCGCCGAGCACAACATCAACCTGGCCGCGGCCCACGCCGAGCGGCTCGTCTTCCTCAAGGACGGGGCGGTCGTCCTGGAGGGCTCCCCGGCGGAGACGGTCAGGGCCGAGGTCATCCGCGACATCTTCGGAGCCGAGGTCGATGTCAGGGCCAACGCCCGCACGGGGCTGCCGGAGATCTCGCTGGTGACGGGAGGCCGCGGCCAATGAAGGGCTTCCGCGCATACCCGCCTGCCTCTCCGCGCGGCGAGGGTCGACCGCGAAAAGAGGGACAGGCGCCGATGGGACATGTCCGGGCATTCGGGCGCGCTGTCACTGCCCTCGCCCTGGCCATCGTGTCATTCGGAGGACATGGGCTTTCGGCCTATGTCCCCGATTCCGTTTCCGGTTCGCCCCCCGCCGAGCATGCTTCCGGTCCGTCCGCCCGGGTCATCAAGGACGACCTCGGCCGCCAGTTCACGCTGCCGGAAAGGACGCCGGCCCGGATCGTTTCGATGGCCCCGAACGTCACCGAGATCCTCTTCGCCCTCGGCCTCGGCCCGAACGTCGTCGGCGTGACCCGTTTCTGCGATTATCCGCCGGAGGCCCGGACCCGGGCCAAGATCGGCGGGCTCGTCGACCCCAACATCGAGATCATCCAGTCGCTCCGCCCGGACCTCATCGTCGCCTTCCGCGGCAATCCCCTGCGCGTGCTCGACCGCCTGGCCGGACTCAAACTGCCCGTCTTCATCCTCGACATCGGCAACAGCCTCGACGCCCTTGAGCCGCTCATCGAGCGGGTCGGCCTCGTCACGCGCCGGGAGAGGGAGGCTGCGGCCCTTGCCGCCTCGCTCGGGTCGCGCCAGGCGGCCGTCGCCTCGGCCCTGGGCACGGTCGCGTCGCGGCCCCGCGTCTTCATCCTCCTCTACAGCCAGGGCCTCTGGACCTGCGGCGGCCAGAGCTACCTCGACGACCTCATCGCCCGGGCCGGTGCCGTCAACATCGCCGCCCGGCTGCCCAAGAAATGGGCTCTCTACAGCCGGGAGCGGATCGTCCGGGACGACCCGGACGCCGTCTTCGTCCTGGCCAAGTCGCCGCAGGACTTCGCCGCGGCCAGGGCCTGGCTCTCCGGAGAGGGGCGGCTGGGAGGCATCGCCGCCGTCGTCTCCGGCCGCGTTTTCTCGCTCGACGAGAACGCCGGGAGCCGCTTCGGGCCCCGGCTCGTCGACGTCCTCGAGGCCATGGCCCGGGCCCTCCATCCGGAGCGATTCGGGGGACGGTCATGACGGCCAAGGCCAGGCGCCGCCTGGTGCTCGTCCTGCTCGTTGTCGCCGCCGCGGCGGGCTTTCTCCTCTCGCTCCTCGTCGGGCCGGCGGCGACGTCGCCCGGCGACCTCTGGCGCTTCCTCGCGGGGCGCAACCCCGAGCAGGCCGTTATCTTCCTCGACCTGCGGCTGGCCCGGGCCGTGCTGGCCTTCCTCGTCGGCGCCTCGCTGGCCCTCTCGGGGGCCATCCTCCAGGGGTACTTTCAGAACCCGATGGCCGATCCCTTCGTCGTCGGCGTCTCGTCGGGCGCCTCGCTCGGGGCCGTGCTGGCCCTCGCCCTCGGCCTGAGGGCGTCGTTCTTCGGCTTCTCGGCCCAGGGCCTTCTCGCCTTCGCCTCGGGCCTGGGCATCGTCTCGCTCGTCTACGCCCTGTCCCTCCGCAGGGGGATGTTCAAGATCGAGACCCTGCTCCTGACGGGCATCGCCGCCGGCGCCCTGGCCTCGTCCCTGACCTCCTTCCTCCTGTTCATGCGCTCGGACTCTTTCGACCAGGCCGTGTTCTGGCTCCTCGGCAGCTTCCAGCTCGCCGGCTGGCGGGAAGCGTCGACGGTCGCCCCCTGGTTCGCCGTCTCCATCGTCGCCTCCGTCTGGCTGGCCAGGGACATGAACCTGCTCGTCCTGGGCGACGAGCCGGCCCAGGCCCTAGGCTGCCCGGTGAGGAACGTGCGGCGAGCCTTCCTCGTCATCGCCACCCTACTCGCGGCCCTCTCGGTCTCCGTCAGCGGCATCATCGGCTTCGTCGGGCTGGTCGTGCCGCACGGCGTCCGGCTCCTCATCGGCCCCGACCATCGCCGGCTTTTCCCCTACGCCGCCCTGGCCGGGGGGGCCTTCCTCCTCTACTCCGACCTCGTCGCCCGCACGGTCTTGCCCTCGGAGCTCCCGATCGGCGTCATCACCGCGGCCGTCGGCGCGCCGTTCTTCCTGTACCTGCTGCATCAGAAGCGGTAATGCTAGGGGCGGACGGGTGGCCGGTGGCAGTCCCCACCCACGGCCTGGGGGGAAATTGACATTTGCCCCTATTTGGCATATTTAATAGGTGTCATGCCTCTCACCCTGAACCAGGTCTTGCTTATCATTCTGACCGTCGCGGCCGTCGTGGCCGTCGTCTTCCTCGTCCGTTTCCTCGTCCAGCTCCGCCGCACGGCGCGGGAGGGGGAAAAGGCCCTGGCCAAGGCCCAGGAGCTCATGGACGGGATGAAAGAGATCGAGGCCAAGCTCAACGCCAGCCTGGACGACATCGGCCTGGTCGTTCAGGCCGCGAAGAAGGCCGCGACCGGTCTGAACCAGGTCACCGGCTTCCGGCCCAGCTTCAAGTTCTGGCCCCTTCTCTTGCCGATCGTCCGTTTTGGCTGGCTCCGATTGAAAAAAAGAAAGGAGAAGAAGGATGGGGGATAACAAGGACAATCATTTCTGGGATTCCCTGCTGACGTTCATGGCGGGCGCCGCCGCGGGCTTCGTCGTCGGCATCCTGTTCGCCCCGGCCAGCGGCAAGGAGACGCGCAAGAAGATCAAGGACCAGGCCGTCAAGACCGGCGAAGTGGCCAAGGAAGGCTACGAGAAGATCGCCAAGGAAGCCGAGAAGAGCATGAAGGTCGTCCGGGAGAAGACGTCCGAAGGCCTGGAGGCCATCAAGGAGTTCATCGAGAAGAAGAAGGGCGAATTCCTCCAGAAGCCCGAGGGCGGGGCGGAAGAGACGGAAGAGGAGAAGTAGCCGGGCCTCCGGAAATTCCCGTCCCCCCGCCTGGCGGACCCGTTCCCCGACGAGATGCGCGCGCGTCATTCCCGCTAGACCGTTCCCTATGAGACACCCAGCCCGCAGGGCCCTCGCCATCCTCTCCCCGGCGCTTGCCGTCCTCGTCTTCCTGGCCGCCGTCCGGCCCCCCCTCGCCGGGGTGGACCCGAAGACGGCCAAGCGGATCGACGACGAGGTCGAGAAGGCCCGGGCCGAGGTCATCAAGATCCGCCGCTTTATCCACATGAACCCCGAGCTCGGCAACCGCGAGTTCGAAACGTCCAAGCTCGTCGCCGCCAAGCTCGACACGCTGGGCCTCGAGGTCAGGACGGGCGTCGCCAAGACAGGCGTGGTGGCCCTCCTCCGCGGCTCCCAGCCGGGCATCACTGTCGCCGTCCGCGCCGACATGGACGCCCTGCCCATCCAGGAGACGACCGGGGTGCCGTTCAAGTCCCTCAACCCGGGCGTCATGCACGCCTGCGGCCACGACGTCCACACCTCGATCGCCCTCGGCACGGCCATGGTCCTCAGCACCCTGAAGGAGCGGATGCGGGGCAACATCACCTTCCTCTTCCAGCCGGCCGAGGAGGGCGCCCCCGAGGGCGAGGAGGGCGGCGCGGAGGTCATGGTCCGCGAGGGCGCCCTGGACAATCCGCCGGTCAGCGCCGTCTTCGCCCTGCACGTCTGGCCGGAGGCGCTCGGCCAGGTGTTCGTGGCGCCCGGCTTCATCACCGCGAGCTCCGACGAGTTCCAGATCACCGTCAAGGGGCGGAGCGCTCACGGCGCCCGGCCGCAGGAGGGCGTCGACGCCATCGTCATCGCCGCCGAGATCGTCCAGGCCCTGCAGACGGTCGTCAGCCGGGCCGTCGACCCGACCGACCCGGCCGTCGTGACCATCGGCACGATCCAGGGCGGCAGCCGCTCGAACATCATCGCCGACAAGGTGACCCTCGTCGGCACGGTCCGGGCCCTGAGCGACGCCAACCGCAAGAAAATCCCGCCGCTCATGGAGGCCATCATCAAAGGCCTCTGCGAAATGTCCGGCGCGACCTACGAGTTTGAGTACAAACCCCTCTATCCCGCCGTCTATAATAATCCGGAGCTCGCCGCGACCATGGTCCCGTCGCTGGTCCAGCTCCTGGGCAAGGACAAGGTCGTCGATTGGAAGCCGCAGCTCATCGCCGAGGACTTCTCCTTCTTCGCCCAGAAGGTCCCGGGGTTCTACTTCTTCCTCGGCGTCAAGGGCCCGGCCCAGACGGCGCCGATGCCGCTCCACAGCCCGAACTTCAACCCGGACGAGCGGGCCATCCCCCTCGGGATCAAGCTCCTCTGCCACCTCCTCCTCGACGCCCTGGACCAGCAGAGCGCCATCTCGGCGGGCACGCCGAGGCTCTGAGGCCGAGCCGCCTCCCCTTCCTATTCCTCGCCGGCGGGCTGACCTGCGGCCTCGCCGCCGGGCCGCGCCTGCCTCTCTCCCCGTGGGCGGGGTTCGGAGCGATGGCCCTCCTCCTGACCGCGGCCTGGGTTTTTTTCGCCCGCCGGCGGGACCGCGCGGCCTGGCTCTGCGCCGTCCTGTCCGTCATGGCGGCCGGGGCCGCCCTTTTCGCGGCGGACGAGCGGGCGTCCGAAAGGAACGCCCTGCACCGGATGGAGACCGGCGAATACCTGGATGTCGCCGGGAAGCTCGCCGCGTCCCCGGGCCGCGAGCCCGGCCGGGATACCCTTCTCCTTGGCATAACGTCGGTCACCGACGAGGCGAAGCGGGCGTCCGTCCGGGGACGCCTCCTCCTCGCCGTCCCCTTCCTCCCCGGGACCCGTGACCGGCTGAGGCTCCATGCCGGGGACGCCGTCCGCGCCTCGGTCCGGCTGTCCTCGGGAGGCGCCTTCCGTAACTTCGGCGGGTTTTCCTACGACCGCTATCTCCAGGGCCAGGGCGTCGACCGCCGCGCCTTCACCAAGTCGAGCCTGCTCGTCGAGAGGACCGCGCCGGGAGGCAGGCTCGGGCTGAGGCCGCTCATGTCCCGCATCCGCTGCCGGCTCCAGGACGGCCTGGAGAGGTCCTTCCCGTCGGCCGACGGCTCCGACATCTCGCGCGAGGGCGCCGTGCTCGAAGCGCTCCTCCTCGGCGAGGACGGCCGGATGGACCCGGCGGACGTCCTCTCCCTCCAGAAATCGGGGCTCTACCACCTCTTCGCCATTTCCGGCGGCCACATCGCCATCATCACCGTCCTCCTCTTCGCCCTGCTCCGGCTCCTGCGCCTCTCGCGCCGGGCCTCGTCCGCCGTACTTTTCGTCTTCCTCGTTTTCTACACCCTCCTCGTCGAGGGCAGCCCGTCGGTTCTGAGGGCCACCTTCATGGCCATGACCCTGCTCGCCGGGCGGCTCCTCTGGAAGGACGTCCACGTCCTGAACACGATCTCTCTCAGCGCCTTCCTCCTGCTCCTGGCGAACCCCTTCAGCCTTTTCGACGCGGGCTTCGAGCTGACGTACGCCGCGACCCTGGCCATCATCCTCTTCGCCCCTCCCCTCTTCCGTCGCCTGCCCCACCTGCCCCTCAAGGTTTCCGAGATGACGGCCATGTCGTTCGCGGCGACGCTCGGTGTCCTGCCCATCATCGCCGCGAGCTTTAACCGAGTCACCTTCGCCTCCCTCATCCTGAACTACACGGCCATCCCCCTCGTCGGGCTGGTCATGGGGGCCGGCTACGGCTTCCTGCCCCTCGTCGTCGCCGCGCCGGGCCTGGCCCACGCCCCGGCGGCGGCGCTGGGCTTCCTGGTCCGGCTCTTCTTTGCCATCTCGCGGCTGCTCGACGGCGTCGCCTTCCTCTCGTACAGGGTCCCGACGCCGCGGGGCTGGGTGGTCGCCGGATACTACGCGAGCCTGGGACTCGTCCTCCTCAGGCCGAGGTTCAGGGGCCAGCGCATCCTCGCCGCCGGCGCCTTCGCCGCCTTCCTGGCCGTGCTCGCCACGTCCCCCTTCCCGGCCTCGTCGCCCGACCTCAAGGTGACGCTGATCGACGTCGGCCAGGGCGACGCGATCCTCGTCGAGTTCCCCGGGCGCAAGACCATGCTCGTCGACGGGGGCGGGTTCCCAGACAGCCCCTTCGACGTCGGGGAGAAGGTCGTTTCGCCCGTCCTCTGGCGCAAGGGCATCCGGCGCCTCGACGTCCTCGTCCTGACCCATCCCCATCCGGACCACCTGGCGGGGCTGGCGGCGGTGGCCGGGAATTTTGCGGTCGGCGAGTTCTGGGAGGCCGACCCCGCGCCCGACGACCCGGCTTACGCGGAGCTCCTGAAGCGCCTGCCGCGATCGGCCATCCGGCGCTGCCTTTCGCGCGGCTTCCGCTGGCGGACCGGCGGGGTCACGGTCGAGGCCCTCCATCCCGGGCCCGGAAGCGGCGACGGAAGCGCCGCGGCCGCGAACGATCGGTCGCTCGTCCTCCGCCTCGCGTTCGGCCGCACGGCCGTCCTTCTCGCCGGGGACATCGGCGCCGGCGCCGAGCGGGAGATCCTTGCCGCCTGCGGGGACATCCGGAGCGCGGTCCTCAAGGCCCCTCACCACGGCAGCGGCTCGTCGAGCTCCGCCCCCTTCCTGGAGCGCGTCCGCCCCCGGCGGGTCCTCATCTCGGTCGGCGCGGGGAACCATTACGGCTTCCCGGCCGGGCCCGTCCTCGAGAGGTGCGTCCGGGTCGGCGCGGACGTCCTGCGGACGGACCTCGACGGCGCCATCGAGGTCGTCCTGGACGGCGCGGGGACCCGTGTCCGGACGGCCGTGGGCCTCTCCATCCGGCATTGACACAGCCGACTAAACCTATAATAATGAGCAACGGGGTATCGCCATGAGCACGAAGAAGAGCCTTGTCATCGCCGGCCTGTCCCTCCTCCTGGCGGCCGTCCTCTCGGCCCAGAGCGTCACGGACCTCGCCAAGAAGGAGAAAGAGCGCCGAGCGGCCGTCAAGAACAAGCCCACATCCGTCATCACCAACGCCGACCTCGCCAAGACCAAGAAACGGCCGGCCGTCGAGGTGGCGGGAACGGATCAGGCGGCCACCGACGAGCAGGCCGGGGGCGAAGCCGTTCAGGCCGGGGAGAAGGCGGGGACCGCACCGCCCGCAGGCCAGGCCGGGACCGGCGATAAGGCCGCCGCGGCGAAGGACGCCCAGAAGCAGGCGGCGGCCGACCAGACCGCCATGGCGGAGAAGGAGTTCAAGGCTCGGCTGAGCGAGCTCGCCACGAAGGCCAAGGACGCCCAGGACATGATCGACCTCCTGACCCTGAAGATGAACTCCCTGTGGCAGGACTTCTACAACCTCGGCGACGTCAAAGCCAGGGAATATACGCAGTTCCAGATCAGCGAGACCTATGACAAGCTGACCAAGGCCGAGGCCGACGCCCAGCGGGCGAAGAATGACCTCGACGATTTTCTGGCCACGGCCAAGCGCGAGGGCGTCCCCCAGATCTGGATCAAGTAAGCCCCGCTCTTATCTAAAATAGATCAGCGAAATCCTCACGCCCAATTCCCGTTCGTCCTTCGAACCGGGCACGAGCCTGGCCGGAACGAACGTCCTGTCGACGGCGATGCTCAGGACGAAGTCCCTCCGTCCGGCGAGCAGGTCACGGCTGACCGCATAGCGCCTCTCGAAGGGGGCCGCGCCCGGCGCGAACTCCTCGAGGGTCCTGCCGTCGATGGCGACGGTGACCCTCTGCCCCGGCGGAGCGGCCCCCCCCGGCTCGCCGCGGATGACGAGCAGGGCGTCGCGTCCGGGATTGTCGATGGCCGTCCGCGCCGTCCCCGCTGTCCAGCGCCACGTCCCTCCCGGCCCGGCCGGGTCGGTGGTTTCCGGCGGATACCAGCCGGAGAGATAGACGACGGCCGGGGCGTCGGAGGCCGGAAGGAACCGCAGCTTCCTCTCCGAAACGGCGATCCTCGCGCCCGGCCCGGCCG
>JBBISK010000004.1:0-6933 GCA_037441295.1 Candidatus Aminicenantota bacterium | reverse complement strand
CCGCGGACGGGAAGACGAGCCCGACGCCGAGCACGGCCGTTTCCGCGACCCGGAAGTCGGGCGAGAACTCGTCGATGAACGGGGGAATGTAGACGCTCCGGGAGAAGGTGTATTCCCGGTCCGCCTCCCACTTGGACGTCGGTACCCGCGGCTCGAACTCGTCCCCGAAGACCCTGCGGCCGCGGGCGACGAGCTCCGCCGCGATGCGGCCGTCCTCGGCGATCGGCGCGAACCACGGCGTCGTCGTGAAGCGGTAGGTGATCTCGGTGAAAAGGTTCTCGGAAAGGGTCCGGGGCGAGAACGAGACGGCGAGCTCGATCCCACGGACGCTCGTCTGCCTGCGGCAGGGCAGGGACAGGAAGGCGGCCAGGACGAGGAGAACGGCCAGGGCCCGCAGCTTGTTCATCGGGGAACTCATTATAGGGGTCAGGTCTACTTTTTTCCACTTTCGGCCCCTGGTGCGAACGCTCACCTCTGATCGCCCGGAAAGTGGAAAAAAGTAGACCTGACCCCGTCCTGAATTTGACCCTGCCCGGCCTTTGCAATAAGATAGCGGGCGACAGGAACCATGAAGACCAAGATCAAGCCCGAAGTCCCCGCCGGGGAAGGCGTGCGTTCCGGCCGACGCAAACCGAACCAGCTCCGGCCCGTGAAGATCACCCTCGACTACGTCGATTTCGCCGACGGCTCGGCCCTGATCGAGATGGGCCGGACGCGCGTCCTGGCCACCGCCACGATCGACGAGCGCGTGCCGCCGTTCCTCAAGGGCTCGGGCACGGGCTGGGTCACAGCCGAATACGCCATGCTCCCGCGCGCGACCGAAGAGCGGACGCCCCGGGAGAGGGGAGTCAGGATCTCCGGCCGCACTCAGGAGATCCAGCGCCTGATCGGCCGCGCCCTGAGGGCCGTGACTGAACTCGGGGCCCTCGGCGAGCGCCAGATCATCATCGACTGCGACGTCATCCAGGCGGACGGCGGCACCCGCGCCGCCTCGGTCACGGCCGGTTGCGTCGCCCTCGGCCTGGCCCTGAAGAAGATGCTCGACCTGGGGCTCATCGACCACATGCCCCTCCGCCACCTCGTCGCGGGCGTGAGCGTCGGCCTCGTCGGGGGGAAGGCCCTCCTCGACCTCGACTACGGCGAGGACTCCACGGCCGCCCTCGACATGAACGTCATCGAGACCGACCGGGGCGAGCTCGTCGAGGTCCAGGCCGGGGCGGAGAAGAACCCTTTCGCCCGCAAAGACCTCCTCGACCTCCTCAAGCTGGCCGACCGCGGCATCCACCGCCTCGTCCAGGCCCAGAAAGAGGCCCTCAAAAGGAAGAGCATCCTGTTCATGGCCTACGGCCACTGAAGGCCCCGCCCCCAACTTGACATCCCGCCTTTAAATTGAATAATATCAACCTTTAGAACCCAACACGGACAGGCCAACCGCCGCTGATGAAGGGTCTTTTTTTCCCAAGGAGGTCGTCATGAACGTGACATCCTGGCTTACCCTCGCGGGCGCCGTGGTCCTCTTTTTCGCCCTCGTCATCGTCGTCCTGGCCCTGCGCTACCGGAAGGTGGGGCCCAACGAGGCCCTCATCATCGCCGGGGGCCGCAAGCACGCCATCACCCTGGCCGACGGCACGAAGCAGAAGGTCGGCTATCGCTACCGCCTCGGCGGCGGCGTCTTCGTCTGGCCGGGCATGGAAAAGGTCTACGTCCTCCCCATGGACATCATCCCGGTCAACATCCGCACCCCCGAGGTTCTGACGAGCGGCGGGGTGCCGATCATGGCCGAGGCCTCGGCCCAGGTCAAGGTCGACTCCTCCGACGAGACCATCCACCGGGCCGCCGAGCAGTTCCTGGGGATCGGCCGGGAGGGCATCCGCGACGTCGCCATCAACGTCCTCGAGGGCAAGGTCCGCGAGGTCATCGGGACCATGACCGTCGAGGAGATCTACCGGGGCCGTCAGGATTTCTCGAACCGGGTCATCGCCGCCGCGCTCGAGGACTTCGGCCGCATGGGCCTCATCATCCTGTCCTTCTCCCTCAAGGACATCAGCGACACCCAGGGCTATATCGACGCCCTGTCGAAGCCGCAGATCGCCGCCGCCAAGCGCGACGCGGCCATCGCCCAGGCCGAGACCGAGAAGGAATCCATCATCAAGTCGTCCCAGGCCCGCAAGGAGGCCGAGGTGGCCCGCCTGCAGTCCGAGGCCCAGATCGCCAAAGCCCAGTGGGAGAACGAGGCCAAGAAGGCCGAGTCCCAGGTCTTCGTCAACTCCAAGAAGGCCCAGGCTGACTTCTCCTACGAGCTCGAGCGCCACCGGCTGAACCAGGAGATCCGCCGGGAAGAGGCCAAGGTCAAGCAGGTCGAGAAGGAAGAAGGCATCAAGATCGAAGAGCTCGAGATCACCCGCAAGGAGAAGGAGCTCGACGCGACGGTCCTCAAGCCGGCCGACGCCCGCAAGTACCAGATCAAGTCGGAGGCGGAGGCCGAGGAGTTCCGGATCGCGGCCGAGGCCAAGGGCAAGGCCGAGGCCCTCAAGGTCGAGGGCCTGGCCGAGGCCGACCGCATCAGGGCCCGAGGCTTCGCCGAGGCCGAGTCCATGGAGAAGAAGGCCCACGCCTGGGAGAAGTACACCCAGGCGGCCATCCTCGACACCTACATCAAGGCCCTGCCCGAACTGGCCAAGGCCGTGTCCGAGCCGCTCTCGAAGGTCGACAAGATCATCGTCGTCGGCGGCGACAAGGAGCTCGGCACGACCAAGATCACGGCCCAGGTCGCCCAGGTCCTGGCCCAGATGCCCGAAGTCGTGAAGGCCCTGACCGGCGCCGACATCACCCAGTTCCTGAAAGCGAAGCTCTCCCCGGAAGCCAAAAAAGACGAGAAGAAGTGACCGCCGCGTCGCCGGCCGAGGCAGGTGAACCATGATTTCGGAAAAGGTCCAGAAGATCGGCGCCTCCCCCACCCTCAAGATCTCGGCCAAGGCCAAGGCCATGAAGGCCGAGGGGGTCGACGTCATCGACCTGAGCGTCGGCGAGCCGGACTTCCCGACGCCGGAGAACGTCAAGGACGCCGGCATCAAGGCCATCCGCGACAACTTCACGAAATACACGGAGAACGACGGCGTGCCGGCCCTGCGCAAGGCCATCGCCCAGCGGCTCAAGGAGGACTACGGCCTCGACTACGGCGCCAAGGAGGTCATCGTCTCGGCCGGGGCCAAGTCGTCCCTCTTCCACCTCGTCCAGACCCTGGTCAACGAGGGCGAGGAGGTCATCGTCCCGGCCCCATACTGGGTCACCTACCCCGAGTGCGTCGCCCTGGCCCAGGGGAAGCCCGTCATCGTCCCGACCCGGGAGGAGGACGGATTCCTCATGAGCCCGGAGGCGCTCAAGGCCGCCATCTCGCCCGTGACCAAGGCCCTCATCCTCAACAATCCCTCGAACCCGACCGGCGCCGCCTACAGCCGTGACCAGCTCACGGCCCTGGCCGAGGTCGTCCGGGGCGAGGACATCTACGTCATCGCCGACGAGATCTACGGCAACCTCGTTTATGACAACTTCAAGTTCACGAGCTTCGCCTCGCTCGGCGAGGATATCAAGAAGAAGACTGTCATCATCAACGGCGTCTCCAAGACCTACTCTATGACCGGCTGGCGGATCGGTTTCGCGGCCGGGCCGGCCGAGATCATAGGCGGCATGTCCAAGATCCAGAGCCACACGACCTCGAACGCCTGCTCCATCGCCCAAAAGGCCAGCCTGGAGGCCTACGCCGGCCCCCAGCACGACGTCCAGAAGATGGTCGCCGAGTTCCAGCGGCGCCGGAACTTCTGCCTGATGCGGCTGGCCACCATCCCCGGCCTGTCCTGCTTCAAGCCCCAGGGCGCGTTCTATCTCTTCCCCAACGTCAAGTCGTTCTACGACAAGGAGTTCGGCGGCGCCCGCATCCGCAACTCCTACGGCATGGCCTACTACCTCCTCAAGGAGGCCGGAGTGGCCATCGTTCCCGGCGACTCCTTCGGCGCCGATGATCACATCCGCCTCTCCTACGCGACGTCCATGGCCAACCTGGAAAAGAGCATGGACCGCATCATCGAGGCCCTGGCCAAGCTCAAGCCGGCGAAGAAGGCCCGGCGCGCGGTCCTCAGCAACGCCGTGACGCGCGTCCGCAAGGCCGTCCCGGTCGAGGCCGGGATCGACGGCCGGATGCGCGACGCGCTCGTCGCCGAGATGGAGGGCCACCTCGGTTACGAGGGGCGCTACGAATGGAACGCGGCGGCGAACGGCGCCATCGTCCAGCTCCGGACGAACGTCGCCCACCTCAACGAGTTCTGGACGGAGAACTGGTCGCCGGCCCAGCTCGAGGCCGACCTCGAGCCCCACGGCACGATCTACGCCGTGGACGGGATCGCCGGCCGGGAGCCGCGGGCCTTCTACAATTCGGAGACCAAGACGGGGGTCCTCGTCAACACGGACAATTACGGGCCGCTGAGGAGCCTGGCTCTCGGCCTCGTCCTGGACATCGCCGAACGGATGGGCGGCGGCGGGGCGGGCGCCGTTCGCGGCATGTCGGCGGCGATCGGCGGCAACGGCCTCATTCTCGTCGGCCCGCCCGGGACGAAGAAGACGGAGCTGTTCTTCGCCCTCCTGGCCGACCCGCGGTTCCGGCTCCATGCGAACGACATCGCCTTCGTCCGGCTGGCCGGGGGACGGGCGGTGGCGGACTGCGTCGAGCGTAAGCTCTACATGCCGACGAACACGGTCGAGCTCGACGGCCGGCTGACGCCGCTCTTCGACCGGAGCAAGTGCGAGAACGTCGTCGTCCGCAAGGAGGACTGCACGGACGAGGCCTGCCTGCGCGGCGACGACTGCCGGCTCGACCGGGGCTCGCCCTACTGCTACAAGGCGTCCAAGGAGTCCCACGGCATGATCGACCCCGCCTGGATCGGCGGCCCGGCCTCGTTCGTCCGGCGGACAGACCTCAAGTGGCTCTTCCTTCTGCGGAACGACGCCACGTCGCCGGCGGTCGTCGAGCTTGGCAAGGACGAGGCGCTGCGCATCCTGGAGGCGGGAGAGGCGGCGGGAGCGAAGAAGTCGCTCGCGACAGTGAAGAGCCAGCCGTTCTACAACCCGCACTGGCTCCCGGGCCTCGGGGCCGAGGGGGCCGCGGCGGCGGGAGGGTCGGCGGCCGTCGCCGAGCGGGCCGAGCTCGAGAGGGCCTTTTTCGGCCGCCTGCTCGGCGTCGTCAAGTGCTATCTTTTCAACAGCGGCGTCGCCGGGGCGGACAAGATCAAGGAGGTCGTGGGGGGCTGAGTCCGGAGGGGACGGACGGACCGGCCCGGGCCGCAGAGCCTGGCACCAAGACCCGTCGGGGTTTAGAGGATGCCGCGCGCTCAGGAGCCCGGACCGATGATCGTCCCTCTCACCTTCTCGATCAGGGCGCCCATCGTCTCCGCCGTGAAACCCTCAACGGGAACCGACTCGTGGAAGGCGACACGGATGGGCCCTTTCCGCGCAAACCACTGCCCGCGAGGCATGAGCTCGAAGGTCCCGGTGATCGTCACCGGAACGATGGGAGCGCCGCTGTCGAGGGCCAGGAAGAATCCGCCGCGTCGGAAGGGCCCCGTCCGGCCATCGCGGCTCCGGGTCCCCTCGGGGAAAACGAGGAATGAGTAGCCTTTCTCGCGCATGAGCCGGGCTGCCCGGCGGAGGCTTTTCTGTCCGCCCTTCACGCCCTTCCGGTCGACGGGCACGAATCCGGCGAACCGCATCCCGGTCCCCAAGACGGGGATCCGAAAAATGGATTTCTTGAGGATGATGCGCACCGGCCGGCGGACGACCGTGGCGACGAGCGGGCCGTCGATGAAGCTCAAGTGGTTGGGCATGAAGATGAAAGTCTTCCCGGGGTCAATGCGCTCGAGCCCCGAAACCTCGACCCGAAGCCCCAGCACGCGGCAGCCGACGCGCACGGCCCACTGGCCGATCAGGATCACCGGATTCCTCGACCCCACCAGGGCGCAGAAGGCAATGACGGGGATCATGAGGATGAGGACGACGGCATAGAAGAGGCCGAGAACGATGGTGCGCACGGCCGCCATGGCTGGTTCATTATAGCACAGGAGTCCGACCGCAGGCAGCGAGCATCGAGGGTGCCGATCAAGCTCCTCCTCTCCGGCGAGGAGGAGCCGCCGGCCAATATCACCCCCCCGATTCATCGACGATGATGATTGCCATAAGACATCGGCTCTGCCAAAATAGGCGCCGATGAAAAGGATCCATGTCCTCCTGATGGTCCTGGCTTTTGCGGCCGGCCTCGCAGCCGCCCGGCTCCTTCTTCCTCGAGGCGCGGGAGAGCCTTCCGAGCCCCCGGCGGCCGGCGGCTTGGCGACCGAACTCGACCGCTATTCCCCTAAGCACTATTCCGAACGGAACGAGGAAACGATCATCAGGCACTTCTTCCGCGACCGCAGGGCCGGCTTCTTTCTGGACGTCGGCGCCTATCACTACAAGAACGGCAGCAACACCTATTATCTCGAGAAGGAGCTGGACTGGAGCGGCATCGCGATCGACGCCAACGGAGAATTCGCCCGCGGCTACCAGGACAACCGTCCAAAGACGAAGTTCTTCAATTTCTTCGTCTCCGACAAGTCCGATGAACAGGCCGATTTCTATATCGTCCGCGACCCGGGGCACCTGACGAAATCGACGGCGGTCCCAAGCTTCGTCTCCGGGCGGAAGACGGAAGAAGTCAAGGTCCCGACGATCACGCTCAACGACCTCCTCGCCAAGCAGGAAGTCAAGAAGATCGACTTCCTCAGCCTCGATATCGAGCTGTGGGAACCGCGAGCCCTGGCCAGCTTCGATATCGAGAAGTTCCGGCCCGAACTTGTTTGCGTGGAGGCCCACCGCCAGGTCAGGGACAAGATCCTCGACTATTTCACGAAA
>JBBISK010000003.1:0-33695 GCA_037441295.1 Candidatus Aminicenantota bacterium | reverse complement strand
AAGAAGGCGGCCGAGCTGGCCCACGACGACCTGACCGAGCTCTACATCCAGTACATGGAAGAGGGCCCGGCGGGAACGCCCGCGGCCTGAGGCGGGGTCCCGCGCCGGGAGGCGCCTCCGACACCCTGAAGGGCGAGGGCGGCTCCGGCCGGAGGGGGAGGATTTTTATTCGAGGACTTGACATCCGTCGGCCCGCGCTTATAATAAAACCGTGAAAACCAAAAGAGTTTTGAGAGTTTCCAAGGCGCGGAGCTCCGCCTCCGCCGCCGGGGCGGCCCTGCGGCCGAGGGTCGTCGAGGCCGCCCGCGACCTCTTCTTCAGCCGCGGCTTCGTCCGCGTTACCGCCGACGAGATCGCCGGCCGGCTCGGCATCAGCAAGGCCACCCTCTACGAGTCCTTTCCGAGCAAGGAGGGGATCCTGCGGGCCGTCATGTCCGATTTTCTCGACGGGACCTCGGCCCACATCGAGGAGCTTCTCGGCGACGCGACGACGGGCCTCGTCGACAAGCTCGTCGCCCTCTTCTCCTTCGTCGGCGCCCGCATCTCGCTCGTCGGTCCGCTCCTCATGCGGGACGTCCAGAAGAGCGCGCCGCGGGTCTGGCGGGAGATCGACGACTTCCGCCGGGAGAAGATCTTCAAGAATCTCAGTGGCATCCTCGAGTCCGGCCGGCGCGAGGGCCTCTTCCGCGCCGACGTCGACATCGATATCCTCGTCGAGATGTTCGCCGACATCGTCAGCCGCTTCGTCAACCCCGAGGCCATCCTGCGCTCCGGCCGGACGCTGGCCGAGGTCTTTGAGTCGGTCATCAAGGTCTTCTTCCAGGGCATCCTGACCGAAAGCGGCAGACGGAATTTCTCCACCCTGACGCCGGCCCTGTTCGAGCCCCGAAAGGAGGGCGCCTCATGAAATTCCGAACCACGATCCTCTGGCTGGCACTCGTTTTTGCCTTGGCCGGCTTGGCCGCCTGTTCCGGGAACGGCGGCGGCGGCGCCATCACCGCCTCGGGCACGATCGAGGCCGTCGAGGTCAACGTCGCCGCCAAGGTCGGGGGCCAGGTCGAGGCGCGTCCGGTCGACGAGGGCTCCCGGGTCAAGCCGGGCGATACGCTGGCCGTCATCGACCACGCGACACTCGACATCCAGCTCCGGCAGGCCGAGGCCGGTGTGGACTTGGCCAAGGCGCAGCTCGTCCTGCTCAGGAACGGCGCTCGGCAGGAGGACATCCGGCAGGCCGAGGCGGCGCTGATCCAGGCCGGGGCCAATCTCACCGTCGCCGCCGCCGACGCCCGCCGGATGCGCGAGCTCGCCGCGACGGGCAGCGTCACGCCGAAGCAAAAGGACGACGCCGAGGCCCGGCTGACGGTGGCGGAGGCCCAGCGGAACGCCGCCGTCGAGGCCCTGGCCAAGATGCGCCGGCTGGCCCGGCCCGAGGAGATCCAGGCGGCCGAGGCCCGCCTGGCCCAGGCCGTCGCGGCCGCGGACCTCCTCCGGAAGACGATCGCCGACTGCACCATCGTCGCCCCGGCCGGCGGCGTCGTGACCCGCAAGGCCGTCGAGCCGGGCGAGCTCGTCTCCCCGGGCTCGACCGTGGTCACCCTGTCCGAGCTCGGCAGCGTCTATGTCATGATCTACGTCACCGAGAAGGAGCTGGGGCGGGTCCGGCTGGGCGACGCGGCCGAGGTCTCGATCGACACCTTCCCCGGGCGGACCTTCCCCGGCAAGGTCACCTATATCTCCCCCGAGGCCGAGTTCACGCCGAAGAACATCCAGACCAAGGAGGACCGGGTCAAGCTCGTCTTCGGGGTCAAGGTCGAGATCGAGAACAGGGAGGGCCTGCTCAAGCCGGGCCTGCCCGCCGACGCCGCGATCCGCGTCGGGAAATGAAGGATAGGAGTTAGCCGTGGCTGAGCTGGCCGTCGAAACGCGGGGCCTCGGCCGGACGTTCGAGGCCGTTGAGGCCGTGCACTCCCTGGACCTCCAGGTCGGGGAAGGGGAGATGTTCGGGCTCGTCGGTCCGGACGGCGCGGGCAAGACGACGACCATCCGCATGCTCTGCGGGCTTCTCCGGCCGACCTCCGGCCGGGCCTCGGTCCTCGGCTGGGACGTCGTCCGGGAGGCGGATAAGCTGAAGAGCCGCGTCGGCTACTTCTCGCAGAAGTTCACTCTCTATGGCGACCTGACCGTCGACGAGAACATCGAGTTCTTCGCCGAGATCCACCTCGTCCGCGATTTCCGGGCCCGCCGCGAGGAGCTCCTCGAGTTCACCCGTCTCGCGCCCTTCCGCGGCCGGCTGGCGGACCGGCTCTCGGGCGGCATGCGGCAGAAGCTGGCCCTGGCCTGCGCCCTCATCCATACGCCCCGGATCATCTTCCTCGACGAGCCGACGACGGGCGTCGACGCCGTCTCCCGGCGGGATTTCTGGAAGATCCTGTCGAGCCTCCTCCGCTCGGGGATCACGGTCGTCATGACGACGCCCTACATGGACGAGGCCGAACGCTGCTCCCGGGTCGGGCTGCTCGCGGAGGGGCGGCTCGTCGCCGCCGACACACCGCAGGGGCTCAAGCGGCTGATGCGGGGCACGGTCGTCGAGGTCGTCTGTCCGGACATCCGGCGGGGCTTCGCCGTGCTCAAGGGGATCGCCGGCGTCTCGGAGGTCCAACTCTTCGGCGACCGCCTGAACGCCGTGGTCACGGACCCGGACCGGGAGGTCCCGGCCATCGAGCGGACCCTGGCCGCGGCGGGACTGCCGGTCCTCCAGATCCGGGCCCTGGCCCCGTCGCTCGAGAACGTCTTCATTTCCGTCACCCAATCCGCATCCTCGGAGGCCGGCCATGCGTAAACGCGCCATCGTTTGTGTCGTTCTCCTCTTCCTCCCGCTAGCCGCCCTGGCCCAGAAGCGGCCCCTGTCGCTCGACGAGGCCATCGCCGCCGGGCTCGAGGCCAGCCCGGGGCTCCATGCTTCGCGGATGAAGGCCGACGCCTCGACGGCGAAGACCCGTGAGGCGGCGGCGGGCCGGCTGCCGGCGCTTCGCTTCGGCGGCGGCTACACGCGCCTGAGCCAGGTCCCGCCCTTCCAGGTCTCGCTCCCGATCCTTCCGGAGCCGATCGTCGTCTCACAGAATTATTTCAACAACTGGAACCTCCGGCTCTCCCTCCAGCAGCCGGTCTTTACCGGCTTCAGGCTGGAGGCGGCCTCGGCGTCAGCCCGCGAGCTCGAACGCGCGTCGTCCCTGGACCTCGAGAAGGACCGCTCGGAGTTCATCTTCGCGGTCAAGAGCGCCTACTGGGGCCTGGCCCGCGCCCGCGATGCCGCGGCCGTCATCGAGGAGAATATCCGCCAGGTCGGGGAGCACCTGAAGGACGTCCGGGCCTTTTTCGAGCAGGGGCTGCTGACGAAGAACGAAGTCCTGAGGGCCGAGCTCCAGCTATCGAATACGGAACTCCTGGCCATCGACGCCCGCAATGCCGTCGAAGTCGCCCGGACCTCGCTCAATTCCCTCATCGGTCTGCCCGTCGCGACCGAGCTCGAGCTGACGACCTCGGCCGAGAGCCTGGCCTCCAGCGTCCCCGAGGCCGGGGCCGCCGCCCCGGACTCCGCCGGGGCCCAGTCGCTCATCGACGCCGCGCTGGCCAACCGTCCCGAGATCCGCTCGGCCGGGTTCCGCATCAAGGCCTCCGAGGCCGGGGTCAAGGCGGCCCGGGCCGGCTGGTACCCGCAGGTCGCCCTGGCCGCGAACTACTACTATCTGCGGCCCAACCCCCGGCTCCTGCCGGCGCAGGACAGGTTTTACGGAACTTGGGACGTCGGCGTCGCCGTCTCCCTCGACCTCTGGAACTGGGGCCTGACGAAGAGCCAGACCGAGCAGGCCAAGTCCCAGCTGGCCCAGGCCCGGGACGCCCGCAAGCTCCTCGAGGACCAGGCGGTCCTCGAGGTGACCCAGAGCCGGCTGGCCGTGGCTCAGGCCCGGGACAAGCTGAAGGTCTCCGGACAGGCCGTCGGCCAGGCCGATGAGAACCTCCGGCTCGTCCGGGACGAGTTTCGCCAGGGCGTCGCCCTCAACGCCGACGTCCTCGACGCGGAAGTCTTCCTCCTCCAGGCGCGGCTGGCCCGCACCCAGGCCGCGACCGACCTCGTCCTGGCCCAGGCCCGTCTCGAGAAGGCGCTCGGGCAATGAGCCGGGAGGACGGGAGATAACGCCGTGCCCGAATACGCCATCGAGGTGAAGGACCTGACCAAGAGGTTCGGGGACTTCACCGCCGTCAACGCGGTCTCGTTCGAGGTCGAGCGCGGCCGGATCTTCGGCTTTCTCGGCGCCAACGGAGCCGGCAAATCGACGACCATCCGCATGCTCTGCGGCCTGCTCGACCCGACCTCGGGGACGGCCTCCGTCGGCGGCTTCGACATCCGGCGGCAGCCGGAGGGCGTCAAGCGCGCCATCGGCTACATGTCGCAGCGCTTCTCGCTCTACGAGGACCTGACCGTCGCCGAGAACATCCGCTTTTTCGCCGGCGCCTACGGGCTCACCCGCAAGGCCCTCGAGGGGCGGCTGCCCTGGGTCCTGCGAATGGCCGGCCTCGAGGGGCGCGAGCGGAGCCTGACCCGGACGCTCTCGGTCGGCTGGAAGCAGCGCCTGGCCCTCGGCTGCGCCGTGCTCCACGAGCCGAGGATCGTCTTCCTCGACGAGCCGACGGGCGGCGTCGACCCGGCCTCGCGCCGCCGCTTCTGGGAGCTCATCAACGAGCTTTCGGAGGGCGGGGTGACGGTCTTCGTCACGACCCACTACATGGACGAGGCGGAGTATTGCAACGACATCCGGCTCATCCACGCCGGCCGCATCGTCGCCGGGGGCAGCCCGGGGGAGCTCAAGACGACGGTCATCCGCAACCCCATCCTCGAGGTCTCGAGCGATCGCGTCGTCGACGCCATGGAGGTCCTCCAGAAGGAGCCGTGGGTCCTCGAGACCTCCATCTTCGGCACGTCCCTCCATGTCAGCGTCGGGGACGAGGCCGAAGGCCGCCGCCTCGTCCGCGAGCGCCTCGCGCGGGAGGGGATCGCCGTCCACCGGCTCGACCGGATCATGCCCTCGCTCGAGGACGTCTTCATCCACAAGATCGAGGAGCGGGGCGGCGCCGGCGGGGCGGGGGAGGGGCGGCCGTGAGCCTCCTCTCCCTCGGCTGCCTGCGGCCCGTCATCAAGAAGGAGTTCCGGCAGATCCGGCGGGACGCCCGCTCGCTCATGTTCATGGCCTTCCTCCCGGCCTTTATGCTCCTCTTGTTCGGCTACGCTCTCAACTTCGACGTCAAGCACATCCCCCTCGCCGTCGTCGACGAGGACGGCAGCCGGGCGAGCCGCAATCTCGTCGACAGGTTCCGAACCACGGAGTATTTCGACCTTAAGGCCGTCCTGCCGAGGACGGCGGCGATCGACCCGGTCATGGCCCGCGAGGACATCCGCGCCGCCCTGGTCATCCCGCCGGCGTTCTCCGACGACCTCCTCGCCGGGCGGAGCCCCTCGATCCAGCTCATCGTCGACGGCTCGAACGCCATGAGCGGGACGACGGCGGCGGGCTATGCCGGGGCCATCCTCCTGAGCTATTCCCAGCGGGTCACTCTCGACGCCCTCGAGCGCCGGGGCCTGACGGGCTTCGTCGTCCCCCTCGACACGGACGTCCGCGTCTGGTACAACCCCGAGCTCCGCAGCGCGAGGTTCCTCATCCCCGGGCTGATGGCCTTCATCCTCATGGTCATCGTCACCGTTTCCACGGCCTTCTCGGTTGTCCGGGAGAAGGAGCGGGGGACGATGGACCAGATCCGGCTCTCCTCCATCCGGCCGCTCGAGCTCATCCTGGGCAAGGTCGTGCCCTACGTCGCGATCTCGCTCGGCTCGGCCCACCTCGTCCTCCTTCTCGGCGAGGTCCTCTTCGGCGTCGGCATCCGGGGCAGCTACCCGCTCCTTCTTGCGGCCATGATCCTGTTCCTGACGTGCGCCCTCGGCCAGGGTGTCCTCATCTCGGCCGTGACCCGGACCCAGCAGGTCGCCTTCCTCATCGCCGTGCTGACGACGATGCTGCCGACCTTCATCCTCTCGGGGTTCGTCTTTCCCATCCGGAACATGCCGGCCGTCGTCCAGGCCGTGACCTACCTCGTCCCGGCCCGCTACTTCCTGGCGGCGCTCCGGGCCATCATCCTCAAGGGCGTGGGGTTGGGGGCCATCTGGCGGCAGTTCCTGTTCCTGGCCGGCTTCGCGGCGCTGGCGCTCGGCGGGTCCGCCGCGCTCCTGCGCCGGGGCGAGACGGAACGGACCCCGCGGCGGAGGGGACGCCGATGAAGGCGATCCTGTCCATCGTCCGCAAGGAGTTCCTTCAGCTCCGCCGCGACCCCCGGCTCTTCCCGGTCCTCTTCATCTCGCCCATCCTCCAGCTCCTCCTCCTCGGCTACGCCGCGAACCTGGACGTCCGGGACATCCCCTCCGTCGTCTGTGACCTGGACCGGACGGCGGCCAGCCGGGACTTCCTCGACGGCTTCGTCAACTCCGGATATTTCAGCGTCCGGGCAAGGGTCGGGCGGATGGAGGACATCGACCGCTTCCTCGACGACGGCGAGGCGGCCATGGCATTCGTCGTGCCGCGCGGCTTCGGCGACAAGCTGGCCGGCGGCAAGCCGGCCTCGGCCATGATCATCGCCGACGGGGCCGAGAGCCAGTCGGCGACGATCGGCGTCAACTACGCGACGATCATCGCCGGGCGTTATACGCAGCGGGTCTTCCTGGAAAAGCTCGCCCGGGTCGCCGCGACGGGGGCGAAGCCCGTCCAGGTCGGCGCGGAGGTCCGGGTCTGGTACAACCCCGAGCTCCGCAGCCGGAACTTCATGGTCCCGGGCGTCCTCGGGCTCATCCTGATGATCATGACCATCTCGCTCGCCTCCGTTGGCATCGTCCGCGAGAAGGAGTCGGGGACGATGGAGCAGATCATCGTGACACCCATCCGCCCCTACCAGCTCATCGTCGGCAAGCTCCTGCCGTTCGTCCTGATCGGCCTCTTCGAGGCCGTCTTCGTCGTCGCCGTGGCGAGATGGTGGTTCGTCGTGCCGGTCCGCGGCAGCCTCCTGCTCCTCTTTGCCATGTGCCTGGTCTTCATGCTCAGCACCCTCGGCTTCGGCCTCTTCATCTCGACCATCTCGCGGACCCAGCAGCAGGCCATGTTCACGACCATCTTCATCATCATGCCGATGATGCTCCTCGGCGGGTTCGTCTTCCCCATCGAGAACATGCCGCCCTTCTTCCAAGCCGTTTCCCACGTCGTCCCGACGCGGTACTTCTTCGTCATCATCCGGGGCATCATGCTCCGGGGGGCGGGCTGGCCGGAACTCTGGGACCAGGCGGTGTCGCTCCTGCTGTTGGGGGCGGTCCTCTTCGCCCTGAGCATCCTCCGCTTCAGGAAGAAGCTCGACTAGCGGCCCCGGACGGCCGCGCGAAGCGGGGGAGAGCGTGTTGACAGGCCTTGCGGCGCCGGTCTATGATTCGTCCCTCCGCCGGGAGAGAGACGACATGAGCGCGGGCAAAAAGCGGGTCCGGATCATCATCGCGGCCGATTGGGCGCCCATCCGCGCCCTGGAGCCCGCCGTGTCGCGGCGGCCGGACTCGGTCTACGGGGACTTGCTCCCGTTCCTCCGGGCGGCCGACCTTCGCATCGTCAACTGCGAATGCGCCCTGACGGCGGCACGCCGGCCGGTCTGGAAAAGCGGCGCGGTCTTCAAAGGGCTCCCGGCCCACGTCGCCGGGCTGACCGCGGTCCCGTTCGAGGTCGCCTGCCTCGCCAACAACCATGTCTTCGATTATGGCCTCGCCGGCTTCCGGGAGACGCTCGACGTCCTCGGCCGGAACGGCGTCCGGACGGTCGGGGCCGGGATGACGTTCGAGGAGGCCGCGGCGCCGATGACCCTGACTGTCGGTGGAACGCGGGTCACGGTCGTCAACTTCAGCGAAGGCGAGGACCTCACCGCCTCCACGGGCGGCCCCGGCGTCTGCGGCTGGGAGGTCGAACGTCTTGCCGGGAAAATTCGGAAGGCCAAGAAGCGCGGCGAATTCGTCATCGCCGTCGGGCACGCCGGCCTCGAATACATCCCCTTCCCGCCTCCCTACGTCGTCGAGGCCTTCCGGGCCCTGTCCGACGCGGGAGCCGACTGCGTCGTCGGCCATCATCCACATGTCCCGCAAGGCCTCGAATCCCGGGGCGGCCGGCTCATCGCCTATAGCCTGGGGAATTTCGTTTTCTACCAGCCGCCCGAGCTCTATTACCGCCGCACCGGGTTCTGCCTCTCGCTCGGCGTCCGTGCGGGCCGGCTGGCTTCCTACGGCATCCATCCCTACAGGATCACCAGTGAGGGCCTGCGCCGGCTCGACAGGGGAGAGGAGGGCCGGTTCCGCGGCACGCTCCGCCGGGTCTCCCGCCCGCTCGGGTCCGCGCGGGGCGTCGCCGAGGCCTGGCAGGCGTATCTCGCTTATTATGGCCCGGCGGGCTTCGAGAATGAGGTTCGCGGCATTCTCGACATGATGGAATCCGAGCCCCGCAAGGGAGCGGCCATGTTCCGCAACCGGATGACCACGCTCCAGCACTCGGAGCTCTGGGGGGACGCCCTGACCCGGTTCATGGCCGAGAAGCCGGCCCCCGCCCGACCGGCCTGGACGCGGCTCATCCGCGAGTGGTTCACGCGTCCGGCGGCCAGGGCCTAGAGCCCGTAGCGCCGTCCGGCCGCCTCGACGATGGCCCCGATGAGGCGCCGGTAATCCTCGTCCTCCCCCTGCCGCGAGCCGTGATAGAGCGTGTAAATCTGCGGCGCCCAGCTCTTGTGGGGCTTGAGACCGGGGATGCCGTTGACCTCGATGATGCGGAGCTGGCCGGCCCTGTCGACGCGCATGTCGATCCGGACGTGGTCAAGACAGCCCATGGCCTCGGCGGAGGCGTCGCCCAGGGCCCGGGCCTCCTCCGTCCTCGCCCCGGCCAGGCCGATCCGGGTCAGGCCGACGCCCCTGAGGTCGCTGCGCAGGATGCGGTACCTGTGGTAGTGGGTTTCCTCGACCGTGACCAGCCCGGGCAGGCATTCGCGCGTCTTGCCGTTCCCGAGGACGAGGGCCGTATATTCGTCGCCCGGCAGGAACTCCTCGACCAGGGCCGGCTCATCGAACTCCTTCTCGATGTAGGCGACGCGCCGCCCGAGCTCCGCCTCGTCGTGGACGACGCTCTCGTCGGAGATGCCGACCGACCGCGACTCGCACATGGGCTTGACGAACGCGGGGAACATGACGGACGAGACGTCGTCGCCGGGGCGGAGAAGGATGTGGGCGGGCACGGCGACGCCCGCCGCGCCCAGGATCTCGTGGGTCTCGAACTTGTCGATCATGGCCCTCATCGTCCGGCTGTCCGAGCCGATGTAGGGGATGCGGCGCTCGTCCATGAGGTCGGCGACCCAGGTCCCGGCGGCATTGCGGCCGATGAAGGCCTCGTTCGGCGTGATGTGATAGAGGGCGCTCCAGACGATGTCAAAGTCGTGCCTATCGAGGAGCCGGAAGAGCTCCGCCTCGTCGGCGACGTAGACGATTCTCGTCGGGTGGCCGAGGGACTCGAGGGCACCGCGCATCGATTCCGTGACCTTCATGTCGCCCCAGCCCTGGGCGTCGCCGCCCGGGCCGGTCAAAAGAACGATCCTCATGGGGGTCTCCTCTAAAAGAGCTCGGGCAAGTGCCGGTATTCGAGCAGGGCGCGGGCCATAGAGGGCGATACGGGTTCGAGCCGGCGGGCCACGGCCCGCCGTTGCGAGTCGGAAAGCTCGACTTTGGAGGCGACTTCGACCACGACCTCCCTTTCTCCTGTCCCGGGCCTCCGGGCGGGAATGCCGCGCGCGAGGCCGTCGACGAGCCGCCCGCCCGGGTCGAGGACCTCGACCTTCGCCCCGATCGCGCGGACGAGCGAAGCCCGGAACGCCTCGGCGACGTAGGCGTAATGGGTGCAGGCGAGCCCCACATAGACGGGCACACCGGCTGGGAGCCTCGGCGCGGCCTGGAGGACGCATTCCTCGACGAGGCCGGGGACGGCCGGCGCATCGGGGTCCTTGTCGATGGCCGCGGCCAGGCCGTGGCAGGCTTCGGCAACGACGCGCAGCGGGTCGATGCCGCGCCCGGCCATCCGCCGGACGTGCTCGCCCGAGCCGATGGTCGTGCGTGTCCCGAACAGCGCCAGGATCCCCGCCGGGTCGCGGGAAAGGGCCTCTGAGAAGAACGCGGCCCCTTCGTCGAGGATGCCCGCGACCGGGACGGCGGGCGCCCGGCGGAAGGCCGTCGCCTCGTAGACGATCGAGAGCGTGTTGCAGGCGATGAGGATGAGGCCCGGCCGGAAAGTCGCCATCGCCGCCAAGGCCCGGTCGAAGACCGCGGCGCGGGCGCCCATGTCGGCGAGGTCGTTGTAGCCGAAGCGGGTGTCGGGCCAGGCGTTGACATAGACGAGCCGGACCGGCCCGTCGCCGGCCGTCCCGCGGAGGCGGCGTTCGAGCTCCGCGCCGATGAGGAGGCCGCCGAGACCCGAATCCGTGATGACCACGGCCAGCCCGCCGGGGTGGCCCTCGAAAGCGGCGAGGCTTTTCATGCGGGGGTCCGTCTCAGGCGACGCCTTCCGGCGCCTCCCCGGCCCGGAAGTCCGCCCGGATCCGCTCGAGAAGGGCGGGGTCGGTCAGGATGCGGGCCGCGGCCGCGGCCAGGAAGTAAACGCCGTCGAGGAGGGCGCGCTCGCCGCAGGCCGCTACGGCGTCCCGGGCGAAGCCCTCGGTGTGGATGGGGAAGTCGCTGGCCTTGACCATGGGCTCGATCGTCGGCACGACCCAGGAGACGTTGGCCAGGTCCGTCGACCCGTAGGACTCGCGGACCTTGAACGGGTCGGGCCGGCCCCGTTCCTCGAATAGGGCTGAGAAGATCTCTTCGAGAACGGGGCTGCGGCGGAACGTCGTGACGCCTGGCCCGGGCTCGCTGATCTTTGTTTGGCAGCCGGTCTCCGCGGCGGCCTTTTCGGCGAGGGCGTTGACGTCGCCGACGAGCCGCTCGAGCTTGGCCATCGTGTCCGCGCGCAGGGAGAAACGGCCCCGCGCGTAATCCGGGATGATGTTCGGCGCCTCGCCCCCCGCCTCGACGATGCCGTGGAAGAGGGTTCCCGGCTCGGATTTCGTCCGGGGCAGGGCGGCCGAATGGTAGAAAAGGACGAGCGCGTCGAGGGCGTTCCGGCCCTCGAGCGGCGCGGCGGCGGCGTGGGCCTTTCGGCCGAAAAACTCGACGACGAGGGTGCGCCGGGCCATGGCCTGGTTGACGACCGAGTCGATGAAGTGCGGATGGACCTGGAGGACGGCGTCGGAGCGGGCGAAGACGCCGTCGTGGATGAGGCGGACCTTGCCGCTGCCGCGTTCCTCGGCCGGCGTCCCGACGACCTCGACCGCCCCGGCGGCGACGGCGCCGAGGACGGACTTGAGGATGATGGCGGCATAGGTCGCGGCCGTGCCGATGATGTTGTGGCCGCAGGCGTGGCCGAGGCCGGGCAGCGCGTCCATCTCGGCGGTGAGGGTCACGCGCGGCCCGTCCGCCGAGAAGGCGTGGACGGCGCGGAAGGACGTCGGCAGGGCCTCGCTCGCGCCGGAGACCTCGAATCCCTCGGCCGCGAGGACGGACCTGAGGAGGGCGGAGGTCCGGACCTCCTCGAAAGCGAGCTCGGGGTCGTCGTGGATGCGGCGGCTCAGGTCGAGGATCTCGGCGCGCCGGCGCTCGACGGCCTCGGCGATTTTGGCGTCGATGTCCATGGTCGATTGCCGCTTATGATAATGGGAACGAAAATGATTGTCAAAGACGGGTTATAGGATGAGCATGCAGTCGCCGTAGGAGAAGAAACGGTAACGCTCTCTAACCGCTTCCCCGTAGGCCTCCATGACGAGCTCGCGCCCGGCGAAGGCGGAGACGAGCATCAGGAGAGTCGATCTCGGCAGGTGGAAATTCGTCAGCAGGCGGTCGACGGCGTGGAATTGGTGGCCAGGGCGGATGAACAGCGAGGTCGAGCGGCGGCCGGCCCGGACGCCGCCCTCGCGCCAGGCGCTTTCGAGCGTCCGGACGACGGTCGTCCCTACCGCCGTAACCGGCCGTCCGGCCTCCTTCGCGGCGTTGACGCCGTGGGCGGCCGCGGGGGCAACCGAGTACCATTCCTCGAGCATCCGGTGGTCGTCGACGAGGTCCCCGCGGATGGGCTGGAAGGTGGCCAGCCCGACCTCGAGCGTTACGTGCCTGACGTCGACGCCCTTCGTCTTGAGCCCGGCCAGCGCCTCCCTCGTGAAATGGAGCCCGGCCGTGGGGGCGGCCACGGCCCCCTCCTTCCTGGCAAAGACCGTCTGATATCTCTCGAGGTCCTCGGCGCGCCGGCCGAGGTCCTCCCGCTTTCGCTTGATGTAGGGAGGCAGGGGGGCGAAGCCGATGCGGCCGAGCTCGGCCCGGACGTCGGGCCGGTCGAAACGCAGGACCCGCCTCCCCTCGTCCCCGGCCGTCTCGACGAAGGACTCGAAACCGGGTCCGAAGCGGACGCGGTCGCCCGGCGCGAGCTTGCGGGCCGGCCGGCAGAGCGTCTCCCAGAGCCCGGGGCCGAGCTCCCTCACGAACAGGAACTCGATCTTCGCCCCCGACTTCTCGCCCCAGGCCCGGGCCGGGATGACCTTGGTATCGTTGAGGACGAGGAGGTCGCCCGCGGCGAAGAAGTCGGAGAACTCCTCGAAAGAGCGGTGGCTGATGCGGCCCGCGGTCCTCTCGACGACCATCATCCGCGACTCGCCGCGGCGGGGGAGGGGATGCTGCGCGATGAGCGCGGCCGGAAGATCGTAGTCGAAGTCCGAGAGGCGGAGGGGATTGCCGGGTGTCATGGCCGTGGCGGGGCGCCCTCAGTCCTAGAACAGCTTCTTCTGCCCGGCCGGCGGCTTCCGACCGTGGCCCCCGCCCGCGGCGTGGGCGCGGGACCCCTCGTACTCGTAGCCGAGGTGGGCGTAGGCCTTGGGCGTGATGACCCGGCCGCGGGTCGTCCGGTCGAGGAAGCCGATGCGCATGAGGAAGGGCTCGTAGATGCTCTCGATCGTGTCCTTTTCCTCGTCGATGGCCGCGGCGATCGTGGCGATGCCGACCGGGCCGCCGCCGAAGTTATCGATGATCGTCGAGAGGATCTTGCGGTCGACGTCGTCGAGGCCGAGGGCGTCGACCTCCATCAGGTCGAGGGCCTTGCGCGCCTCCGCGGCCGTGATGACGCCGTCGCCCTTGACGTCGACATAGTCGCGGACCCGGCGCAGGAGGCGGTTGGCGACGCGGGGCGTCCCCCTCGACCGCAGGGCGATCTCGCCGGCGCCCTCGTCGTCGATGCGGACCTTCAGGATTTTGGCCGAGCGCCGGATGACCTGCCTGAGGTCCTCGTCCCGGTAATAGTCGAGGCGGTGGATGATGCCGAAGCGGCCCCGGAGCGGGGCGGTGATCCGGCCGGCCCGCGTCGTCGCCCCGATCAGGGTGAACTTCTTGATCTTGAGCTTATGGCTCCGCGCGCCCGGCCCCTGGCCGATGACGATGTCCAGGCTGAAGTCCTCCATGGCCGAGTAAAGGATCTCCTCGACCGGAGGCTGGAGGCGGTGGATCTCGTCGATGAAGAGGACCTCGCGGGTCTGCATGTTGGTCAGGATGGCCGAGAGGTCGCCCGTTCGCTCGATGACCGGTCCCGCGGTCGGCTTGATGGTGACGCCCATCTCTTTGGCGATGAGGTAGGCCAGGCTCGTCTTGCCGAGCCCCGGCGGGCCGTAGAGGAGGACGTGGTCGAGATGTTCCCCCCGCTTCTTGGCCGCCTCGATGAAGACCTTGAGGTTGGCCTTGACCTTCTCCTGACCGACGAACTCGGCGAAGCTCTGCGGCCGGAGGCTGTCCTCGAAGAGGATGTCCTCCTTTGTCCGGATGGGGCTGAGGATCGCGGGCATCGTCCTTCTCTATGTTATTTTAGCCAATAAGGGCGGGAAAGCAACCGCTAAAATCGATAGGGACTGTCCCCTTAGGGGACTGTCCCTCTGGAATTAGAGTCTGGCCAAGCGGCGGAGGCAATCCCGGAGGAGCCTCTCGAAGCCTGCGTCCGCCTTGAGGGCGGTGATGGACTGGTCCACGGCCCGCTCCGCCTCCTTGCTCCGGAAGCCCATGTTAAGGAGGGCGGAGACGAGGTCCTCCTTCTCGGGCGAGCCCTTGGCCGCGATGAGCTTCTCCTTCGACTCGAGCTTGTCCTGGAGCTCCATGGTGATGCGCAGGGCCGTCTTCTTGCCGATGCCGGGGACGAGGGCGAGCCGGGCCAGGTCGCTCTTGCGGACCGCCTCGGCCAGGTCGGCCGGGCCGATGCCGGAGAGGATGTTCATGGCCAGCTTCGGGCCGATCCCGGAGATCCCGATGAGCTTGAGGAACATGTCCTTCTCTTCCTGGGAGTCGAAGCCGAAGAGGGCCAGGGAATCGTCCGTGACATGGGTGTGGATGAGGAGCTCGACCGTCTCGCCGACCTCGCCGAGCTTGAAGTAGGTGCCGAGCGGCACGGCCGCGGCGTAGCCCACGCCGCCGGTGTCGACGATGACGTGCCCCGGCGTCTTGTGGATGAGCGTTCCCTTGAGGTAAGCGATCATGACGGTTCCGGTCCCTCCGCCTTGAGGTGGGTCAGCCGCGCGTTGAGGTGGCAGATGGCCGCGGCCAGGGCGTCCGAGGCGTCGAGGGGGAGCCGGTCGTCATCGAGCCCGAGGAGGGCCTTGACCATGGTCTGGACCTGCTCCTTCTCCGCCTGGCCGTAGCCGGTCACGGCCTTCTTGATCTCCAGGGCCGAGTATTCGTGGAAGCCGCAGTCCGTGGCGGCGATGCCGACGAGGACCGCCCCCCGGACCTGGCCGAGGAGGATGGCCGTCTTGACGTTGCGGGCGTAGAAGGGATTCTCGATGGCGGCCTCGTCCGGCCCGTAATCGCGGATGATCTTCTCGATCTCGGCGCGAATCTCGGCCAGCTTCTTGAAGAAGGGGAGTCCGGCCGTCGGCCGGATGACGCCGTAGGCGACCGGCCGGGCCCCGCCGCCGGCGTCCTCGACGATCCCGAAGCCGGTCGACTGGAGGCTGGGATCGATGCCGAGGACCCGCATGGACCTGCGGCGGCCGTCAGCCGGCCTGGGAGAAGCTGGCGATCTCCTCTTCGGAGATGTCGAAGTTGGACGAAACGTTCTGGACGTCGTCATGGTCCTCGAGCTCCTCCATCAGCCGCAGCACCTGCTGGGCCTCCTTGCCCTCGACCTTGACGTAGTTTTGGGGCAGGAAGCCGACCTCGGAGGCGGCGACCTCGATGCCGCTCTTTTTGACGGCCTCGAGGACCGCCTCGTAAGTCGCAGGAGTGGTGATGACCTCGAAGTTGGAGCCGTCGTCCTTGATGTCGTCGGCGCCTGCGGCCAGGGCGACGTCCATGAGGATGTCCTCCGAGGCCTTGGCTTTCTCGACGCTGATCGAGCCCATCCGCTTGAACATCCAGGCGACGGAGTTGGACTCGCCGATGCGGCCGCCGTTCTTGGCGAAAATGTGGCGGAGCTCGGAGACGGTCCGGTTCTTGTTGTCGGTCACGGCCTGGAGGTAAATGGCGACCCCGCCCGGCCCGTAACCCTCGTAGGCGACTTCCTCGTAGCTGGTGCCCTCGAGCTGGCCGGTCCCCTTCATGATGGCCCGCTTGATGTTATCGGCGGGCATATTCGCGGCCCGGGCGTCGTTGATGCATTTCCGGAGGGCGGCGTTCTTGTCGGGGTCGCCGCCGCCGGCCCGGGCGGCCATGCTGATCTCGCGGATGAGCCGGGTGAAGATCTTGCCGCGCTTGGCGTCCGTAGCCGCTTTTTTATGCTTGATCGAAGCCCATTTTGAATGTCCGGACATGGTCCTCTCCTGCGTCCTTTGAGAATCAAGATATTAGCATAAATGGGGAACAGGTGCAAACCACCGCCGGCCGCCAGGACGGCCCGCGCGGCCGTCCGGTGGAGGGGGCGGGCCGGAGGAAAGACGAGCCCGAGCAGGGGGAGCGTTGGACGCCACAATATTGACGAGAATGGGATGAGGACGGCCTTTATGCTATAATCCAAGAATAGGAGGGAAGATCATATGAAATGCAACATGAGCGGTCTTGACCGGATCCTGCGCATCATCGTGGCCGCGGCCGTGGCCGTCTTCTTCTTCCTGGGGATGATCAAGGGCGTCGCCGCGATCGTCCTGGGGGTTCTGGCCGTGATCCTCTTCCTGACGAGCGTCATCGGTTTCTGCCCGGTCTACGCCGTCTTCTCGACGGGAACGAAAAAGGCCTGCGAGGCGGTGCCCAAGGGACCCGACGAGGCCTAGAGGGCCGCATCGTCTTGCGCGTTGACCTTCCGGTCCTCGGCATGACGTGCGCCGGCTGCGCCTCCCGGGTCGAGCGCGGCCTGCGGGAGGTCCCCGGCGTCCGGGAGGCGAACGTCAATCTGGCCACGAACCGGGCCACGGTCCTCTTTGACCCGGCCCTCACCGGCACAGGCTCGCTCATCGAGGCCGTCCGGAATGCGGGCTACGACGTCGCCGTCGCCTCGGCCGGGCTCCAGGTCGAGGGCATCTCCTGCGCCTCCTGCGTCCTGAAGATCGAGACGGCCCTCCTCGACCTTCCTGGGGTCGTCAGGGCGTCCGTCAACCTCGCCACGGGCAAGGTCGCCGTCGATTACCTCCCGAACGCCGTCGATGTCGCCCGCATCCGGAAGGCCATCGAGAGCGTGGGATACAGGGTCCATGACCTCGCCGAGGGCGAGGCCGAGGCCGACGCCGAGCGCCGGATCATGGAGAGGGAGTACAGGGTGCTCCGGGCCAAGGTCCTCTGGGGCGGCCTGTTGGCCGTGCTGATCTTCGTCGGCAGCATGCCCGGCTGGTTCCCATGGGTCCCGGCCTTCCTCCGGAATTTCTTCGTCCTCTGGGCCCTGGCGACGCCCGTTCAGTTCGCGATCGGAGGCCAGTTCTACCGCTCCGCCTGGGCCGCCTTCCGGCACAGGACCGCGGACATGAACACCCTCATCGCCGTCGGCACCTCGGCGGCCTATTTCTACAGCGCGGCCGTGACCCTCTTCCCCTCGCTTCTCGGCTCGACCGGGGTCGCCCGCGACGTCTATTTCGACACCGCGGCCGTCATCGTCGTCCTCATCCTCTTCGGCCGGATGCTCGAGGCCCGGGCCAAGGGCCGGACCTCAGAGGCCATCGTGGCCCTGATGGGGCTCCGGCCGGCGACGGCCCGCGTCCTGCGCGACGGCGCCGAGCGGGAGATCCCTGTCGACGATGTCATCGTCGGCGACGCGGTCGTCGTCAGGCCGGGCGAGCGCGTCGCCGTCGACGGGACCGTCGTCGACGGCCGCTCCTCGGTCGACGAGTCCATGATCACGGGCGAGAGCCTGCCCGTCGACAAGGGGCCGGGGGACGAGGTCGTTGGGGCGACCATCAACAAGTGGGGCCGCCTCGTCTTCCGGGCCAGGAAGGTCGGCAAGGACACGGCGCTGGCCCAGATCATCAAGCTCGTCCAGGAAGCCCAGGGGACCAAGGCCCCCATCCAGCGGCTGGCCGACCGCATCGCCGCCTATTTCGTGCCGGTCGTCATCTCCGCCGCCATCCTGACCTTTGTCGCCTGGTTCGACTTCGGCCCGGCGCCGCGGCTGACCTTCGCCCTGCTCAACTTCGTCGCGGTGATGATCATCGCCTGCCCCTGCGCCCTCGGCCTGGCGACGCCGACGGCGGTCATGGTCGGGATGGGGAAGGGGGCCGAGCGCGGCATCCTCATCAAGAGCGGCGAGAGCCTCGAGACCGCCCACGCCATCGACACTGTCGTCTTCGACAAGACCGGCACGCTGACCGAGGGACGACCCGATGTCACCGACGTCCTGCCCGCCCCTGGCTTCACCGTCGACGAGGTCTTGGCCTTCGCCGCGGGGGCCGAGAAGGGCTCGGAGCATCCCCTGGGCCAGGCCATTGTCCGCCGGGCCGAGGCCGCCGGGCTCGCCCCGGAGACGCCGGCCGGCTTCCGGGCCCTCGAAGGGCTCGGGGTCGAGGCCACGGTCAAAGGAAGGAAGGTCCTCGTCGGCAGCCAGGCCCTCGTCGGTCATGCCGGGCTCGACTTCGGCAGCCTCGTCCTTCAGGCCGGGGACCTGGCCCTCGAGGGCAAGACCAGCGCCTTCGTCGCCGTCGACGGCCGGGCGGCCGGCCTCTTGGCCCTGGCCGACACGCTCAAAGGAACGGCGCCCTCGGCGGTGGCCAGGCTGAAGAAGATGGGCCTCGAGGTCATCATGCTGACGGGGGACGACCGCCGGACGGCTCAGGCCATCGCCCGGGGGGCCGGGATCGACCGCGTCGTCGCGCAAGTCCTGCCCGGCGGCAAGGCCGAGGTCGTCCGCGGCCTCCGGGCGGAGGGGAGGAAGGTGGCCATGGTCGGCGACGGCATCAACGACGCGCCGGCCCTGGTCGAGGCCGACCTGGGCATCGCCATCGGCACGGGCACCGACGTGGCCATGGAGTCGTCGGACATCACCCTCATCTCTGGCGACCCGGAGGGTGTCTCCGCGGCCGTCGAGCTCAGCCGCAGGACCGTCCGGACGATCCGGCAGAACCTCTTCTGGGCTTTCTTTTACAATGTCGTCGGCATCCCCGTCGCGGCGGGCGTCCTCTACCCCTTCCTCCACGTCCTCCTCAACCCCATGATCGCCTCGGCGGCCATGGCCTTCAGCTCCGTCTCGGTCGTCTCCAATTCGCTGCGGCTGCGGCGGGCCAGGATCTGAGGCAGGAAAAGGCCATGGCGGCGAAAATCATCGTCACGGCGGTCGGGCTGCTTCTCGTCGTCGCGGTCAACGCGTATTTCCTCGGCCCCCGCCGGAGGAAGGCGCCGCGGCAGTGATCAGAACCGGAAGCGCAAGGTCAGGCTCAGCCGCAAGTAGGAGGGGTCGATCCGGATCGTGCCCAGGTCAAGGGCGGCGGCGATCGGCTCGATGGGGTCCGTCAGGCCCTCGTTCGGCGTGACGTTCATCTTGAAGTCGGCCCTGGCGCTCAGGAAGTAGCGGATGTCGAGGGCGAGGACCATCATCCGCATGACCGTGTAGGACAGCTCTCCGCCCAGGTTGAAGCCGGCCGTCGTCCGCGCCGGGAGGTCATAGACCAGCTGATAGGTCTTGATGTCGAGAAGATAGACGCCGTTCGTCTGGTCGAGCCGGAAGCTGGTGAAGCCCATCGGCGTCGCCTGGCCCTTGAGGGAGTAGAGACTGGGCCCGCCCGAGAAGCTCAGGGCGAGGTCCGGGCCGATGGGGAAACGGACCAGGCCGTTCAGGCTGTAGGTCGTCTCCGTGAAGTTGCCCCGCGACGAAGGCCAGGCCGTCTGCTTCGTGTAGGCATACTGGTCGGCGGGGTCGGTCAGGTAATAGGTCAGGCTCACGTCATAGGGCGAGTTGGTCCCGCGGAGGCCGGGGCGGAAGTAGTCCACCAGGACCTGGAGCCCGACGCTGTCGTTGATGAGGACATTGAAGAAGCCGGACATGCCCGAGGCGATGCGGCCCTTCAAACGGACGGTTTGCGACGCCGAGCTGGAGAGGGCGTTGGCCGCCGGGGTCATGGGCGGGGCGAAGCGGCTCTGGTAGGCCGTGCTGAGGGCCGGCGCGGCGAGCGACCAGCCGAAACCGAGCTCGGCCTTGACGTCGGCCCCCAGGGGAACGGCCGCGGCAAGACAGGATAAGACAAAAAAAGCCCCCCACGCGCGGATGTGTCTCATGTGCTCCGCCTCCTTCCTCGGCCGGAAGATTAGCACGGCCCGAGGGGCCAAGTCAACGGCGCGGGGCCGGGGCGGGGGAGAGGCGCCCGCTCAGCCGAAGAAGACCTTGGCGATGTCGTAGAGGTCCCGGTCGACCGTCTTGGGCTCGGCCAGGGCCTCGGTGAACGGCACGGCGATGATCCGGTTGCCCCGCAGGCCCGCCATGTGGCCGAACTTCTCCTGGGTGACGAGGTCGATCGCGGCGATGCCCAGCCGGGTCGCCAGGACCCGGTCGAAGGCCGTCGGAGTGCCGCCGCGCTGGATGTGGCCGAGGACGGTGACGCGCGTCTCGATCGCCGTGGCCTTCTCGATCTCCCGGGCCAGGACGTTGCCGATGCCGCCGAGCCGGACGTGGCCAAAGGCGTCGCGCTCCTCGGTCTGGACGATGAGCGTGGCGTCCTTGGGCTGGGCGCCCTCCGCCACGACGACGATGCTGAAGAGCTTGCCGCGCTCGCGGCGCCGCAGGATCTGGCCGCAGATCTCGGGCATGTCGAAAGGGAACTCGGGGATGAGGATGATGTCGGCGCCGCCGGCGATGCCGCCCTCGACGGCGATCCAGCCGGCATGCCGGCCCATGACCTCGACGACCATGACCCGATGGTGGGCCTCGGCCGTGGTGTGGAGCCGGTCCAGGGCCTCGGTGACGACGGTGATGGCCGTGTCGAAGCCGAAGGTGTAGTCCGTGCCGGAGAGGTCGTTGTCGATCGTCTTGGGCACGCCGACGCAGCGCAGCCCGCGCTCGTGGAGCTTCTGGGCGACGCCGAGCGTGTCCTCGCCGCCGACGGCGATGACCGCGTCGATCTCGAACTTCTCGACCTGGGAGAAGATCTTGCCGATCCCGTCCTCGACCTTGAAGGGATTGGTCCGGGAGGTGCCGAGGATCGTCCCGCCGCGCGGCAGGATGCCCGAGATGGCGCCCAGGTCGAGCGGGATGATGCGGCCCTCGATGAGCCCCTCCCAGCCGTTCTTGATGCCCAGGACGTCGTAGCCGTAGACCGTGATGCCCTTGCGGACGACGGCCCGGATGACCGCGTTGAGGCCGGGGCAGTCGCCGCCGCCGGTCAGGATTCCGACTCTCATCTCCGTCTCCTCCTCGCCGGCGATTCGGCGAGACGCGCGGCGCGGGCCCGTGTCCCCCGACGTCCCCGGCGACGCTAAACTGTCGAGATTATACACTTCGGACTAAGGACTTTTCAAGGTCAGGGGGGAAGGCTGCCCTCTCGTGACGCTCTTATGAAGAGGGACAGTCCCCTGCGGGGACAGTCCCTATCTTCCTTAAGGCGGGCCTTGACCGTCCCGACGGAATCCTCTATACCTAGGTCGGGCGGCCCGAGTTGCGCCAAGCCCGGCGCCGGAAAACGCTCCGGACGGAGGACAGGATGCCAGCCAAGATCATCAGCGGAAAGGAAGTCTCGGCCCAGATCCGCGAAGAGCTCAAGGGCCGCGCCGCCCGCCTCAGGGAGAAAGGGGTCGTCCCGGGCCTGGCCGTGGTCCTGGTCGGCGAGGACCCGGCCTCGGTCTCCTACGTCACGGCCAAGGCCAAGGCGGCCGAGGAGATCGGCATCTTCGAGACGACGATCCGGATGCCGGCCGCGTCCTCGGAAGCGGAGGTCCTGAAAGTCGCGGACGAGCTGAACCGGGACGGGCGCTACGACGGGTTTCTCGTTCAGGTCCCGCTCCCGAAACACGTCAGCGCGGAAAAGGTGGTCAACCTCATCTCCCCCCATAAGGACGTCGACGGCTGGCATCCCGTCAACGTCGGCAAGATGCTCCGCGGCGAGCCTTGCCCTCTGCCGTGCACGCCGTACGGCATCGTTCAGCTGCTCGTGCGGAGCGGGTACAGCCCGGAGGGAAAACACGTCGTCATCTGCGGCCGGAGCAACATCGTCGGCAAGCCCCTGGCCGCGATGCTCATCCAGAAGAAGACGGGCGCCAACGCCACGGTCACCGTCTGCCATACGGGCACTCCGGACATGTCCAGGTACACCCTCCAGGCCGACATCCTCGTCGCGGCCATGGGCGTTCCGCGCGCCATCACGGCGGATATGGTGCCCCGAGGGTGCGTCGTCATCGACGTCGGGAACACCCGGGTCGAGGACCCGTCCGCGGGCAAGGGATACCGCTTTGTCGGCGACTGCGACTTCGAGCCGATCAAGGAAAAGGCGGAGGCCATCACCCCGGTCCCCGGCGGCGTCGGGCCGATGACCGTGACCATGCTCATGATGAACACCATCGAGGCCGCGGAGAGAAAGGCCGGCTTGGCCGCCTGAGGAGGAGCCGGGGGCAATGAAGATCGGCAAGATCGACGACGCCGCCTTCCGCGCCGTCGTCCTGCGGCGGCTGGGGAAACGTGATCCGACGGTCCTTGTGCCGCCCCGGGCCGGCGTCGACGCGGGCGTCGTCGACCTCGGCGGCGGCAAGGTCCTGGTCGTGGCCGAGGACCCCATCTTCACCATGCCGCGCCTCCCGCTCGAGACGTTCGGCTGGTTCACCGTCCACATCGGCGCGAGCGACGTCGCCGTCATGGGCGTCCGGCCGCGGTACATGACCTACTCGCTTCTCCTGCCGCCGGAGACGGCGGCCGGGGATCTCAAGACGATCGTCGATTCCATCCACCGGACGGCCCGCGACCTGGGCATCGCCATCGTCGGCGGCCACACCGGCTTCTATCCGGGCTTCCAGGCCCCGACGATTGGCGGCATCACCGTCTTCGCCGTGGCCCGGAAGGGCGAATACGTGACCCCGGCCGGAGCGCGCCCCGGCGACGAGGTCCTGCTGACCAAGGGACCGGCCATCGAGACGGCCGGGCTGCTGGCCGCCCTGCGCGAGGAGGAGCTCCTGGCCTCGCATCCCGCGGCGCTCGTCGCCTCGGCCAAGCGGCTTTGCTTCCAGATGAGCGTCGTCGAGGACGCCCTGACGGCCAAGGCCGCGGGCGGGGTGACGGCCATGCACGACGCCACGGAGGGCGGGGTCATCGGCGGGCTTTACGAGATCGCCGCGGCCAGCGGCGTCGGCATGGAGGTCGACGAGAGCCTTTTCGTCTACCCGGACGAGGTGCGGATGGTCTGCGAAGCCTTCGGGCTCGACCCGGCCGCCGCCATCGCCGAAGGCAGCCTGCTCGTCGTGGCGCGGCCCGGCTCGTCCGGCCGGATCCTCGCGCGCCTGAAGAGGAAGGGGATCGCGGCGTCCGTCGTCGGCCGGGTCGTCGCGGACCGGCTGAAAAAAACCTGAGGGTCGAGGACGAAAGGGCCCCTTTAAGGGGAGCGGGGGGAGGGTCTTCGCTTCAAGCCCGGTCAGCGGGCTTTGGGCCTGGCCTTGGGCCTCTTTTTCTTCCTGTCCGCGATGGCCACGACGTCACGCAGGGTGATGCCGGTGAAGTAACCCTTCAGGAGCTCCGAGGCCCCCTTCCAGATCTCGTATGTCGGGCAGGTCTCGATCCGGTGGCAGAAGCTCTCGTCCTCCATGCACTCGACGAGGCAACACGTTCCCTCGAGGGCGTGGAGGATCTCGGCGAGGGTGATCTCCTCCGGGCTGCGGGCCAGGGTGTAGCCGCCACCCGCGCCCCGGACGCTCTTGACCAGACGGTTGATCTTGAGCGGGATGATGATCTGTTCGAGGTAGCGGATGGAGATCTCCTCTTCCGTCGAGACGTCCCTGAGGATGACCGTCCGCTGGCCGTTGCCATAGTGCTGGGCCAGGTTGAGCATCAAGCGGGTGCCGTAGCGTCCCTTGGTCGATAATCTGAGCATGCCGGACTCCTTCGCCGCGAACGGCCGAAATCTCTTTCGCCCCCATCTTACCGCGTCCGGCCGGCCATTTCAACATAATATTATAGGAATTGTCAGTTTAGGGCCGGCCCGGCTTGACACCCTCCGGGGCGGGTTGTATCCTACTTCTTCAATCCGCGTCCGGCGACCCCCATCCGTCCGCACCGCGGGGGGACCTTCCGGATGACTCTCGGAATGGGGGAGGCCCATGGCACGACAAGTCCTGCTCGGAGACGAAGCGCTGGCCATGGGGGCCGTCCATGCCGGCCTGTCCGCCGCCTATTCCTATCCCGGGACACCCGCCTCGGAGATCATGGAGTTCCTCATCCGCCTGGCCGAGAAAGAGGGCGGCTTCAAGGCGACCTGGTCCGTCAACGAGAAGGTCGCCTACGAGGAGGCCCTCGGCGCCTCTTTCGCCGGCAAGCGGGCCATGGTCTCCTTCAAGCACGTTGGGCTCAACGTCGCCGCCGACCCGTTCATGAACTCGGCCATGACCGGCGCCAACGGCGGGCTTGTCGTCGTCAGCGCCGACGACCCCGGCATGCACAGCTCGCAGAACGAGCAGGACAGCCGGTTCTACGCCCAGTTCGCCCGCCTCCTCTGCCTCGAGCCGGCCGACCACCAGGAATGTTACGACCTGGCCCGCCGGGCCTTCGACATCTCCGAGGCGACGGGCCTGCCCGTCCTCATCCGGCTCGTCACCCGGCTCTCCCACAGCCGCTCCTCGGTCGAGACGGGCGAGCCGCGGCCGCAGAACGCGCTCCGAACCGGCGACTGGAAGGACTGGACCCTTCTCCCGGTCAACGCCAGGCGGAGGTTCCGCCTCCTGATTGAGCGCCAGGCGGAGCTCCTCCGGCTGGCCGAGGAGCTGCCGGCGAACGGACTCACTCTCAACGACAAAGACCGCTCGCTCGGCGTCATCGCCTCCGGCATCGCCGCGAACTACTTCCGCGAGGCCGCGGCGAAGGAGAAGTCAGCGCCGTCGTTCCTCAAGGTCTCGAGCTTTCCCCTGCCCGCGAAGCTCGTCCGGGCCCTCGTCGACCACGTTGAGACCGTGCTCGTCCTCGAGGACGGCTATCCGCTCATCGAGAAGGAGCTCCAGGGCTTCTTCGGTGTGCCCGGGAAGAGGGTCATCGGCCGGATGAGCGGGGCGGTCCCGGCCTCGGGAGAGCTCAACCCCGACCTCGTCCGCGCCTCGCTCGGCCTCGCGCCGCTCCCGGCCCGGGCGCCGAGCGGTGTCCCGCTCGCCGGCCGCCCGCCCCAGCTCTGCGTCGGTTGCCCTCATGCCGACACCTTCAAGGCCCTGAACGAGGCCCGTGCCGGCTATCCCGGGACGAGCGTCTTCAGCGACATCGGCTGCTACACCCTCGGCGCCCTGCCGCCCTACAACGCCATCCAGAGCTGCGTCTGCATGGGGGCGAGCGTGGGCATGGCCCGCGGCGCCTCCGACGTCGGCGTCCGGCCGGCCGTGGCCGTCATCGGCGACTCGACCTTCGCCCATTCCGGCATGACCCCACTCCTCGGCGCGGCCGCGGCGAACGCCGACATGACCCTCATCATCCTCGACAACGCCACCGTGGCCATGACCGGCGGCCAGCCGACCTACGGCTCCGGCGAGCGCCTCCTGCGGATCGTCGAGGGCCTGGGGGTGCCGAAGGAGCACCTCCGGACGATCGAGCCCCTGCCGAAGAACCACGGGAAGAACGTCCAGGTCATCAAGGAGGAGCTCGAGCACCACGGCCTGTCCGTCATCGTTGCCGTCCGAGAGTGCATCCAGGAACCGCGGAAGAAGAAGAGCTAGGCCATGAAGCAGGACATTATACTCGCGGGCGTCGGCGGCCAGGGGATCCTGTCCATCGCCTTTGTCATCGACAACGCGGCCCTGGCCGACGGCCTCCAGTTCAAGCAGGCCGAGGTCCACGGCATGGCCCAGCGCGGCGGCGCCGTCCAGTCCCACCTCCGTCTCTCGAGCGAGCGCATCTGGAGCGACCTCATCCCCAGGGGCGAGGCCGACATGATCCTCAGCGTCGAGCCGCTCGAAGCCCTGCGATACGTCGACCAGCTGCGGCTCGACGGCATCGTCGTCACGAGCTCGACGCCCTACAAGAATATCGCCGACTACCCCGACCTCGACCGGGTCCTCGGCGAGGTAGCCAAGGCCGGCCGGAGCGTCGTCGTCGATTCCGAGAAGCTGGCCAAGGAGGCCGGCACGGCGAAGGCCCAGAACATCGTCATGCTCGGGGCCGCCTCGCGCTTCCTCATCCTCAAGGAGGAAAGCCTGCGGAGCCTCCTCGAGACGCTGTTCAAGCCGCGCGGCGCCGCCGTCGTCGAGGCCAACCTCAAGGCCTTCGACCTCGGCCGCGGGGCGGCGGGGGCCGCCTGACCGCGGGGGCCGACATGAAGACGAATTTCCGCCGCATCGACCGCATCTTCGAGGCCGCCGAGCGCGACGGCCGCTCGTTCCTCCTCGAGCCCGAGGTCTACGAGGTCCTCCGGCAAGCGGGCATCGTCCCGCCGCGCTTCCTCTTCGCCGCCGCCGGCGCGAAGGTCACGCGAGCGCAGGTCTCGACCCTGGGCACGGACAAGGTCGTGGTCAAGGTCGTCTCGCCGCTCATCCAGCACAAGTCCGATGTCGGGGGCGTCGAGTTCGTCAAGGCGGACGCGGCCTCGGTCAACCGGGCTTGCGCCCGCATGCTCCGGACCGTCCCCCTGCGCTACCTGCGCTGGGAGGCCGGGACGCGGCAGGCCGGCGGCGGTCCGGCCCCCGACCTCCGGGCCGTCCGGGCCTCGGTCCGCGGCTTCCTAGTCATGGAAAGGGTCCGCTTCGAGGACGTCGGCTTCGGCTCCGAGCTCCTCCTCGGCGTCCGCAACACGCGCGAGTTCGGCCCCGTCTTGACCATGGGCGGCGGCGGCCTTGACGTCGAATACATGAACGAGCGGCTCAAGGAGGGGCAGGCCGTGCTGACGAGCTCGGCCGCGCTCGTCGAGGACGCGGCCGTCCCCGGCCTGCTCGAACCACTGGCCTTCTTCGGCAAGCTCGCCGCGGAGTTCCGCGGCCGCAAGCCGCTCGTCGCGCCCCGCTCGCTCGCGGCGGCGTTCCTCCGCTTCCGGGACCTGGCCGCGGCCTTCTCGCCGTTCGGGACGACTTCGCCCTTCGTCATCGAGGAGGCCGAGGTCAACCCGTTCGTCGTCGCCACGGGCCGGCTCGTGCCCCTCGACGGCGTCTGCCGTTTCTCACGGGACAAGCGGGCGGCGGCCCACCGCCTTGCCGAGGACATCCGTCGCGTTCTCCGACCGGCTTCCATCGGCATCATCGGCGTCTCGGAGAAGATGAACATCGGCCACCTCATCCTTCGGAACGTCCTCAGGAACGGCTTTCCCCCGGAGCGGGTCTTCGTCGCCAAGCCGGGGCTCGAGAGAATCGAGGGCTGCCGCTGTGTCCCGTCGGTCGCGGACATGCCGGAGACGGTCGACCTCTTCGTCCTGACCCTCGGCGCCGACCAGTGCGTCCCGGTCATGAAGGACCTGGTCGCTTACGGCAAGGCCCGCTCGGTCATCATCATCGCCGGCGGCATGGGCGAGAAGTCCGGCGGGGCGTCGATCGAGGACGAGATCCGCGGCCTCCTCGCCGCCAGCCGGGCCGGGGGACGCGCGACACCCGTCGTCAACGGCGGCAACTGCCTGGGGATCGCCTCGGCGCCCGGCCGCTACGACACGACGTTCATCCCCGACCACAAGCTGCCGCGGCCGAAGGGACCGGCCTCGGGCCTGGCCGTGGTCAGCCAAAGCGGCGCCTTCATGATCTGCCGGATGAGCAAGCTGCCCATGATCCGGCCGGTTTACGCCGTCTCGCTCGGCAACCAGATCGACCTGACCGCCTCGGACTACATGGAGTACCTCAAGGGTGACCCGGACGTCCGTTCGGTCGCCGTCTACATGGAGGGCTTCAGGCCGGGAGACGGCCTGGCCTTCGCCCGGGCCGTCCGCGAGATGACGGCCTCGGGCCGCCGGGTCCTCGTCTACAAGGCCGGCCGCAGCCCCGAAGGCCGGGCCGCGACCTCGAGCCACACCGCCTCGGTCGCCGGGGACTATCATGTCTTCCGCTCGGTCCTCGAACAGGCCGGGGCCGTCGTTGCCGCCGACCTGTTCGATTTCGAAACCTATATGAAAGCCCTCGTCTTCCTCGAAGGGAAGAAGGTCCGCGGCCGCCGCGCCGGGCTCATCAGCAACGCCGGCTTCGAATGCGTCGTCCTGGCCGACAACCTCAAGGACGGGGCGGGGCTCGAGCTCGCCCGGTTCACGCCCGAAACCGAGCGGCGGATCGTTGCGGCCCTGGCGCCCCTGGGCATCGACCGGCTCCAAGACGTCCATAACCCGCTCGACGTGACGCCGGTCGCCGACGACGCCGTCTTCTCGGACTGCGCCCGGGCCGTCGTCGACGACCCGGGCGTCGACTGCGCCGTCGTCTCCAACGTCCCGATGACGCCGGCCCAGCAGACGCTCGCCGCCGGCGAGGGCCACGGCGAGGACTTCCTGCGTCCGGGCTGTTTCGCCGGCCGGACGGTCGAGCTCTTCCGGTCGACCGACAAGCCGCTTATCGTCTGCATCGACGCCGGCGAGCTCTACACGCCGCTCGCCATGCACCTCGAGAGCCAGGGCCTGCCCGTCTTCCGGCGGGCCGACGAGGCTGTCCGCTTCCTGCGCTCCTACGTCGGGCACGAGCTCGGGGCGTCGAGATAGCGGAGCCCTGTGCCCGGGCCGCTCCAGGGCGGTGGGACCCGGGAGGAAGCCGCGGGGTAGGGGACCGGGTCTGATGAAGGAGTGACGCGAATGGACATGGATCTGAAAAGGACATTCGAGGAGCTTTGGCGGAAGTATTTCGCCATGGCCGAGCTGCCCATGGTCTTTTATTACACCGACAGCGAAACGGGCGGACGGCGCGTCGCGGCCGACGCCTCGAACCGCTGCCTCGTCGCCAATCTCCCCCGGGTCCGGAAGGGGGAGGCGCTCCGCTTCGACGCCGGCTCGATCGGCTGCCCGGGCGGGAGGAGATACACCGGCTTCTCGCAGGCCCTGCAGCCCGGCTTCGAGCACTTCCTCTCCTGCGGCATCCCCGGGAAGATGGAGGGCGAGCGCTACAAGAAATCGCCCGAGCTCGTCCGGGAGCTCCTGGCCCGCGCCCCGGTCTTCAAGGCCCCGGCCGCCTCCATCGTCTTCAAGCGCTGGGACCTCCTCGAGCCGGCGGAGGCGCCGGACGCCGTCGTTTTTTTCGCCACCCCGGACGTCCTGGCCGGGCTCTTCACCCTGTCCAGCTTCGACGAAGCCGAGTCGAGCGGCGTCATCGCCCCCTTCTCGGCGGGCTGCGGCTCGGTCGTCGAGTATCCTTACCTCGAGCGGAGCTCCCCGTCGCCCCGTTGCGTCATCGGCATGTTCGACCCCTCGGCCCGGCCCTACGTCGAGCCGGACCGGATCACCTTCGCCGCGCCCTGGCAGAAGTTCGTCCGCATGGCCGGGAACATGGAGGAGAGCTTCCTGACGACGCCGACCTGGGCTAAGATCCGCGACCGGATCGCCCGCGCCTCTTAAGGCCGTCGCTTCAGGCCCGTCTTGCTACCCCGGGGGGTGCGTGGTAGAATCCTTCTAATGAAAAGGGCGTCCGTCCTTATCGCGCTCGCGGTCCTTTTCGCTGGAGGTGCCGGCTTGTTGACCGCCCAAAGGAGTTCCGGCGCGGCGCGCCTGGCTTCGTTCATTCCCCGGACCGCCGGCCCTTGGCTGTCCGAGGCCGACCGCGTCTACGACGCCGAGACGATCTTCCAGTACCTCGACGGCGCCGGCGAGGTTTACCGCTCCTATAACATGAAGCTCCTCGTCTCGCGCCGCTTCCACAAGGACGGCCGGCCCGACATCGTCGTCGACCTCTTCGACATGGGCTCGCCGGACGACGCCTTCGGCGTCTTCACCCACGACCTCGACGGCGAGGACGCCGGGACCGGCCAGGGCTCGAACTACAAGGCCGGGCTCCTCTCGTTCTGGAAGGACAACTACTTCGTCTCGGTCCAGACCGAGGAGGAGACGAAGGACTCGAAACCCGCCGTCCTCGACCTGGGCCAGAGGATCGCCGCCGCCATTCCCAAGAACGGGCCGGCGCCGAAGCTCCTGTCCTATCTTCCGCCCGAGGGCCTCGAGGCCGGGCGCGTCTGCTATTTCCATAACTATTCCATCCTCAACTACCACTTCTTCGTCGCCGACACCGACATCCTCCTCCTCGGGGGGAAGGCCGCGGCCGTCCTGGCGTCCTACAAGACGGCCGGCGGCGAGAGCAAGCTCCTTGTCGTCGCGTACCCTGACGAGGCCCAGGCGGCCCGGGCCTACGAGTCCTTCGGCAAGAACTACATGCCGGACGCCAAGAAGCCCGGCCTCGTCCGGACCGAGGACAAGAAGTGGACGGCCTCGGCCCGGGCCGGGGACGTCGTCATCGTCGTCTTCAACGCCGACTCGGACGAGTTCGCCATGACCCAGCTCGCGGCGGTCCAGGAGCTGATGGCGGCCGCGGGACCGGTCCGGAAATAACGGAACCGAGATGCAGAGGAGCGAACGATGAGCGCAAAGGCCTTCACCCGCAGGGACTTCCTCAAGGTCGCCTCGGTCGCCCCGCTGGCGGGCGCGCTCATCCCGGGCCTCAGGGCCGGGCAGGCGGGGGCCGGGCCGAAGGTTCGCGTCGTCCTCGTCCGCGACCCGGCCGCGCTCGACGCCTCGGGCCGGCCCGACGGCGAGGTCATCGGCCGGATCCTCGACGAAGCCGTCTCGGCCCTGGTCGGCGAGACGGACGCCGCCGCGGCTTGGAAGAGGATCGTCCGGCCCGACGACGTCGTCGGCATCAAGACCAACGTCTGGGACAAGCTGCCGACCACGTCCGCGGTCGAACAGGCCATCAAGCGCGGCGTCATGAGCGCGGGCGTGCCCGAAGCGAAGCTGTCGATCGACGACCGCGGCGTCCTCCGCAATCCGATCTTCCAGAACGCGACGACCCTCATCAACGCCCGGCCGGCCCGGACGCACCACTGGGCGGGCATGGGGAGCTGCATCAAGAATTACATCCAGTTCGTGCCCAGGCCCTCGGATTACCACGGCGACACGTGCGCCGACCTGGCGGCGATCTGGAACCTTCCCCACGTCAAGGGCAAGACGCGGCTCAATATCCTCGTCATGCTGACGCCGCTCTTCCACGGCATCGGGCCCAGCAGCTACAGCAGGGAATTCACCTGGCCCTACCGGGGCCTGATCGTCAGCCGGGACCCGGTGGCCGCCGACGCGACGGGGCTGCGCGTCCTGCTGGCCAAGCGCCGCGAGCACTTTGGCGAGGACCGGCCCCTGCCGATGACGCCGCACCACATCTTCCTGGCCGACACGCGTCACCATCTCGGCGTGAGCGCCGAGGACCGGATCGAGCTCGTCAGGCTCGGTTGGCGTGAAGGGGCCCTGGTCTAGATGCCCATCTACGAGTACCGCTGCGCGGACTGCGGCCGCAAGACCCAAGTCCTGACCCTGTCCGTGAGGACCGCGGTCGAGCCGAAGTGCCGCCACTGCGGCGGTTCGAACCTCGTCAAGCTCGTCTCCCGCGTCGCCTTCCTGCGCTCGGAAGAGAGCCGTCTCGAAAGCCTGGCCGACCCCTCGTCCCTCGGCGGGCTCGACGAGAACGACCCGAAGAGCGTCGCACGCTGGATGAAGAAGATGGGCAAGGAGATGGGCGAGGAAGCGGGCGAGGACTTCGATGCCGAGGTCGACCGGGCCGTCGAGGAGATGGGCCCGGGGGGCGGCGCCGACGGCGGCGGCGCCGAAACGGGCGGGGACGACGATATCGACTAGGCCGCCGGCGGCCAACAGAGGAGGCGGACGATGACGGCACTCACGGGCGTTTATCTCTTCATCGGCGGCGGCGTATTCGGGGCCGCGGTCGTTCTCATCATCCAGCTCGTCAAGAAGCGCGAGGCCCGCGACATCGCCCGCGAGCTGGTCAGCGAAACCGAAAGCGAGAAGCTCAAGGACCTCGAGGTCTTCCTCGGCCGGGTCAAGGACTCCCTGGGCGCCATGTCCTTCGACGCCCTGAAGACGACCTCGGCGGAGTTCCTGAAGCTGGCTGAGTCGAAGCTGGGTCAGCACACCCAGTCCGGCGAGAAGGAGCTCGAGGGCAAGAAGCAGCTCATCGACCAATCCCTCGAGGCCATGCGCGGCGACCTGCGGAAGATGCAGGAGCTCGTCGCCTCGTTCGAGCGGGACCGCGTCCAGAAGTACGGCGAGCTCTCGGCCCATCTGCAGATGGCCGCCAAGCAGACGGCCGAGCTCCAGGATACGGCCAACCATCTCCGCCAGGCCCTGGTCAGCACCAAGGCCCGCGGCCTGTGGGGGGAGCGGATGGCCGAGGACGTCCTCCAGCTCGCCGGCTTCGTCGAGGGCGTCAACTACCTCAAACAGAAGACCCTCGAGGGGGCCGGCTCCCGCCCTGATTATACCTTCCAGCTGCCGCAGGGCCGGAAGCTCAACATGGACGTCAAGTTCCCCATGAACAGCTATCTCCGCTACCTCGAGACGGAGAACGACATGGAGCGGGACGTCCAGAAGGGCCAGTTTCTGAAGGACGTCCGGGCCCGGATCAAGGAGGTCACGGGCCGGGACTACATCAACCCCGAGGACGAGACGCTCGACTACGTCCTCGTCTTCATCCCCAACGAGCAGGTCTACGCCTTCATCAACCAGAACGACCCGGGCCTCATCGACGACGCCCTCCGCAGCAAGGTCATCCTCTGCTCTCCGTTCACCCTCTTCGCCATCCTGGCCATCATCCGCCAGGCCATGGACAACTTCAGCACGGCCAAGGCCGCCAACGACATGCTCCGGCTGATGGGCGGGTTCAACAAGGAGTGGGAGAAGTTCCGCGACTCGATGGACCGGATGGGCCGCAAGATCGAGGACGCCCGGGACGAGTTCCAGAAGCTCTCCACCACCCGCACGAACAAGCTCGAGCGGCCGCTCCAGAAGCTCGAGGACCTGCGGCGTCTCAAGGGGATCGAGCGCGAGTTCATCCTCGGCGAGGCCGAGGTCATGGCCCTCGACGAGGAAACCGAAAAGACGGGTGAGCCGGACTGATTGGCCGCGCGGGACCTCTCGAACGCCGCTGCGGCGGGCCGCGGTCGGGATGGCCGCGTGACAGTCCGCGACCGTTGACCCGACGTCCGTTGCGCTTTAGACTGAGTTCAAGTTCTGCTGCATGGCCAGGGTCCGGATGGGGTGTCCTCTTTTTCAGAACACTTAGGGCAGGACGGGAAAGAAACCGCCCCTCCGCCGGCGCCCCTCCATGGCTTAGACCGCCGCCCCCCAGAGAAGAGAGTTCCGTTCAAACTGGCATGTTTCTTGATATGAATTGGAACCGGAAAGGCGCGGGGCGGCCGCGCCGGCCGACGAGCGGCGAAATTGCCTGGCAGAAAGGAAGGTGGGCCATCCGAGCTTCAAAGCGTCCGAAAGATCTCGATAAGAGAAGGAGCCGCACCCTGGCTCCGCTCGTTGCGTCCATCTTCCTCGCCGTCAGCGCCGCCGGGGCTCAGGATGTCGTCAAGCGGGGGGAGATTCTCAGTCTGGACAGGTGCGTCCAGCTTGCCCTCGAGCATCTCCCAGCTCTCATGGCCGCGCGGGCGACCGCCGAGGCCGACAGGGCCCTTGTCAGAGAGGCCGAGTCCGCCTATTATCCCCAGCTCGAGTGGAGCTCGAGCCTCGGCCGCTCCTACGTCGGGTCGCGGACCTCGTCCGGCGTCACCCGGACTTCCGGGACCTACAATTCCTATTCGACGGGCCTCAGTCTCAGCCAGAACATCTTCGATTTCGGCAAGACGCCGGCCCAGGTCAGGATCCAGAAGCTGAATTACAGCGCCTCCGTCGCGGACATCGATACCGCGGTCGAGCAGGCCGTCTTCGCCGTCAAGCAGGACTACTACGGCGTCCTCCAGGCCAAGCGCACCAGGGATGTCGCGGACGAAGCGCTCAGACAG
>JBBISK010000002.1:33393-38877 GCA_037441295.1 Candidatus Aminicenantota bacterium | reverse complement strand
CCACCCCGGCCGAGGAGTTCCAGCCGGCCTTCTCGCCCGACGGCAAGGAGGTCGCCTACCTCGAGAACCGGGTCGTCCTCAAGGTCGTTGACCTGGCCACGAAGCAGACCCGGACGATCCTGCCGGCCGAATGCAACTATTCCTATTCCGACGGCGACCAGAACTACCGCTGGAGCCCGGACGGCAAGTGGTTCCTCGTCCAGTTCGGCTATGTGCGCCTGTTCACGCCGCAGGTCGGCCTCGTCTCGAGCGACGGCAAGGGCAAGGTCATCAACCTGACCCAGAGCGGCTTCGGCAATTTCGACCCGCGCTGGGGCATGGACGGCGCGATGACCTATTTCGGATGCACCCGCGAGGGCGCGGTCAGCCTGGCTGGCGGGGCGATGACCCAGGACATCTACGGCCTCTTCTTCACCCGCGAGGCCTTCGACCGCTTCCGCCTGTCCAAGGTTGATTACGACCTGGTCAAGGAGCAGGAAGACAAGGCCAAGGAGGAGAAGGACAAGGCGGACCAGGCCGCGGCCAAGGAGCCCAAGGGCAAGCCGGCGGTGAAGAAGGAAGAGCCGAAAAAGGACCTCATGATCGAGTTTGAGGGCCTCTCCGACCGCAAGGCCCGCCTGACCATCGCCTCGGCCGACATCGCCGACATGGCCCTGACCAAGGCCGGGGACAAGCTCTTCTACCTGGCCCGTTTCGAGAAGGGCTACGACCTGTGGGTCAACGAGCTCCGGACGAAGGAGACGAAGCTCTTCCTCAAGCTCGGAGCCTCGAACGCGGGCATGGAGCTCTCGGCCGACGGCAAGGCCCTGTTCGTCGCGGCCGACGGCAAGGTGACCAAGGTCGACCCCGAGAGCGGGAAGTCCGAGCCGGTGGCCATCGGCGGCGAGATGGCCCTCGACGGCGCGGCCGAGCGGGCCTACATGTTCGACCACATGTGGCGGCAGATCCAGCAGAAGTTCCTGGTCGCCGACCTCTTCGGCGCCGACTGGAATTATTACTACGGCGTCTATCGCAAATTCCTGCCCTATATCAATAACAACTACGACTTCTCCGAGATGATGAGCGAGCTGCTGGGCGAGCTCAACGGCTCCCACACCGGCTGCCGCTTCTACCACCAGAGCGGGCCCTCGGCCGACGCCACGGCCTCCCTGGGCATCTTCGTGGATTACGACCACGCCGGCCCCGGCCTGAAGGTGGCGGAGGTCCTGAGCGGCGGCCCGCTCGACAAGGCGTCGCTCAAGGTCCGGGCCGGGCACGTCATCGAGAAGATCGACGGCCAGGCGCTCGACGGCACGGTCGACCATTACAAGCTCCTCAACCGCAAGGCCGGGCAGCTGACCCTGCTCTCGGTCTTTGACCCCGGCACCCAGAAGCGCTGGGAGGAGGCGGTCAAGCCGATCTCGCTCGGCCAGGAGAACGGGTTGCTCTACCGGCGCTGGGTCAAGGCCCGGCGCGCCGAGGTCGACCGCCTCTCCGGCGGACGCATCGCCTACGTCCACGTCCAGAGCATGGGCGACCCGAGCATGCGCACGGTTGTCGAGGAGGTCCTCGGCCTCGGCGTCGACAAGGAGGCCCTGATCGTCGACACGCGCTTCAACGGCGGCGGCAGCCTCCACGACCAGCTCTCGGACTTCCTGGCCGGGAAAAAGGTCTTCGACATCGTGCCCCGCGGACAGCTCGTCGGTTACGAGCCCGACGACAAGTGGATCAAGCCCTCGATCGTGCTCATGGGCGAGTGCAACTACTCCGACGCCCACCTCTTCCCGGTCGAGTACAAGATCCGGGGCATCGGCAAGACGCTGGGCATGCCCGTGCCGGGCACCGGGACCTTCGTCTGGTGGGAGGAGCAGATCGACCCGGGCCTCGTCTTCGGCATCCCCCAGGGCGGCTGGCGGACCCCAGATGGAAAGCTCTGCGAGAACAACCAGCTCGAGCCCGATATCAAGGTCAAGAACGACCCCGACGTCATGAGCGCCGGCCGCGACCAGCAGATCGAAGCCGCGGTCAAAGAGCTGCTGAAGAAATGAGCGGGGGCCGCAGGGAGCCCATGGTGCGGAACCGCATCGCCGGCGTGATTATCGCGGCGGGCCTGGCCCTCGCGTGTGTCCTGGCGTCGACGGCCCGGGCCTCCGGGCCGACTCGAAGCCTTGAAGGGATCTGGGGAGCGAAGCGGAACTTTGGGCCGGACGTCCAGGGCCGGTTGGACATTTGGCAGGCCGACCGGGGGTACCGGGCGAGGATCGGCCCCTATGAGCTCCCGTGCCTGTTTCAGAACGGCCGCATAGCGTTCGACCTGCCCACCGGTCAGGGCGGTTTCAGCGGGCGGTTCGAAGAGAACGCTTCGGTCATCCGCGGCTATTGGACCCAGCCGCCGACCGTGAATGACGGGACGAAGTTCGCCTCCCCCGTGACGCTCCGTTCACAGGGCAGGGCGCGCTGGCAGGGCGAGGTCGTCCCGTGGCCCGATGAATTCACGCTTTATCTCGTCGTCAGCCGCAGGCCCGGCGGCTCGCTGGGCGCGTTCCTTCGCAATCCCGACAGGAATATCGGCGTGTTCTGGAGAGTGGACCGGCTCGAGCAGGACGGGAACCGGGTCAGGCTCGTCGGCAAGCCGGACGGCCAGCAGCCGGGGAGAGTCTACGGGGAGGGCTTCTACGATCCATCCGAGAACCGGCTCTCGGTCTATTTTCCCGGCCGGGGCGGCACCTACGACTTTGCGCCCATCCCCGACGACTCCGGCTTTTATGCCAGGGGCAAGAACCCTCCGCCTTACATGTACCGGCCGCCTTCCGAGGAGGACGACGGCTGGAAGGTCGGGACGCTCGCCGACGTGGGCATGGTCCCTGGGCCCATTGCCGAACTTGTGCGGACGATCGTCAACGGCCCGGCGACTTCGGTCCATGATCCTGACATTCATGGCTTCCTTGTGGCCCGGCACGGGAAACTCGTCGCCGAAGAGTACTTCCACGGCTTTCACCGGCTGAAGCCGCACGACACCCGTTCGGCGAGCAAGAGCGTCACGGCGACCCTGATCGGGGCGGCCATCCAGGGCGGGGCGAACCTCAGCCTTTCGACGAAAGTCTACGACCTGCTCTTTCAGGGAAAATTGCCCGGCGGCATCGACCAGCGGAAAACGGAGATGACCGTCGAGCACCTGCTGACGATGTCGTCCGGCTACGACTGCGACGATTCGGTCGGCACCCGTCCCGGCAGTGAAAACACCCTGCTCGACGAGCAGCAGGACGCGGACTACTACCGGTACACCCTGCAGCTCCCGCTCGAACCCGGGCTCAGGCCCGGCCAGGAGGCCGTCTATTGCTCGATCAATCCCAACCTGCTCGGCGCCGTGCTGACCGCGGCGACCGGCAGTCCGCTGGCCGAACTCTTTTCCGACCTGCTGGCCGAACCGCTCCAGCTCCATGATTATCATCTGAACCTCCAGCCGATGGGCGCCCCGTACATGGGCGGCGGCATCAAGTGGCTCCCCCGAGACTTCATGAAGTTCGGGCAGCTGATGCTCGCTGGGGGCATGTGGAACGGGAAACGGATCCTGAGCAAAGACTACGTCCTTAGGGCGTCATCCCCTTTGGTGACCCTCCGGGGCCCCGGCCAATCGAAATACGGATACCTGTGGTGGGTCGCCGATTACCCCTATCACGGCCGGGTCGTCAGGGGCTTTTCCGCCCGCGGCAACGGCGGCCAGCTCGTCCTCGCCTTCCCCGAGCTGGACATGGTCGTTGCGTTCTTCGCTGGGAACTACGCGGACCCGGTCAGCCATGCCATTAATGACGAGCTCGTGCCGAAGTTCATCCTGCCGGCGCTCAGGGACGAGTCTCGCTGAGCGGACGGACGGCCTCCCGGGTCGCTGCCGCGCCGGGCCCGTTTGACAGCGCCCCGGAGCCCGGTCTATATTGCGAGTCTGTTCGGACCGCCGGCCCCCGCCGGGAGCGGGCCCGCCGGCCAAGGAGAGACCCATGAATAGGCTGCTGAAGAAGCTCTGTTGCGTCCTCGTCGCCGCCCTCCTCGTCCCCGCCTTCATCCTGGCCCAGGACAAGCCGGAGAAGAGGAAGGACAAGGGCACGTTCGTCGAGCCCAAGAACGCCTTTTGGGACGAGATCCAGAAGTCGACCGAGGAATTCGGCAAAAAAAAGCCGGCCCCGCGCAAGGCCTTTGCCGTTGACCTAGCCGGGTTCGAGGCGCCCAAGAGCCTCGACGGCTTCAACCCCGTCTGGCACAACCCCCCGACCTCGCAGGGCGCGACCAACACCTGCTGGTGCTTCTCGACCATCTCCTTCTTCGAATCCGAGGTCTACCGGTTCCACGGGAAGAAGGTCCGGCTGTCCGAAATGTACACCGTCTACGGCGAGTACCTCGAGCGGGCCAAGCGGTTCGTCCGCGAGCGCGGCGACTCGGCCGTGGCCGAGGGCTCCGAGGCCAACGCCGTGACGCGCGACTGGAAGATCTACGGGTGTGTCCCGTGGAGCGTCTATTCCGGCCTCCAGCCCGGCCAGAAGTTCCACGACCACTCGAAGCTCATCGCCGAGGTCCAGACCTATCTCGGCAGCCTCAAGGCGGCGAACGCCTGGAACGAGGAGGAGGCGGTCCGGACGGTGCGGGCTATCCTCGGCCACTACCTGGGCGAGCCGCCGGCCCGCTTCACCGTCGAGGGCAGGGAGTACACGCCCCAGAGCTACCTCAAGGATTACCTACAGATCGACCCCGACGATTACGTCGACGTCGTCTCCTACATGCAACGGCCGTTCGGCCCCGGCGTCGAGTACGAGGTCCCCGACAACTGGTGGCACAGCAAGGATTACCTCAACGTGCCGCTGGCGACCTTCATGAAGGTCCTGACGAACGCCCTGGCCCACGGCTATTCCGCGAGCCTCGGCGGGGACATCTCCGAGCCGGGCAAGAACGCCGAGAAGAAGGTCTTCATGGTGCCGACCTTCGACGTCCCGCCCGAGTACATCGACGACTCGGCCCGCCAGTTCCGCTTCAGCGACGGCTCGACGACCGACGACCACGGCATCCATCTCATCGGCTACAAGGAGACGAAGGGCGGCAACTGGTTCCTCATCAAGGATTCGGGGTCGAGCTCGTTCAACGCCGAGCCGAAGGGTTACTACTTCCTGACCGAAGACTACGTCAAGCTCAAGATGATGGACTTCATGGTCCACAAGGACGCCCTCAAGGGCATCGTCGACGCGAAGTGACGGACGCGGCGGGGACATGTACCTTAATGTCCCGGGGACACCTAGGTACGTGTCCCCGACTTTTTAAAGGAGGCTCCCGATGAACGGTTCCGCTAACGCCCATTCGAGACGGGCTGACAACTCCCGGCGCCGCCTCTTCGGCGGCTGGCCCGGCGCGCTGGCCTTGGCGCTTTCGCTGGGCCTCGCGCTCGGCGCCTTCGCCTTCGGCCAGGGCCGCGGCGACGGAGACCTCGCCCGCAAGCAGCTCGAGTACACCCGCTCCCACTAC
>JBBISK010000002.1:0-33383 GCA_037441295.1 Candidatus Aminicenantota bacterium | reverse complement strand
ATCCCCATGCGCGACGGGGTCAAGCTCTTCACCACGGTCTACGTGCCGAAAGACACGAGCCAGGCCTATCCCATCCTGATGGAGCGCACGCCCTATTCCGTCGCGCCCTACGGCATCGACAACTACCGTTCCGTCATCGGCCCCTCCGAGGCGGCGGAGAAGGAGGGCTTCATCTTCGTCTACCAGGACGTCCGCGGCCGCTGCATGTCCGAAGGTGAGTTCGTCGACGTCCCGTTCCACAAGACGCATTTTTCCGGCCCCAAGGACGCCGACGAGAGCACGGACACCTACGACACCGTCGACTGGCTCGTCAAGCACGTCGCTGGGAACAACGGCCGGGTCGGCATCTGGGGCATCTCCTACCCGGGCTTCTACGCCGCCTTCGCCCTGATCGGCGCCCACCCAGCCCTCAAGGCCGTCTCGCCGCAGGCGCCCATGGGCGACGTCGGGAACGGCGACGACGCCTTCCACAACGGCGCCTTCTATCTGGCCGCGAACTTCGGCTTCTACAGGATGTTCTGGCCCCGCGAGGGCGGCCCCGCCCTCCCCGTGTGGTCGAGCCGCTTCGACTTCGGCACGCCCGACGCCTACGCCTTCTACCTACGGATGGGGCCACTCTCGACGAGCAACGAGAAGTACTTCAAGGGGAAGAACCCGTACTGGGACGTCAACCTCGACCACCCGAACTACGACGAGTTCTGGCAGTCCCGCGCCCTCGCGCCGTATATGAAAGACGTCAAGCCGGCCGTTCTCTTCGTCGGCGGCTGGTTCGACGCCGAGGACCTCGCCGGGCCGCTCAAGCTCTTCAAGACCCTGGAGAAGAACGGCCCGGTCGCGCCGGACACGCTCGTCATGGGGCCCTGGCCGCACGGCGGATGGGCGGGCATGGACGGCGACCGGCTCGGGAACCTGAGCTTCGGCTCGAAGACCGGCGAGTTCTTCCGCGAGTCGATCGAGCTCCCCTTCTTCGTCGAGCATCTCAAGGGCCGCGGCGACGGCCTGAGGCGGACGAAGGACGGGACGGTCCCCAAGGCCTGGCTCTTCGCCACCGGCGTCAACGAATGGCGGCGGCTCGACGCCTGGCCGCCCCGCGAGGCCCGGGAGAAGTCCCTTTATTTCTGCCCCGGCGGCAAGCTCGCCTTCGAGCCGGAGCCGGCCGCGGCGGGCGCCTTCGACGAGTACGTCAGCGACCCGGCCAAGCCGGTGCCCGTCATCGGCCGCATCGGTCCGGGCATGCCGGGGGACTACATGAGCGAGGACCAGCGCTTCGCCTCGCGCCGCACCGACGTCCTCGTCTACCAGACCGAGCCGCTCGACCACGATGTCACTCTCGCCGGACCCGTGTCGCCGGCGCTCGCCGTCTCGACTTCGGGCACGGACTCGGATTTCGACGTCAAGCTCATCGACGTCTACCCGGACGATTACCCGAACCCGGAGCCGGGCCCGGCCGCCGCGCCCATGGCCGGCTACCAGCAGCTCGTCCGCGGCGAGCCGTTCCGCGGCAAGTTCCGCCGCAGCCCTGAGAAACCGGAGCCCTTCGTGCCCGGACGGCGCGAGAAGGTCGAGTTCGCCATGCCAGACGTCTTTCATTCCTTCCGGGCCGGACACCGCATCATGGTCCAGGTCCAGAGCTCGTGGTTCCCGCTGACGGACCGCAACCCGCAGAAGTTCGTGGACATCCCCAAGGCGAAGGCCTCGGACTTCGAGAAGGCCGTCGAGCGCGTCTACCTCGGCGGCCCGGACGGCTCCCGCATTCGCGTCTTGGTCCTCGACTGACGGCTCGGCCCCGGCCGGGCGCCGGCCCTCCAGCGGCTATTCCCGCCGGATGACCGTCACCGGGCCGAGCAGGCCCGACGGGAGCAGGGGCGAATCCGCCTTGTAGAACACGACCGCCGTATACGTGTATTTCTTCGTGACGCCGGGCTGGGCGTCGCCGACGATGCGGTTCACCCAGAGGTTGGTGACCTTGACCTCGAGGGTATTGGCGCCGGGCTTGAGCGCGGCTGTCGCGTTCGCGCGGAACGGCGTCTTCCACAGGACCCCGAGCGGCTTGCCGTTGACCGAAACCTCGGCGATGTTCTTGACGTCGCCCAGGTCGAGCCAGAGCTCCGCGCCGGGCTTGAACCAATCGGCCGGCGCCTCGATTGTCTTCGTGTAAACCGCGGTTCCGGAGAAGTACTTCACGCCCGGGTCCACGCTCTCGCTCCACGAGCCCAGGGACTCGAGGCGGACGCGGTCCGGCGCGCCGCGGCCGGCCTGGAAGGCGACGTCCCACGCCCCGGAGAGGCTCGCCACGACCGTCTTGGCTCGAGCGGGGACCGTCCGCGCCGGTGCGGCCGGCCCGCCGCGGAAGACGACGAAGACGGCGTCCCGCGGCTCGAGCCGGAGAGGCACGGTCGTGCGGCCGCCGGAGACGCTGTAGGAGACCGGATCGATCGCGCCCGTGTCCGGGTGCCAGAGCTCGGGCGCTCTCCCCTCGACGCGGAACGTCGCCTCGAGGACCTCGGCGCGGACGTTCGTGTTGCTGACCCAATAGGCGTCCCCGTCGTCGAGCCGGCGATGGACGAACTTGAGGGTCGTGTCCTGCCGCGGCTTCGTATAACCGAAGTCGGGCGGGACGCCGAGAGCCTCGAGGGCCTGGACGATCGTCCGCCCGGCAAAGACCTTGCCCTTGCCCACGCTCTCGCCGCCGCCCCAGAGCCGGTCGGCGAGGACGCGGAACTCCTCCTGGTTATCGGCCAGGCTGGGGCTGTCGACAGGCTTCGGGCCGGCGACCGCGGCGCCCCCCTCGACGAGGTCGCGGATCTTCCGCAGCGCGGCGAGCGACATGTGCCGCGCGTTGCCGGGGTCGAGGACGAGCAGGCGGTAGCTCATGCCGGAGGGGGTCGTGAGCTTTCCGGCGGCCACCGAAACACGGTTCAGGAGCGCGTCGGCGTTGACGAAGTCGAAGCCGTAGCCCTCGGGGACGTCGGGCAGACGGTCGCCGAAGAGGGCCGTGATGTTCGAGTCCTCGCCGTAGAAATAGAGGACGTCGGCGACGAAGCGGCCCTGCTGGAGCATGTAGGAGCTGCGGGCGAGGTAGGTCGTCCAGGGGCGGGCCAGCTCGGCCCAGGTCTCGTGGCGCGTGAACCACTGTCCGAAAGGCCCCAGCCCGAGGCCCGGGATCTTGTCGTCGACGGGCTGATGGACCGAGGTATGGATGACGAAACGGTTCAGGCCGTTGGCCATGAGCCGGTCGGCCGTCGTCTTCAGAGTTTCGGGCGAGTACTGCCAGGCGTTGCGATAGGCCGTCAGGGATTCGGCGGCGACCAGGTTCTGGCCGTAGATGTGGGCGACCGAGGCCGACTCGCGGACGTCGGCCTCGCCGCCGCGGCTCGGCCGGTCGGGCCCGTCGATCCACATGGCGCTCATCGGCACGTCGGCGCCGCGCTTGACCTCCATGCCGTCGGCGATCAAGGCCCGGCCGGACTCATGCGATTCGGTGTAGCGGCCCATGCCGCGGGCGTGGAGGATCGCCGTCAGCTGGTCGTAGTGGTCCTCGGCCACGAGGTCGCAGAGCGTCCTCCGGAAATCCCAGAGGAAGCGGTCGCTGGCCTCGGCGCTCTCGACGACCCGGCCGGCGAGGACCGGCAGCCAGGACCGCATGTCGTAGCCGCGGCGCTTGGCGAACTCCGCCGGCATGTCGTCGGTCCAGTTGGCGACGCCGGCCTCCCAGCTGTCGGTGATGACGTACTGGAGCCCGCGCCGGCCCATGAGCGGCCCGACGGTGTCCTTGTAAAGGTCGAGGTAATGCTCGAAGTACGACCGGACATGGGCTCGGCTGAGCTTGTCGACCTCGAGGCCCGTGGCCTCCGGCGAGGCCGGCGAGTTCCGGGCGCCGGTCAGGGAATAGCCGAGGCGGAGGACGACCCAGCGGCCGGCGGGCGGGGTCCAGTCGAGCGTGCCGTCGGCCCGCATTTTCGCCGTCAGGTCGACGACGTCGGCCTTGCGCACGGCCTCGGCGGCCGGGGAGGCCGGGGTGGCCATGTCGTAGAGGCCGGAGGCGGCCGAGAAGGCGGCCTTGTCCTGGAAACGGTTGACGGTCGCCGCGGGATGGAGGACGAGCTCGGCGATGTGGACGCCGGCCAGGGCGGCCGGCCGGGACGTCGCGGCCTGAGGCTCGCGGGGCTTGAAACTGACGCGGAAGAAGCGGGCCGTGGCCGGAGCGAAGCCGACCGTCCGGACGCCGGCCGGGACGGGCGCCACCGTCCTGAACACCGCGCCGTCGTCGCTCGACTCGAGCGCCGTCCCGTCGGCGTTCATGCCGTCCCCGTACTCCGCGCTCAGGGTCAAGCCGCGGAAGGTCCTCGGTGTCGCGAACTCGTACCGGACCCAGGCCGTCTGGCCCGGCGCCGCGGCCGGCAGGAGCGACGTCCGGGAGAGGTCGCCGTCCGTGAGCGCGGCCACATCGAAGGTCCCGCCGCTCGAGGCGACCTTGGCCCCGAGCTCGGCCAGGGACCGGTCGCTCTCCGGCGCGCGGAAGGCGACGACGGCGCTGTCGGCGTAGAACTCCGGCGGCGCGGCCTTGCTCCCCTCCATGTAGCCCTCGTGCCGTCCGCCCTCGTTCTGGTAGGCGCCCGTCGTCGACGGCGGCTTGGGGAGCTTTCCGGAGAAGGGGCGGCCGCCTTCGACGCGGGTCTCGCTCCAGACGTACTTCTTCATGGCCTGGGCCGGTGTCACCCACGGCCCGCCGCTCTCGCTCCAGCCGGGCGAGCCGGCGATGGCCATCTCCAGACCCAGTTGGTCGGCCAGTGTCGCGGCGGTCTTGAAGGCCGCCTTCCACTCCGGCGTCATGAAGATGAGGCGCTTGGCGACGACCTGCGGCGTCTCGAGCCCGGCGTCGAAGTTCTGGAACCCGGCCACACCGGCCCGCTTCATCCAGGCCAGGTCGGCCCTGATCCCCTCCTGCGTCACGTTGCCGTTCATCCAGTGCCACCAGACGCGCGGCCGGGCCGTGTCGGGCGGGTCGAGGAAGCCCCGGGCGAGGGCGTCGTCCGGGCCCCCGGCCGCGCCGGTCCAGGTCACGAGCAGGGCGGCGGCGGCCGCCGCCAGCAAGGTTCTTTTCACGAGGTTCGCGCTCTTGGTCATCGGGTTTCCGCCTTTCAACGGGGCCGGGAGGCGGCCGTTCGCGCCTCCGTCCCCGAAGGAGACTTGTAGACGACGCCGCCCTTCATGACGAAGCGGACGTCGCGGACGGCCTGGATGTCCGCCGTGGGGTCGCCCGGCACGGCGACGAGGTCGGCCAGGAGGCCGGCCCGGACCCGGCCGAGCTCGTCCTGCATGCGGATGATCTTGGCGTTCACGGCCGTCGCGGCCAGGAGGGCCTCGGAGGGCGTCATGCCGCCGCGGACCATCCACTCGAGCTCGCGGTAGTTCGTGCCGTGGGCGAAGACGCCCACGTCGCTGCCGAGGCCGATGGTCACCCCGGCCGCCCGGGCGAGCTTGAAGGCGTTGAGGGCCCGCTCCATCCCGGCCGTCGGCGGCTGGCCCGGCTTGTATCCCTCGAAGTATTCCGCGTAGGCCTCCTCGGCCGTCAGGGTCGGCAGGAAGGCGACACCCTGCTGGGCCATCAGCCGGAAGACGTCCGCCGTGCCGCCGTAGCCGTGTTCGATGGTGTCGACGCCGGCCACCGCCGCCCGACGCATCCCTTCCGCAGTCGTGGCGTGGGCCGACACGGGACGGCCCGCGGACCGGGCCTCGGCCACGAGCGCCCGCAGTTCCTCTTCGCTGAAGGTCGGCACGGTCCCGCCGACGCCGTGGTGATAATCGGCGTAGACCTTGACCCAGTCGGCGCCGCGGCCGACCTGCTCGCGCACGGCCTTGATGACCTCGGCCGTGCCGCTCGCTTCCTGGCCGCCCTTCGGCAGGACGAGATCCGGGGCGAAGCCGGCCGGCCCGGGCCCGTAGCTCGCGGTGGCGACGATGGCCAGCGTCGCCACGAGCAGACGCGGGCCGGGGATGAGACCCTCGCGGATGGCGCGCTGGACCGAGACGTCGGCGTAGCCCGCGCCCTCGGTGCCGAGGTCGCGGAGGAGCGTGAAGCCCGCCATGAGCGTGCTTTCGCAGTGGCGGACGGCCTCGATCGTCCGGTAGGCCAGGGGCTCCTTCAGGACCTGGTCGTTCCAAAGCGTCTCGTTATACGGATGGAGGAAGATATGGGAGTGGATGTCCATGAGCCCGGGCAGGAGGGTCATGCCGGGGAGGTCGATCATCCGGGCGCCGGCGGGCACGGCGATCCCCACCGGGGGCCCGACGGCGGCGATCCTTTCACCCTTGACGAGGACGGCCCAGCCCTCGTGGGTCTTGCCGTCCTCGGCGTCAAAGACGCGCGCCGGGCGGATGAGGACGGCCGGCGTGTTCTGGTCGCGGGCGGCCCGGGGATTGTCGCCGGCCCGGCCACTGGCTTCGGAGCGGGCGGTCAGCAACGCGGCGCCGACACCCGGGCCGGCGACGATGGCCGTGAGCGCGGCCCAGGCCAAGACGATAAGCGCGGATCTTCCTTTTCGTCCGAAGATATCAATGTCGTGCTTCATTTCCCTTCCTCCCTGAACGGCCCCAAGTATAGCACAAGGTCGGGAGCGCTCTCCCCCCGGCGGCCGGGCCCAGTATTTGAGGGAGGATTCCGTCGTCTACGATCGGGGGACGTTCACCTGCCTCAACAGGGAATCGACGACGAACCTCCTCAGCGCCCAGGTCGGCTTGGCCTTCATTATTTGAGCGGCGGGGCGGTTAGGTCGGGCTTCGGGTCGCCGAAGATGTAGTGGCCGAACCAGGCCAGGTTGTGCTCCATGACGGCCCGCATGGCCTTGGGCTTGGAAATGCCGTGGCCGAAGCCCTTGTAGACGACCATCTCGACGGGCACGCCCCGGTCGGTCAGCCCCTGGCGCAGCTCGTAGGCGTTGGGGATCGGGACGCGCCTGTCGTTCTCGCCGTGCTGGATGAGGGTCGGCGTCGCCGCCTTCTTGATGTAGGTCATGGGCGAGGTCTTGGCGTAAATCTGCGGGTCCGTGACCGGGTCGGCGCCCAGGTAGTTGATCGTGAACGGCGTGATGTCGGTGTTGTAGTAATAGGTGGCCCAGTCCGAGATCCCGGCCCCGACGGAAATGGCCTTGAAGGCCCGGCTCGAGGTCGTCAGGAAGGCCGAGATGTAGCCACCCTGGCTCCAGCCCATGCAGCCGACGCGGGCCGGGTCGACCCAGCCCTTCTTGGCCAGGAAGTCGACGCCCGAAAGGACATCCCAGGCGTCGCCGACGCCGAGGTTGCGGACGTTGAGCATGCGGAACTTCTCGCCGTAGCCGGCGCTGCCGCGGTAGTTGACCTTGAGGACGAGGGCGCCGCGCGCCGCCCAGATGTCCGCCGGGTAGTAGCTCGAGTCGGGCGAGAGGAGGAGCGGGCGATCCGTTCCTGTCGGCCCGCCGTGGATGACGCAGAGCAGGGCGCACTTTTTCGCCGGGTCGAAATCCGCCGGCTTGATGAGAACGCCCTCGATCGTCGTCCCGTCCTGGCTCTTCCAGGAGATGACCTCGCGCGTCCCCAGGATGAACGGGGCGGCCTGCTCCGTCATCCGCGTCAGGACGCGGGGCTTGAAGGGGAAATCCGATACGCAGACCTCGCCCAGTGCCGTTGGCGAGGCGGACATGAAGGCCATCCGCTTGCCGTCGCGGGAAAAGGTGAACGAGGAGACCATGGCGTCATCAGGGGAAGTGACGCGCTCGATCTTGAGGGTAGCCGGGTCGAGTCGGAAGAGATGCCCGGCCGTTTTTTGCGCCGCGGAGAAATAGATCCCGTCGGCCGTCCATTTATTCGCGGCCGCGTTCTCGTCGAAGGCGTCGGTCAGGGAGCGGACGGCCCCTCCCTCGGCCGGGACGACGGCCAGGCGCCTGTTCCTCGCGAAATAGTCGGCTTTGCCCATGGTCGTCGTGATGAGGATCGAGCGGCCGTCCGGCGACCAGGCCGTGAAGAAGTCCGGACCCGGCTGAGAGACGATCTTCTTGACCGTGTCCGTGGCCAGGTCGAGAACGTAGACGTCGGCCGTGGCGCCGTTGATGAGGTCGGAGTTGAGGGTCGCGGTGAAGCCGATCTTCGCGCCGTCGGGCGACCAGTCGAAACCGCCGACCGTCCAGTCCTTGCCGGAGGTGCGGCGTTTTCCCGCCTGTGGCGCCTTGAGGGCTTCCGCGACGTCGACCGTCCAGAGATGCGTGAACCGGTATTCCTCACGCACGACTTCGAAATCCCCGTAAAAGTCGCGGCGGTCCTTCGTCTCCTTGGCCTCGGGGTCGGTCGCGGTGAAGGCGATCGTCCTGCCGTCGGGCGACCAGGCGTAGCCGTTGACGCCGGTCTCGCTTTTCGTCAACTGGATGGCCTCGCCGGCACTGGGGTTGATGACGAAGAGCTGGGATTTGTCGTCGACGCGGCTCGAAGTGAAGGCCAGCCAGCGGCCGTCGGGCGACCAGTCGGGACCGGAGGAGGACTTCTTGCCGCGGGTGAGCTGGAGGCACTGGCCCGTGGCGACGTCGGCCAGCCAGATTTGAGTCACATAGGCGTCCTGGTCGAAATCCGTTTCCGTGACGGAGTAGGCCACCTTGGTCCCGTCCGGGGAGATCCGGGGCGAGCCGGCCGACTTGAGGGCCATGAGGTCCTCGACCGTCGGCACATGCTTGGCCGCGGCCGGCGACGCCTTCGCCTGGCCCGGGCCCGCGGGGGCCGGCATGACGAGCGCGAAGGCGACGAGCGCCGCCATCGCGATAAGGGTCAGGGTGCGATTCCTTTTCATCGAAACCTCCTTGGCGGGCGCGTCTCTCGGCCCGTCGTCATCCGGGTGTTATCCTACCCCCGCCCGGCGGCCGGGGTCAAACGTGCGATTGGCCAAGCTCCGGAAGGGGTCAGGTCTACTTTCTTGCAGAAAAACTGCAAGAAAGTAGACCTGACCCCTTCTTGAGAATCAGACGCGGTGGCGGGCGGAAAGGTTTCCTGCCGGGGTGCCTTGGCCGAGGCGTTGCCGCGGCCCGGATAAAACATTAGAATGGGCGACGGGCGTGTGCCCAACAAAAAAGACGGGAGTGGAAAAATGAACAAGCGCAGCAGGTCCGCGGCGGCCGCCGTCCTGGCCGCGGCGGTCGTCCTCATCGCCATGGCCGGCGTCCCGGTCCCCGGCCGGAGCGCCCCCCGCAACCCCCGCCTCGGGAACGCGACGCGCGAGGACGCGAACGGCTGGGTCCACGTCCGGCTCGAGGGAAAGCCGAGGGACATCGGCTTCCAGCACGGCTGGCTCCTCGCCCCCGAGATCGACGAAACACTCCGGGCCCTGGCCGTCCTCCTCAAGGGCTCGACGAAGCACGACTGGGCCTTCTTCCGCGAGGCCGCCGGCCGCATGTTCTGGCCCAAGCTCGACCCCGAGTATCGTGACGAGATCGAGGGCATCGCCGAGGGGCTCCGCGCCCGCCTTCCGTCGAGCCGCTTCGACCGGACCGACCTCGCCGCCCTCAACGGCTGGCTCGAGCTCGCCTCCTACTACGTCCCCTATCTCGAGGACAAGCTCAAGACCAGCCCCGGAGTCAGCCGCGCTCCCGGCAGCTGCAGCGCCTTCATCGCCACCGGCGGCTTCACCGCGGACGGCCGGATCGTCATGGGCCACAACAACTGGGTCGACTACATCGTCGGCGAGCGCTGGAACGTCGTCCTCGACATCCGCCCGGAGAAAGGCTTCCGGGTGATGATGGACGCCCTCCCCGGCTACATCCACAGCGGCGACGATTTCGTCGTCAACGGGGCGGGCCTCGTCTACACCGAGACGACGATCGACAAGTTCAAGGGCTTCCGCGAGGACGGCGTGCCGGAGTTCGCCCGCGCCCGCAAGGCCGCCCAGTACGCCGCTTCCATCGACGACTTCGTCCGCATCATGACCACGGACGGCAACGGGGCCTACGCCAACGACTGGCTCGTCGGCGACATCAAGACGAACGAGATCGCCCGCCTCGAGCTCGGCCTCAAGAACCATCGCGTCTGGCGGACGTCAGACGGTTATTTCATTGGCTCGAACTTCCCGCTCGACGCGAAGCTCATCGCCGAGGAGACGACCTTCGACCCCACGGACGCGACCCAGGGCACCCTCGTTCGCAAGGCGCGCTGGGAGAAGCTCATGGCCGTGAATAAGGGCCGCATCGACGTCGAGCTGGGCAAGGCGTTCGAGGCGGACCACGTCGACGCGAGCACGGGGGCCAAGGCCGCCAACGCCAACGTCCTCTGCGGTCACATCGAGAACGACCCCAAGGGCTGGCCGGTCGCCTGGGGCCCCTATTGCCCGGCCGGCGCCGTCCAGGGCAAAGTGACGAGCGCGGCCCTGGCCGGGGAGATGAAATTCTGGGGCCGGATGGGCCATCCCTGCGGTGAGGACTTCCTCGCGGCGCCGTTCCTGGCCAGGCACCCCGAGTACCGCTGGCAGGAGAAATACCTCAAGGACATGAAAGGCCACGCCTGGACGCTCTTCGAGGGCGCGAAGTAGAGCCGGGGGCGTCCCGGACGGAGCGCGATGACCGAGCGCGACCGCGTCCTGACCCTCCTAGCCGGCGGCAAGCCCGACCGCGTGCCCTGGTTCGGCGACCTGGACTACTGGGCGACTTCGCTCATCGGCCGCGGCCTCAAGCCGGCCGGCTTCAAGGAGAGCGATGCCTACATCGAGTGGCACCGCGACCTCGGCGTCGGCTTCTACCTGCAGGGGTATTTCCCTTTCCGGACGGTCGTCGAGAACTGCAGCGTCTCCGAGTGGCGCGAGGGGAATGTCCGCCGCCGGAAGATCGAGACGCCGCGGGGCGCGCTGACCGAGGCCTGGACGTGGCTTCCCGAGTCCTTTTCCGAGGCCCCGACCGAGCGTCTGGTCAAGTCCGCGGCCGACCTCGACGCCTACCGCTGGCTCTTCGAGAACACGCGCTGCGAGCCCGACTACGCCTTCGCCGGAACGAGGCGGCGCCAGGTCGGCGGCGCGGGCGTCGTCCTCTGCTACCTTCCCAAGAGCCCGTTCATGCAGATGGTCGCCCTCGACGCCGGGATCGTGGCCGTGACGGAGATCTTCACGGACGCCCCCGACGGACTGGCGGAGACGCTGGCCGCGGCGCGCCGGGCGCACGACCGGGCCGCCCGGATCGCCGTCGACAGCCCGGCTGAGGTCCTGATGATCCCCGAGAACCTCTCCTCCGAGGTCGTCGGGCCGCGCTTCTACGAGAGGTTCATGCGCGATTACCACGAGGCCTGGGCGGCGCGCATCCGTGAGGCGGGCAAACTCTCCTGCGTCCACCTCGACGGCACGCTCAGGGGGTTGCTCAAGCAGGTCTCGGCCGCCGGTTTCACCTTCATCGAGGCCATGACGCCGGCGCCGCTCGGCGACCTCGAGGTCGGCCGCTGGGCGGCGTCGAGCGGAAACCCTTCGACCGTCCTCTGGGGCGGTCTGCCCGGGGTTTATTTTACGGACAAGGTGCCGGACGACGAGTTCGACCGCCACGTCCGGGCCGTCCTGCGTGTCATGACCTCCGAGCCGCGATACGTGCTGGGCGTCGCCGACCAGGTCCCCCCCGACGGGCTCGAGCGGCGCGTCCGCCGCGTCGCCGAGCTGGTCGAACGCTACGGCCGTTACCCGCGCTGAGCGCCGTCACCAGAAGCGGACGGGCCCCGTGTCGATGTGGATGAAATCCGAGTCCTTGTAGTAACCGGTCCCGCCGCGCTTCATGGCCTTGGCCGTCTCGTAGAGCTTCCGGGTGCTGACCCCGCGCAGCCGGAAATCCAGGGCCCGGCCCTTGGTATGCTGGCTGCCGAGGACGACGCTGCCCGACTGGTTGTGGAGGCGCGTGTTCGTTTCGACGCACCGGTACCCGCAGACGACCTCGACCTCGCCCCGGTAGCCGACCTTTTGGAGGAGGTCGTAGAGGAAATCCAGCAGGGCCGGGTCGATCGGGACCTCTTCGGCCGTGAACGGGTCGCGAAGGACGTGCTTGATATCGTCCAGGGCGGGCCGGAGGTAGTTATCCCCGCGCTTGTAGACGACGCTCAGGTGCTCCCCGTTGTGGGTGTTGTAGAAGGCGAGCGTCCGCACCGGCTCGGGAGCCGCGGTGATCACGGTCTGGGCCGCGGCGGCCGGGGCCAGGGCCAGTGCCGCGGCCAGGGCGAGGACGATCGCCCCAGGCGCCGCGCCTCTCGCTCCCACCGTCCTTTTTCTCACTCTCACCTTTTGTCGTCCGTCAGCGCTTCGGCAGGAAGATCGCTTTCTCGAGCAGGGCGTCCCGGCCGTAGACATCATCGAAGAAATAGGCGTCGCGGCTCTCGCGGTCGACGACGGCCGTGTTGTAGAGGATGTAGATGGGGAGCGGCCGCTCCAGGTTGACGATGCGGTTCTCGCCGGTCGCGAGCGTCTCGTCGAGCTTCTCCTGGGTCCAGCCCTTCTCTTCTCCTCCGAGGACATAGGCCGCGAGGTCGTGGGCCCGGGCGACGCGGATGCAGCCGTGGCTGAAGGTCCGCTTGGGGCGCTCGAACAGGCCGAGGGCCGGCGTGTCGTGGAGGTAGACGCCGAAGGCGTTCGGGAAGGCGAAGGCGAAATGTCCCAGGGCGTTGTCCTGCCCAGGGTCCTGCCTCAGGCGATAGCGCCCCATGTCGCCGGCCGAGACCGACGCCCAATCGACGGACGTGGAATCGGCCTCGTCGGCCCCCGCGTCCCAGCCCTCGAACATCCGGATGTGCTGCTTCTTGAGGAAGGCCGGATCCTTCTGCAGCTTGGGCAGGAATTCCTTCCTGGCGATGCTGACGGGCACGTTCCAGAATGGGTTGAACTCGACGTAGCGGACCCGGTCGCTGAAGACCGGGGTCATGTGGGCCTCGTCGCCGACGACGACGGCCATGGAGAGCTCGACCTTGCCCGCTCTCACCGCCGTCAGGCGGAAGCTCGGGATGTTGACGGTGACCCACCAGTCGCCGCGGTCGCGTCCGACCCAGCGCCATGTCTCCATGTTGACGATAAGCTGGCGGATGCGGCTCTCGACCGGAACGTCGAGGGCGGCGAGGGTCCCCGGCCCGATGATCCCGTCCGCCTCGAGGCCATGATGCCGCTGGAAGCGCGTGACCGCCGCGGCCAGGCTCCCGTCGTAGGTCTCGCTGTCCGCGGGATCGGCGGCCGGCCATTCGCCCGTCGCGGCCAGCCGCCGGCGGACCGCGTCCACACGCGGGTCCCTGTCGCCGGGCTTGAGCTTTCCGCCCGGCGGCACGGCAGGCCAGCCGCCGCGGGCGGCCAGGGCCCGGTACTCGGCCAGCTTCTCACGGAGCGCCCGGTACTCGTCGAAGGGGGGGGCCAGGTCCTCGAGGAAGGCCCTGAGGTCGCGAGCGGCCAGCGCCCGCTCGAGCAGGGCAGGCCGGTCGACCTCGCAATCGCAAGCCGTGGGGAAGGCCTCGGGATCGAAGTCCCTCGGCTGGTGGCGGCCCTCGGTCATGTCGGAGGCGTAGTTCCCGAGCGCGGTCGTGAGGAGTGACTCCAGGCGGGCCAGGCTCTCGGGGTCCTTCATCTCCCAGAGGCGGCCGATCTCGCCCACGGCGTAGTCCTTCGGGTCCAGGCCGTGCGTGTCGGCGGCGGCGAGCACGGCGCGGAGGACGCCGGCGTTCGCGTTCGGGCCCTCGGCCGTCACCCAGTGAGACCGGCCGCCGCCGTCTCGCCCGGCAAGGGCCGCCTGCCGGTCCGCCGTCGCCGGGCTCTGCGCGCGGTTCCCCGACGGGGCCTTGCCTCCGCAGGCGGCGAGGAACACCAGGGCGGCCGCCGCGGCGACGGCGATCGAGAGGCGCGTCCGAAGATGAAGAAGATCCATGATGGCTCTGCATCCATTGTAGCAAACGGTCCAAGCAGTTTGACAAGCTTCGCCGGGCTGTCCTACTATCGCTCCGTTCCATCCCCGCGTCCCGAGGAGGTCCCATGCCCCCGAGCCCCCGCATCCTCAAGACCATCGTCCTTTGCGGCGCGGCCGTGCTCCTCTCTGCCGCAGGCGGCTCCCCGGCCCCCCGCGAGGGCGTCGCGACCGTCGTCGTCGATGCCGCGCCGTCGCGCGCCGTCAACACCTTCAGCCCGGTGCGGGCCCTCGGCGCCGGCGTCGACCGGCTGAGGAACGGCGTCGCCGACAAGGTCCTCGCCGGGCCCTTCCTGCAGCAGATCCTCTCGGCGGGCTGGCAGCCCGTGACCTACCGCCAGAACACCGAGCTCTTCGTCGAGGCCTGGCACTGGAACCCGCGGGGGACTTGGAGCGACCCGGCCGGACGCGGCTATTTCGTCGGCGACGCCCAGCCCGGGCCGGAGCCGATCCGCCATTCTTACGCCTGCCCGCTGCCGCACCGCGGCTTCACCCGGAACAGCGGCACCGAGCGCGGCTATTCCCGGCTGACCGACGGCGACATCGCCACCTATTGGAAGAGCAACCCCTACCTGACGAGGGCCTTCACCGGCGAGGACGACGCCCTCCATCCCCAATGGGTCATAATCGACCTCGGCGAAAAGCGCTCGCTCGACGCCGTCCGCATCGCCTGGGCCGAGCCCTACGCGCGCGTTTACCGGGTCCAGTTCTGGACGGGCGAGGCGAGCCCGGTCGGCGCCCCGACCAAGGGCGTCTGGCAGACCTTCCCGCTCGGCAGCGTCACCGACGGCCGCGGCGGCCAGGCCACCCTGCGCCTCGCGACGGCGCCGGTCGCGGCGAGGTACGTCCGCGTTTGGATGACGGCGTCGTCGGGGACCTGCGACACGCACGGCGCGGCCGACCGCCGCAACTGCGCCGGCTACGCCATCCGCGAGGTCGAGGCGGGGACGCTGGCCGCCGACGGCCGCTTTCAGGACCTCGTCCGCCACGCGCCGGACGGCTCGCAGACGCCCACCCTCTGCTCCTCGGTCGACCCGTGGCACGAGGCCTCCGACCTCGACGAGAAGCTCGGCGACCAGGTCGGCCTCGACTTCTTCTACACGAGCGGCGTGACGCGGGGCCTGCCGGCCATGATCCCGGTGGCCATGATCTACTCGACGCCCGAGGACGCCGCGGCGGAGATCGCCTACGTCGAGAAGCGCGGCTATCCCATCGCCTGCGTCGAGATGGGCGAGGAGGCCGACGGCCAGTACATGCTCCCCGAGGATTACGGCGCGCTCTACGTCCAGTTCGCCGACGCCATCCACCGCGTCGACCCGCGGCTGAAGCTGGGCGGGCCGGCCTTCCAGGGCGTCAACAGCGACATCGAGGTCTGGCCGGACGAGACGGGTCGCGTCTCCTGGCTGGGGCGCTTCATCGACTATCTCAAGATCCGCGGCCGTCTCTCGGACCTGGCCTTCTTCTCCTTCGAGCATTACCCGTACGACCCGTGCCACACCTCGTGGAGCGACCTCTACAACGAGCCCCGGCTGATCACGGACATCGTCCGGGTGTGGCGCGAGGACGGGCTGCCGCCCGACGTACCGATGTACGTCACCGAGCTCAACCTGTCCTGGCAGACGGGGGAAACGTTCGTCGATATCATGGGCGGCCTCTGGCTCGCCGACTACACCGGGGCCTTCTTCGCCGCCGGCGGGAGCGCGAGCTATTTCTTCCATGACGTCCCGTCGGCGCTCCATCCCGGCTGCAATGCCTCCTGGGGTTCGTTCGGCCTTCTCAACGTCGACGCGGACTTCCGGGTCCGGGGGTATTATGCGCAGTACTTCGCCTCGCGCCTCCTCACCCGCGAGTGGGTCCAGCCGGTGGACGCGCCGCACCGCGTCTTCCGGGCGGAGAGCGACGCGCGCGACGCTTCGGGGAACGTCCTGGTCACCGCCTATGCCCTGGAGCGGCCCGACGGCCAGTGGTCGCTCCTCCTCGTCAACAAGGACCGGGAGAACGCCCGGCCTGTCCGCGTCGTCTTCCGGGACGAAGGGTCGGGGGCGGACCGCCACTTTTCGGGGACCGTGGACTTCGTGACCTTCGGCCTCGGCCAATACGAGTGGCACGCCGACGGGGCGAACGGCCGGGCGGACCCCGACGGCCCGGAGGTCCGGACGCGGCTCTCCGGCGGGCCGGGGCGGGAGTACGCGCTGCCGCGGGCCTCGATCACCGTCCTCCGCGGCCGGCTCGACGGCCGCCCGGGCCCGGGGCGCTAGGCCGCGGCGGGCCCGCTTTGAACGCCCTCCTGTATAATGGAGCGAGGAGGTCGACGCATGGTCTATCGGAAATTCGGCCGGCTCGACTGGCGCGCTTCCGTCCTCGGCTTCGGCTGCATGCGGCTGCCGACGCTCGACGGGATGCCGCAGAGCGATAAGGTGGACCGGCAGGCGACCGTACGGATGATCCGGACGGCGATCGACCGCGGCGTCAATTACGTCGATACGGCCTATCCCTACCACAACGGCGCGAGCGAGGCCGTCGTCGGCGAGGCCCTCGGGGATGGCTACCGGGCTAAGGTCCGCCTGGCCACGAAATCCCCCGTCTGGCTCCTCAAGCAGGCCGGTGATTTCGACGTCTATCTCGACCAGCAGCTGAAGCGGCTCGGCACGGACCGGGTCGAGCTGTACCTCCTCCACGCCCTGAACGCCGAGAGATGGCGCTCGGTCCTCGACCTGGGCGTCCTCGCCCGGGCCGAGGCCGCGATCAGGGACGGCCGCGTCGGCGCCCTGGGCTTCTCCTTCCACGACAAGTTCGACGTGTTCAAGGCGATCGTCGACGGCTACGGCGGCTGGACGTTCTGCCAGGTCCAGTACAACTACATGGACACCGAGAACCAGGCCGGGACCGAGGGCGTGAAGTACGCTGCGGCGAGAGGCCTGGCCGTCGTCGTCATGGAACCCCTTTTCGGGGGCCGGCTGGCCCGGCCGCCCCGCGCCGTCCGGGAGCTCTTCGACGCCTTCGAACCGAACCGGACGCCGGCCGAATGGGCCCTGCGCTGGGTCTGGGACCGGCCGGAGGTCGCCGTCGTCCTGAGCGGCATGGGCCGGATGAGCGAGGTCGAGGCGAACCTGCGCGCCGCCGAAGGGGCCGCAGCCGGGTCCATGGGGCCCGCCGAGCACGAGCTCATCGCCCGCGTCCGCCGGGCCTACCTCGCCACGACGCCCATCCCATGCACCCAGTGCGGCTACTGCCTGCCCTGTCCGAACGGCGTCGCCATCCCGCGCGTCTTCGAGCTCTACAACAACGGCCGCATCCACGAGGACCCGGCGACGAGCCGCCTGCTCTACGCCCGGTTCGTCGCCGAAGGCGAGCGCGCCTCCGCCTGCGTCCAGTGCGGCGAGTGCGAGCCGAAGTGCCCGCAGGAGATCCGCATCAGCGAATGGATGCCCAGGGTCCACGCCGTCCTGGGCGAGGGCGAGGATTATCGCTAAGGCTGCCCGGCCCGGTGGGCGTCGCGCGGCCGTCCGTTGCGGCGGTATCATCTGGCGGCCGCGTTGTGCTATAATCGCGACAAAGCCATGAACCAACGCTCGCTCCGGACCCTTCGACTGACGTTCGTCATTCTCTTTTTCGCCGTCGTCGCCCTGGTCAACTTCACCCACATCGAGAAGGGCCCCGCGGGGGACGTCCGGTGCCCCGCCTGCCAACTCCAGCAATCCGTCCTCGGCTCGATCATCGCCGCAGTCCTCTTCCTGCCGCTCTTCGTTGTCCTGCTCTCCCGGAAGCCGTGCCGGGTCCCGGACTTCGATTTCCCCTTCATTCCCCGCCTTTCCTCGAGGTCCCCCCCCTCGGCCTGACCTCTTCGTCGTCCCGTCGGCTCCCTTGTCACTATGGGTGTGCGCGCAGGCGCATGGAGACGGAGGTTAGGCATGGCGCGATTGAGGAAGTTCTCCGCGTTCCTGATGGTCCCGCTCCTGGCGGCGACCGCCCTGGCCGGGGCCCGAGAGATCACCCTGGACCGGGCTCTTGAGCTCTTCTATCGAAACAATATCGACATCATCATTCACAGGTACGAGCTCGACAAGGCGACCGCCGAAGCCGTGGGGGCCCGGCTGCTGCCGAACCCGAGCCTGTCCTTCGACTACACGGACATCCAGTTCGGCCGGGGCGGGGTCTTTATCGGCGACAACACTCAGTGGACGGCCCGGCTGGACCAGCTCATCGAGATCGGGGGCAAGCGCGGGCTCCGGAAAGGTCTGGCCGCTTCGAACCTCGAAGCCTCCCGCCTCGGGCACCAGGAGGTCATCCGCAATCTCCTGGTCGGCTTCTATTCGCTCTTCAACGACCTCGTCCTCGACGACCTGAACGTCGGCTTCGTCCGCGAGGAGGTCGGGAACCTCGACAAGGTCCTGGCCGTTTCCGACAGGCGGTACGCTGCGGGATTCCTGACCCTGATCGAGCACGAGAAGCTGAGGCTTTCACGGGTCGAGCTCGAGAACGAGCTGGCGCGCCTGGAGAACCAGTCCGCGAACGACCTGGAGCTTTTCCAGGTCCTCCTGGGGAGTTCCGAGCCGCTCATGCCGTTCGAGCCGCCCCTGAGGCCGGACTTCGTCGACTATGACGCGGAGACGCTCCTCCGGGCCGCGAACCAGAACCGCTACGACCTCCTGGCCCTGGCAAAACAGGTCGACGCGGCCCGGAGCGCCGTCCGGCTGGCCAAGGCCGGCGCCATCCCCGACCTCACCGTCGGGGTCGAGTACGATTCCCTCGGGCCCGGTCACGACCCCGCGTTCGGCGTCGGCGTCGGCCTGGACCTGCCCGTCTTCAACCGGAACCAAAAGGACATCCTAATCTCGAAGTCCCAGCTCGGCCAGCTCCAGGCCCAGGTCGAGAAGACGCGGCGGCAGATCGACGCCGATGTCCGCCAGGGGCTCAACAACTACCGGTCGGCCTTCAAGGTCTTCGATTCCTACCGGACGAGGGAGCGAGAGCTGAACGATCTCCTAGAAAAAAGCCGACAGGCCTTTGCCATGGGGGGCATCACCGTCCTCGACCTCATGGACACGGAGAGGACCTACCGGGATTTCATGCTCAAGTACCACCAGGCCCTCGTCCAGTGCCGGCTGGACCAGGAGCTTCTGAAAGTCTATACGGGAGGGATCCCATGAAAGAAAAGTTCAGGGTCGGGGCCTTGGGCCTCGTTGTCCTTTGGGCGGCGGCCTGCTCCAGGAGCGGGGCCGCCCCGAACGACCCCGCCGCGGCCCGGGAAAAGGCCATCCCGGTCGCCAGGGTCGTTTCGCGGAAAGTCCCGGTCTATATCGAGGCGACGGGCGCCGTCCAGGCGGACCTCGACGGCGGCGCGAAGATCCTCGCGCCCGTGGCCGGTGCCGTGAGCCGGATCCTGGTCAGGATCGGCGACCCGGTCCGCAAGGGCCAGGCGCTGATGACGGTCCGCAGCCCCGAGATCAGCGACGCGTACGCGAGTTGCCTCTCGACGACGGCCCAAATGCTGCAGGCCGAGCGGATCTACCGGCTCAATGAGAAGCTCATCGATGTCGGCGCCGTTACCAGGAACGACCTTCTGGCGAGCGAGGCGTCCTACGAGCAGCTCAAGGCCTCGGCCGAAGGATGGAGGCGCAGGCTCGAGCTCTACGGCGTCGCCCCGTCGGACGGCTTCACCGACGAGATGGTCCTCCGGTCCCCCATCGACGGCTGCGCGGCGGACATCTCGGCCCATATCGGGGACCGCCTCCAAGCCTCGGCCTCCGTGGCCTACGTCCTGTGCCCGGACAGGGTCGTCATCGTGGCCAACCTCTACGACACCGACAGCGGGAGGATCCGGACCGGACAGGACGTCACGTTCACGACCGACGTGGCCCCCGGCGTCGCGTTCGAGGGGCGTGTCAGTTACGTCAGCGGGGCGGAGGACCCAGATGCCAGGACGATCAAGACCTTCATCCGTCCCTCGCGCCGCCAGGACATCTTCAAGCAGAACATGTTCCTGAAGATCAAGATCCTCGAATCGGAGCGGATGATGCCCGTCGTGCCCAAGGCGTGCCTGCTCTACAAAGACGGCCAGTTCTCCGTCTTCGTCCGCCGGAACGGCGTCTTCGAGCGTCAGGCGGTAAGCCTGCTCCACGAAGTCTCCGAGACCGAGGTGGCCGTGGCCGGGCTCCGGGAGGGGGAGGAGATCGCCACGTCCGCCATCGACCTGGAGAAATCCTGATGAAACGTTGGGTCGCGTTCGTCCTGACGCACAAGGCCCTCTTCCTGCTGTTCGCCACCGCCCTGTTCGCCCTGTCGTTCTTCTTCGTTAAGGACCTGAACGTCGAGGCCTTCCCCGATCCCTCGCCGGCCATCGTCGAGGTCGTCACGATCTACGAGGGCAAGTCCGCGGAGGAGGTCGAGCGGCAGATCACCGTCCCTCTGGAGATCACCCTGGCCGGAATGCAGGAACAGAGCGGGGTCAATTCCATCTCGCTCTACGGGCTCTCCGACATCAAGTGCAACTTCACCTACGGCACGAGCTACAAGGACGCCAAGCAGCAGGTCATCAACAGGATCTCCGGCGTCAGTCTGCCCGAGAACGCCCGGCCGGACATCATCCCCAGCATGGTCGGGGAGGTCATGCGGTACCGCGTCGAGGGGTCGAACAACCTCATGGAGCTGCGGACGCTCGAGGACTGGACCGTGGCCCGCCATCTCAAGACGGCCAGCGGCGTCGAGGACGTGGGCAGCTGGGGGGGATACATCAAGGCCTACGTCGTCACCGTCCGCCCCGAGAACCTGATCAAGTACGACATCTCCCTGTCCCAGGTCATCGACTCCATGGAAAAGTCCAACCTGAACGTCGGCGGCCGCGTCGTCGAGATGGGGGACCAGTATTACATGGTCCGGGGCTTGGGGCTGATCCGGAGCGTCGAGGACGTCGAGAACACCCTCGTCGCCTCCCGGAACGGCCAGGCGATTCTTGTCCGGAACGTCGGAGAGGTGAACATCGCCAACATCCCGCGGACCGGGATCGTCGGCCTCGGCGCGGAGGACGACGTCGTCATGGGCATCGTGCTGCTGAAGAAGGACGCCAAGAGCATCCCCTCGATCCGGTCCCTCCACGAGAAGATGGCGGAGCTCAACACCCGGATCCTGCCGGCCGGGATCAAGGTCATCCCGTTCTACGAGCGTTGGGACCTGATCAACACCGTCGTCCGGAAGGTCATCGAAACGGCGGCGGGCGGGATCTTCCTCGTCGCCGTGGCCCTCCTCTTCTTCCTGGGCAACGCCCGGGCCGCGGTCATCACCGCCCTCGTCATCCCCGTGTCCCTGGCCATCACCCTGGCCCTGATGGCGCTCCGAGGGGAATCCGCCAACCTCCTGTCCATCGGCGCCATCGACTTCGGAATCATCGTCGACATCCCCCTGATCCTCATCGAAGATTATTTCCGGATCTCGAAGACGCGGGGGCCGGGGGCCGCCTCCGTCCAGGCCGCGACCGAAGAGGTCGCCCGGCCCATGGTCTTTTCAGTCGGCATCATTTTCCTGGCTTTCATCCCGATCTTCCTGATGAAGGGCGCGGAGGCGCAGGTCTTCTCGCCGATGGCGAAGACCTATTTCTATACGATCCTCCTGACCCTGTCCCTGACCTTCACCTACCTTATCGCCGGCAAGGCTGCGTTCCTCGGCCGGGCCCGCGACCGTGAGACGAGGGTCCTTGCCGCGGTCCGGGAAAAGTACGTCGGGCTCGTGGATTGGCTCGCCGCCCGTCGCAGGAGGACCGTCGCCGTCGCGGCCCTCATCGTGGCAGCGGGCCTTGCCCTCGGATTCCGCTCGATCGGCACCCAGTTCCTGCCGGTCATGGACGAGGGCAACGTCTACATCCGCATCATGTTCCCCTATACGATTTCCCTCAAAAAGAGCAACGAGTACGCCAACCAGGTCAGGAGATACCTGGCCGGCCTCTCCGAGGTCGAGACGGTGGAATCGCAGACGGGCCGCCCCGAGGACGGGACGGACCCGAGCGGACCCTTCAACACAGAATACTGCCTCATCCTCAAGCCCTACCGGCAGTGGCCGGCGGGGCGGCACAAGGCGGACCTCGAGGAGCAGGTCCGCGGCGGACTGAAAGCCATGTTCCCCAACGCCGACATCACCATCACTCAGTACAGCGAGGACCAGCTCCACGAAACGATGTCCGGGGTCAAGGGCGAGAATTCCGTCAAGATCTTCGGCGAGGACCTGGGCGTCCTCGAGAGCCTCGCAGGCGCCGTCAGCGAGAAGCTGGCGGCCACGCCCGGGATCGAGGACGTCGGCGTCCTCAAGGAGCTGGGACAGCCCAATCTCCTCATTGACGTCGTCCGCGAGAACGCCGCCGCCATGGGATTGACCATGGAGGACGTCTTGGACACGGTCTCGGCCGCCCTCGGCGGGAAGGAGATCAGCCGGGTTATCGAAGGGGCCAGGAACTTTTCCCTGCTCGTCCGGTATCCGACTTCCTACGGCAAGGAACCCGAGAAGATCGCGTCAAGCCCGATTGTCCTGCCGGGCGGCGGCGTCATCCCCCTGTCGCGGGTGGCCCGCGTGCATTACGATACGGGGGCCTCGTTCATCTACCGCGGGAATTACCGCCGCTACATCCCCGTCAAGTTCACAGTGACCTCGAAGGACATGGGCGGAACGGTCAAGCGCGCCCAGGAGAAGGTCTCCCGGATCAAGCTCCCCGGGGGCTACTTCATGGAATGGAGCGGGGTCTTCCGCGAGATGAAGGAGTCGTTCAAACGCCTCTTCGTCTCCCTGCCCCTGTCGTTCGTCCTGATCCTCGTCGTTCTCTATGTCCTTTTCCAGTCCGTCCGGAACGTCGTCATCACCATGGTCGCGCCGCTGCTGGCCGTCTTCTCCGGCCTGATGGGCCTCCTCGTGGCCCGGGAATCCCTAAGTGTGTCCTCCATGGTCGGGTTCATCTCCATCATCGGCGTTTCCGTCCTCAACTCCTCGATCCTCGTGACCTACTATCTCGCGAAGCGTCGGCGAGGCCTCGGCTCACGGGAAGCGGTCCTGCTCACGGCCCGCGACAAGTTCCGCCCGGTCCTCATGGGTGGGATCGTCGGGGCGCTGGGCCTTCTCCCGGCGTCGCTGGCGCGGGGTGTCGGAAGCCAGATCCAGAGGCCGCTTGCCATCGTCGTGGTCGCGGGCATGTCCGTGGGCATGACGCTCATCCTAGTGATCATGCCCCTCCTCCTGACGTCCGTGGAGGTTGCGAACAGGCGTGCCGCGGAACAGCCGAAGGACGGCGCCCCGGCCTGACGGTCAGGCGACACCGGCCGAACCCCCCGCGCCCGTGTTTGACCCTGTGGACCACGGGGACTATACTTTTTCCGACGGATCTTCCGCAATGAAGGGGAATGCCCGCCTCCTCCTCACGCTGGCTCTCGGGCTCGTGCTTTCCGCGCCGGCCTCATGGAGCGGCCCGCCCTTCTTCACCGACGACCCCGTTCCCGTGGACCTCTACCATTGGGAGTTCTACCTCGCCTCCCAGCATTCCGTCACCGCCGGCTCTCTTTCCGGAACGCTGCCGCACGCCGAGGCCAATTACGGGGCGGCCTCGAACGTCCAACTCCACCTGATCCTGCCCATGGCCTATGCCAAGCCGAAGGGGATGCCCTTTCAATACGGCCCCGGCGACATCGAGCTCGGGGTCAAGTTCCGCTTCGTGGCTGAAACCCCGTCCCGGCCCCAGGTCGGGATCTTCCCCCATCTCGAGCTGCCGGCGGGCAACCCCGGCCGCGGCCTCGGCGCCGGCCATGTCCAGGCTTTCCTGCCGGTCTGGCTGCAGAAGAGCTGGGGGGCCTGGACGACCTACGGCGGCGGCGGCTACTGGATCAACCCGGGCGCGGGCAACAGGAATTATTGGATGTTCGGCTGGGAAGCGGAGCGCGACCTTTCCAAGTCGCTGACCGTGGGCGCCGAGCTCGTGGGCCATTCCCGGTCGACGGTCGGAGGGTCGGGCGAGACGGGCGTCAACCTGGGCGCGCTCATTTCCGTGGGGAAGGGGCAGGTCCTGATAGCCTCCGCCGGCCGGGACCTTCATGGGCCGGACCGGGTTTTCGCTTACGTGGCGTATTACTGGACTTGGGGCCCGGAGGGGAGCGGCAATGAGCGAAGGCTGCGGAGCGAACCGCGGAGGTGACACATGATGAGACCCGACATCCGCACAGCCCTCGTCACCGGCGCCTCGGCCGGGCTGGGGGCTGAATTCGCGCGGCAGCTCGCCGCGGGCGGGAGCGGCCTCATCCTCGTCGCCCGGCGGAAGGACAGGCTGGAGGCCCTGGCCGTCGAATTGAGCGGCCGTTATGGGGTCGCAGTCGAGGTCCTGCCGGCGGACCTCCTGACCCCCGACGGGGTCGGGCTGGTCGAGGCCCGTGCCGCCTCCTGCGCGACGCTCGACCTCCTCGTCAACAACGCCGGCACCGGCAGCCCCGCCGCGTTCGTGGAAAGCGACGCCGCCTACCTGCGGGGAATGGTCCAGGTCCATGCCAGCGCCGCGGTCAGCCTGGCCCGGGCGGCCCTGCCGGGCATGATCGCCCGGGGCCGCGGCGACGTCGTCAACGTCGCGTCCATGGCCGCCTTTTCGCCCCTCTCCGGACCGGTCTACGGCGCCAATAAGGCCTTCCTGGTCGCCTTCTCCATGAATCTCCAGGCGGAACTGGCTGGGACCGGCGTCCGGGTCCAGGCCCTCTGCCCGGGCATGACCCACACCGAGTTCCACGACGTCATTAAGATGGACACGTCCCGCATTCCGGGCTTCATGTGGATGGACGCCCCCGACGTCGTCAGGGCTTCGCTCAGGGCTCTCGGCCGGGGGAGGGTCATCTGCATCCCCGGCTGGAAGAACCGCCTCATCGCGGCCCCCGAGCGGTGCGCCCCGACGGCCTGGGTCATCCGCCGCCTGGCCTCCCTCCCGTATTTCCGCCGGAAGGCGGACCCCTGACCCTCCCCGGCCAGGTTGACACCCCGGCGGGCCCCTCCTATAATGAAGGCGGCTCCCAAGCCGATCATAAAGGAGCGTGGGGGCGAATTGGTCTCGACGGAGGTAATGAGGCACGAGTGGCATGCCGAGGTCCCACCCATCCTCGTAAAACCGGTGGAAACAATTAACTGCAGAACCTTTAGCAGTCGCGGCCTGATAGAAAGGCACGCCGTTCCCGGCGCCCTCTCCTGCGGGGTTTCGGGAGCGTCGACCCAGCAGGATAGCGGACCGGTCAGACCCTGAGGCCGGCGAGCGAAAAAACTTCGGGGTTGGTCCCGCGGTCCTCTTCCTCTTCGGGAGCCGCGGGACGAGACGTCCGAAGAGGATAAGCATGTAGGCACTCGCTGTCGAATGCCTTAGGACGCGGGTTCGATTCCCGCCGCCTCCACCATTTTGACATTGCGGAAAGGACAGATGGATAGAAAGCGCCGCGGCACGCCCGCCGCCTCCCTCCTCGTCCTCCTCCTTCTCGCCGCCCTCGTCTCCGGCCGGACGGCACGAGGCCCGGAGGCCCCCGGCGCGCCGCCGCGGGCCGAAGCGAAGAAGCTCCGCACCGTCGTCATCGACCCCGGCCACGGCGGCATGGAGATCGGGGCCAAGGGCAAGCTCGGCCACGTCGAGAAGGACATCACCCTGTCCATCGCCCTTAAGCTCAAGACCCTCATCGAGAAGAACATGGCCTTCCAGGTCGTCCTGACCCGGGACAAGGACATCGACGTCCCCGTCGAGAGCCGGGCGGCGGTGGCCAACAACGTCAAGGCCGACCTCTTCATCAGCATCCACACGAACGGCTCCAGGCAGAAGGCCGCCGAAGGCTCGGAGACCTTCTTCCTGAGCAGCGGGCCGACGCCGGACGAGGAGACGCGGCGGCTGGCCTATCTCGAGAACAACGGCTCCCGGATCGAGGAGCACGCCGACCGCAAGAGCGAGGACGACGTCAAGATGATCCTCTGGGACATGGCCCAGACCGCCTACATCCGGCAGAGCAGCCAGCTGGCCGACCTCATCCAGGCCGAGCTGAACTCGCTCCTCGGCACCCGGAACCGCGGCATCAAGCAGGCGCCGTTCAAGGTCCTGACCGGCGTCGCCTGCCCGGCCGTCCTCATCGAGGCCGCCTTCATCTCCAACCCCGACGAGAAGAAGCTGGCGACCGACGAGTTCCAGGCGAGCGTCGCCGAGGCCATCTACCGGGGCCTCTCGAAATACCTCCAGCTCTACCCGTGAACCTCCATGGTCAAGGAAGCCGAAGGAAAGACGCCTAATAGGAGCTGGGGGCCGATCCTCGTCCTGGCCGGGCTCCTTGTCGTCCTGGCCGTCCTGGCCATCGTCTTCTTCACGGGCGGAGAGCGGGAGAAGGTCCGCCGGCGGGCCGAGGTCGCCGAGGCCAAGGCGCCGGCTCCCCCGCCAGCCGCCGAGCCGTCCGCCCGCCGGACGGTGACCCTCTACTTCCTCTCCGACGCCGACGACCTTCTCCACGCCGAGTCGCGCGAGATCGCCGCCGGGCCCTCGGCCGCCGACGAGGCCGAGCGGGCCCTGGCCGAGCTCGTCAAGGGCTCGACGGCCGGGCTCGTCTCGCCCCTCCCGCCGGAGACGCGCGTCCGCCAGGTCTTCATCACCAAGGAGGGCACGGCCTACGTCGACTTCGGCCGCGAGATCATGGAGAAATTCTCCTACGGCTCGACCTCCGAGCTCGCCGCCGTCTTCGCCGTGGTCGACACGCTGGCCGCCAATTTCAAGACGGTCAGGAAGGTGGCCATCCTGGTCGAGGGCGCGGAGAAGGAGACGCTCGGCGGCCACATCGACCTCACCCAGGCCTTCGCCCCCGACTATTCCATCGTGGCGAAGTAGAGCGGGGGGCCGTGAAGAACCTCCCCCGGGTCGCCATCGTCGGCTTCCCGAACGTCGGCAAATCCACTCTTTTCAACCGCATCCTGGGCCGGAAGAGGTCCCTTGTCCATGCCGAGCCCGGCATGACGCGGGACAGCCTGACCGCGCCCTGCACGGTCGCCGGCCGGAGCTTCCTCCTCATCGACACGGGCGGGCTCTTCGGCGTCGCCGACGAGCCGCTGAGCGAGAAGGTCCGGGCCCGGGCCTGGCGGGAGGCCGAGGCGGCGGACGTCATCCTGTTCGTCCTCGACGGCAAGCGCGACGTCGCCCCGGCCGAGGAAGAGCTCTTCCGCTCGCTCAAGAAGCTCGGCAAGCCCGTCCTTCTCGTCGTCAACAAGTTCGACTCGCCGCTCCAGGAGGAGAGGGGCACGGCCGAGTATTACCGGCTGGGGGAGAAGGACGTCCTCTTCGTCTCGGCCGAGCACAAGCGCAACATCGGGCTCCTCGAAGAGGCCCTGGCCTCGGTCCTGCCTGAGACGGGTGCGGGGGCCGAGGCCTCGTCGCCGCTGCGGGTGGCCATCGTCGGCCGGGCCAACGTCGGCAAGTCCTCGATCGTCAACCGCCTCGTCGGCGAGGAGCGGCTCCTGGTCGACGAGGTCCCGGGCACGACCCGCGACAGCACCGACACCCTCGTCGTCCGCGACGGAAAGGTGTTCTGCCTGGTCGACACGGCCGGCATCCGCAAGCTCGCCGCGACGCGGGACAGCCGGGAGAAGGCCGGCATCATCCGGGCCCGGGCGAATATCCGCGATGCGGACGTCATCTGCCTGGTCCTCGACGTCCGCGAGTTCCCGACCCGCCAGGACGCCCACATCGCCCAGCTGGCCCAAGACTCCGGCAAGCCCCTGGTCCTGGCCCTCAACAAGTGGGACCTGGTGGACACGAGGGCCGTCGAGCCGGACGTCTTCCGCGAGGCCGTCTACCGGAAGCTCTCCTTCGTCAGCTACGCCCCTCTCGTCTTCACGTCGGCGGCGACCGGCCAGCGGGTGGTGAAGATCCTCGACCTGGCCGAGAAGGTCTACGCCAATGCCTCGCGCCGGGTCGAAACCTCCAAGCTCAACGACTTCCTGGCCCGCGTCGCGGAGGCCCATCCCCCCCGGCTGAAGAGCGGGGCCAGGGCCAAGCTCCGCTACATGACCCAAAAGGGCGTCCTGCCGCCGACGTTCGTCCTCTTCACCGGCAGCGGCGGGCCGCTCTCCCCGTCCTACGAGAAGCATTTCCTCGAGGAGCTGCGACGGGCCTTCGGCTTCGAAGGGACCCCGCTCCGCCTCTTCGTCCGCTCGCGCTGAGGAAGCCGTAAGCCGCTTTGTCCCTGGAGCTCCGCCAGCGGACGGTCGGGGGTCCCGACGCTTGAACCCTGCAGTTGCCCAGAGAGCCCGGCTTTAGCGGGCTTCGGAGCGACGGCACCGTTCGTGGACTTCCATGAACGGGGTTGACTTTAACCGGCTGTTCGTTTATAAATTCTCTTTAGTCCTCTCTCGCCACCACGGACTGATGCCGAGAACTTAAGGAGGTCAGGATGTTTCGTCAAAGGATAAACGGTGGCGTCCTCGCCGTGACCGCGGTCGCCCTGGTGCTGACGGCCGCCGCCTGCGGGGACCTGAGCGTTTCGAAGCTCTCCGCGAACTACCATTTCTCCAAGGCCAACCGGTTCTTCACCGAGAACCAGTACCGCAAGGCCATCACCGAGTACGAGCTGACGCTCAAGAACAACCCGATGATGACCCAGGCCTACCGCTTCCTCGGAGAGAGCTACAAGCAGCTCTATAAGCCCGGCGTCAACGCCGCCGAGAACCTGGACAAGAAGAACAAGGCCATCGAGGCCCTCAACAAGGCCCTCGAGATCGAGCCCAATAATAAGGACATCATCTACTCGCTCGGCGACATGTACGACAAGCTCCGGGACTTCCCCAGGGCCGAGAAGCTCTACCTGCGCATCCTCGAGCTCGAGCCGGCCAACATGAGCAACTACTACGTCCTGGCCGAGTTCTACAAGCGCTATGCCGGGGAGAAGAAGGAGATCGCCCAGAAGGCCGAGTCCATGTACCTCCGCCGCATCGAGGCCGACCCGGAGAACCCCCAGGGCTACGCCTATATGGCCAGCTATCTCGAGTCCCTCCAGTCCTCCGAGCCGAACACTCTGCTGAAGTATTTCGAGACGGCCGCCGAGTACCGGAACCGGATCATCGCCCTGCAGCCCAACTCCGCCGAGGCCTGGCTGGCCCTGGGCATCAATCAGTGGTCCCGGTCGTACCGCTTCCAGTTCCTGCCGAAGGAAGCCCGGCTGGCCACGGCCAACGAATGCATGAAAACCCTGCAGAAGGCCATTTCGATCGACCCGAACTATCCCGAGCCGTACGCCTACCTGAGCGTCCTCTACCGAAGCACGCTTTCGAAGCTCGAGGAGGAAAAAGAGGCCCGGTACATCGCCGAGGCCGACAAGGCCATCGATAAGTTCAACGACCTCAGAAAGAGGATCGCCGCGCGCAAGAAGCTCGAGGAAGAGCTGAAAAAAACGACCTGATCCCGAGCGAACGGCCGGCTATCGCGCCCCGTCTGTCCGGGCGGGGCGCGATTTTTTTTTGGCCGGGGAGGAGAGCAGGAGCCGATGTTCATCCCGCTGCATGACGAGAACCCCACCCGGCACTTCCCGCTCGTCACCATCCTCCTCATCGCCGCGAACGTCGGCGTTTTCGCGATGGGCGTCCTGTCGCCGGGCGGGATCCAGGGGAGCGTCCTCAAGTTCGGCGCCGTCCCCTACGCCATCACTCACTTCCTGTCGCAGGCCCCGGCTGTCCCCGTCCCGCCGCTCCTGACCCTGCTGACGAGCATGTTCGTCCACGCCGGCCTGCTCCACCTCCTCGGGAACATGCTCTATCTCTGGATCTTCGGCAACAACATCGAGGACACTCTGGGGCCGTTCCGCTTCATCCTGTTCTATTTTGCCTGCGGTCTCGCGGCGGAGCTGGCCCAGGTCGTGGCCGGGCCGGGGTCGCGGCTGCCGATGGTCGGGGCGAGCGGGGCCATCGCCGGGGTCCTCGGCGCCTACTGGGTCCTTTTCCCCCGGGCGCGCGTCCTGACGCTGATCCTCATCTTCATCGTCCCCGTGCCGGCCGGGATCGTCCTCGGAGTGTGGTTCCTGACCCAGCTCCTGAGCGCCGGCATGGGCGGGGGCGTCGCCTGGTTCGCCCATATCGGGGGGTTCCTGGCCGGCATCGGCTTGATCCTGCCCGCCCTCCGCAGGCGGTCGCCGAGGGCCGCCTAAGTTGACAATTCCCTCCCAATTTAGTATTTTATTGAATCACTCAATCTCTGCTTAAAGGTTAGAGACCCATGAGGACGTTTATTCCAAAAAAGGACGATATCGAGAAGACCTGGTGGCTCGTCGACGCCGACGGCAAGGTCCTGGGCCGCCTGGCGACCCAGGTCGCCGAGCTCATCCGGGGCAAGAAGAAGCCCCAGTTCACGAGCCACCTCGACACGGGCGACTTCGTCGTCGTCATCAACGCCGAGAAGGTCAGGGTCACGGGCCGCAAGCTCGACCAGAAGACCTACTACCGCCACTCCCAGTACCCCGGCGGCCTCAAGGAGGAGACGCTCAAGGACCTCCTCGCCCGCCGGCCGGAGGAGGTCATCAAGAGGGCGGTCTGGGGGATGATCCCCAAGGGCAAGCTCGGCCGGTCCATTTACCAGAAGCTCAAGGTCTATCGCGGGCCCAACCACCCCCACGAGGCCCAGAATCCCCGGCAATACCCGATCTAGGAGGCCCCATGAGTCTCATCCAGTACTACGGCACGGGAAAACGGAAATCGTCGATCGCCCGCGTCTTCCTGCGCTCCGGAAAGGGCGACATCACTCTCTACGTCAACAAGCGGCCGCGGCCGTTCGCCGATTACTTCCGCCTGGAACCCCACCGGAACATCATCCGGCAGCCGCTGCTCCTCACGGAGACGGACAACAAGTTCGACATCTTCCTCCGGGTCAGCGGCGGGGGCGCCAAGGGGCAGGCCGAGGCCATCCGGCTCGGCATCGCCCGGGCCCTGATCGAGTTCAACCGGGAGCTCAGGCCCGTCCTCAAGCAGGCCAGCCTGCTGACGCGGGACGCCCGGGTCAAGGAACGCAAGAAGTATGGGTTGCTGGGCGCCCGCAAGGCTCCGCAGTACCATAAGCGTTAACATCGCGGAGAAGGAAGAAGGGGAGGCTCGAGTTGGTTTCAGTGACAATGAAGGAACTATTGGAGGCGGGTGTCCATTTCGGCCACCAGACGAAGCGCTGGAACCCCAAGATGAAGGAATACATCTTCGGGCAGCGCAACGGCATCTATATCGTCGACCTGCAGAAGACGATCAAGAACTTCAAGGAGGCCCTGGCCTTCATCCGCGGCCTGGCCGAGGAGGGCAAGACCATCCTCTTCGTCGGGACGAAGAAGCAGGCCCAGGACATCGTCCGTGACTACGCCATGAAGTGCGAGTCGTCCTACGTCAACCAGCGCTGGCTGGGCGGGCTGCTGACGAACTTCGCCGTCGTCCGGACGAGCGTCGACAAGCTCAAGGAGCTCGAGGAGATGAAGGAGGACGGGCGGTGGGACCTCCTGGCCAAGAAGGAGCAGTCCAAGCTCGAGAAGGTCTACCGCAAGCTCCAGAAGAACCTCGGCGGCCTCAAGACGATGAGCGAGCTGCCGGGCGCCCTCTTCATCATCGACTCCTCGAAGGAGGACATCGCCATCAAGGAGGCCCAGAAGATGGGCATCCCGATCGTGGCCGTGGTCGACACCAACGGCGACCCCGAGGCCGTCGCCTACCCCATCCCGGGGAACGACGATGCCGTCCGGGCCATCGAGCTGTTCGTCTCCAAGGTCGCGGAGTCGGTCGTCGAGGGCAAGAAGAGCCGGATCAGCAAGGAGCTGCTCGACCAGAAGAAGGGCGGGGCCCCGGCCGCGGAGAACGCCTCCGCAGAGGAGGCCGGAATGGGCACGGCGGCGGACAAGGAGAAATAGGCCGTCCGGCGCGCCCGGCGGTCGAGGAGTGAGCTATGGAAGTCACGGCGGAAAAAGTCAAAGAGCTGCGCGAACGGACCGGCATCGGCATGATGGAATGCAAGGCCGCCCTGGCCGAGTCCGGTTGCGACATGGACAAGGCCATCGAGATCCTGCGCAAGAAGGGCTACGCCCGGGCCGAGGCCAAGTCCATCCGGGCGGCCAAGGAAGGCCTGGTCGGCTCCTACATCCATATGAACGGCCGGATCGGTGTCCTGGTCGAGGTCAACTGCGAATCGGACTTCGTCGCCCGGAACGCCCAGTTCCAGGAGCTGGTCAAGGAGATCTCCATGCAGATCGCGGCGGCCAAGCCGCGCTGGATCGCCGCCGTCGACGTCCCGCCGCACATCGTCGCCAAGGAGAAGGAGATCATCCAGGCCCAGCTCGGCGACATGAAGAAGCCGCCCGAGATCATGGAGAAGATCGTCAACGGCAAGCTGCTCAAGTTCTTCGAGGAGGTCTGCCTCCTCGAACAGCCGTACATCCGCGAGGACAAGATCAAGGTCCGCGACCTCATCACCCAGCTTGTCGCCAAGATGGGCGAGAACATCAAGGTCGGACGGTTCGCGCGCTTCGAGATCGGACAGGAATGACCGCCGGTCCCGCGACCGGGACTGAGAGGAGGGCCGCGCCCATGGCTAAGCCGGTGTACAAGAGGATCCTCCTGAAGCTCTCCGGCGAGTCCCTCCTCGGCGACCAGTCCTACGGCATCGACTTCGACCGGGCCCTGGCCATCGCCCGGGACCTCAAGGCCGTCCGCGACCTGGGGGTCGGCATTGCCGTCATGATCGGCGGCGGCAACATCTTCCGCGGCGTCCGGGGGACCAAGGTCGGCATCGACCAGGCCTCGGCCGACCAGATGGGGATGCTGGCCACGGTCATCAACGGCATCGCCCTCCAGGCGGCCCTGGAGAAGGAGGGCGTCGACACCCGCCACGTCTCGGCCATCGAGATCCGCTCGCTCGCCGAGCCCTTCATCCGGCGGCGCGTCATCCGCCACCTCGAGAAGGGCCGGGTCATCATCTTCTCGGCCGGCATCGGCAGCCCCTTCTTCACGACCGACACGGCCGCCGCCCAGCGGGCCCTGGAGATCCACGCCGACGTCATCCTCAAGGCGACCAAGGTCGACGGCGTCTACACGGCCGACCCGATGGTCGACCCGAAGGCCCGCCGGTTCAAGTCCATCCGCTACCTCGACGTCCTCAAGAAGGGGCTGAAGGTCATGGACGCGACGGCCATCTCCCTCTGCCGGGACAACGCCATGCCGATCGTCGTCTTCGACCTCAACGGCAAGGACGCCCTCCGCCGTGCCGTTTGCGGCGAGGCCATCGGCACCAAGGTCTACTGAACGGGAGGGGAAGGCCATGGTCAAGGACGTGCTCAAGGACCTCGAAAAGAAGATGAAGGCTTCGACCGACCATTTCCGCAAGGAGCTGGGCATGCTCCGGACGGGGCGGGCCAACATCGCCATCTTCGAGGAGATCAAGGTCAGCTACTACGGCGTGCCCACGCCGGTCAACCAGGTCGCGACGCTCAAGGTCCCGGAGCC
>JBBISK010000001.1:0-49900 GCA_037441295.1 Candidatus Aminicenantota bacterium | reverse complement strand
ACCAGGGGCTGACGCCGCTCTCGCCGGATGATATCGCCGACGCCGTCGTCTGGTGCGCGACGCGGCCGCCGCACGTCAACGTCGCCGAGATCGTCGTCATGCCGACGGCCCAGGCCTCGACGACGCTGACCTTCAGGAGAACATGAGCCGGGCCTTGTCCGCCCAGGAGGTCGGCATGGGAAAGAGGATCGCTTTCGTCGTCGGAGCGGCGCTCCTGGCCGCGACGGCGGCCCGCCCCCAAGCCGCCGCTCCTGCGGCCGAGCCCCGGCCGGACCTGGCCGTGCAGCTCAAGTCCACACCCCTCCTGAGGCCGAACCAGGACGTCAAGATCACCGTGACCGTCAGGAACAAAGGCGCCGCGGCGGCGCCGGAATCGGACATGGACATCATCGTCAAAAACGGCCACGCCCCCCGGCAGGTGGCCAAGACCTTCAAGCGGCAGATCGGGGCCCTGGACCCCGGCGACGAGTTCTCCTACACCTTCTCGGTCAAGCTGAGCATCGGGCTCTACGAGATCTGCGGCACCTCCGACCGGAAGAAAAAGATCCCGGACGCCGACCGGAAGAACAACGAGTTCTGCCTCATGATCGAAGGGCTATAGGTTGCCTGGTCATCGGCGGCCGGAGGCCATCCGGACCGCGGCGGGGAGACGCCGCAGCCTGAGCATGGCCAGGATGCCGAGGGCCGGCCCGACGGCCAGGGCCGCGAACGCCCAGCGCCAGCCGACGGCCCGCTCGAGCGTCGGGATGAGCCGGATTGGCACCAGCGTCAACAGGAACCCCAGACTGGTTTGAAGCGTCAGGGCCGTGCCCGTCCGCTCCGGCGGACAAAGTTCGCTCACGCCCGCCGAGAACTGGGCCGAATCGGCCACGACGGTGAACCCCCAGACGATGCAGACGGCCAGGAGGAACCAGGGTTCTCCCCCGAAAAGAAGGCCGGCCGTGAGGCAGCACAGGCCGCTCGCGGCCATCGACGGAGGTCACGGCGGTCCGGCCGAAGCGGTCGGCGAGCCGCCCCGCGACGAGGCTGCCCGCGCCGCCCGCGGCGACGACGGCGAAGGCCGCTAGGGCGGCCAGCCGGTCGGCCACACCCGCGGCCCGGAAGCTCGCGGCGATAAAAACGGGGACCCAGGTCCATACCGCGTAGAGCTCCCACATATGCCCGAAGTACCCGAGGTTGGCGAGGGCGATGGCCCGGTCCCGCCAGATCCCGCCGGCATATCTCCAGTCGAAGCGGGGCGCGGGCGCGCGGTCGGGCCCCTCGCGGAAGAGGACGAGGGCGACGAGGCCGCCGGCTGCGGCGAGGGCGGCGCTCACGTAGAGGACGGGCCGCCAGTCCGCGGCCGCGCCCAGGGCCCGGACGAGATGTGGGGCGGCCGACCCGAGGGTCAGCGCCCCGACGAGGAGGCCGATCCCGAAGCCGCGGTCGGCGCGGGTCCACGTGGCCATGATCTTCATGCCGACGGGATAGACGCCCGCTAGGAAGATGCCGGCAACGAGACGGAGGACGAGCGCTGCTCCTGGACCGGCTGCCGTCGCCGGGATGAGGGCGGTCGCGCCGGCCGCGAGCACTGCGGACGCCGAGAACAGGAGGCGGGAATCGAGGCGGTCGGCGATGTTAAGGACGGCGGACCCGAAGGCGCCGATGACGAACCCGAGCTGGACGGACATCGTCAGCCAGGCCTGTCCCGACGGGCCCAGGTTCCAGGTCGCGCCGAGGGCCGGGACGACGGCCGAGGCCGAAAACCAGACCGACATGCCCAGGAATTCGGCCAGGGCGAGGCAGGCGAGGGCGCGACGCTTGTCCCCCGGAGCGAGAGCCGCCTTGCCTCCGTTTTGAACGGCCGCCACGTCCCCTGTCATGGCGGTCCGTTTATATCCCAACCCATCATGTCGGTCAATGACGAGGGGTCAGAAGCAATGAGAGTGAAACCGACTAGGCCTGAGGGGTTGGGCCGCTTTCGGGTCCCTTCTCTATCCTGTATAATTAATCGTCGTTCGAGAAAGGGATTACGATCATGTACGGACGATTCAAGGACCACCTCGAGGCCGAACTCCGCCAGATCCGGGATCGAGGCCTCTTTAAGACGGAAAGGGTCCTGGCCACCCCCCAGGGCGTCGAGATCCGCACCGAGTCGGGGGCCCGAGTCCTTAATTTCTGCGCCAACAACTATCTCGGGCTGTGCAACGAGCCGCGGGTCATGGCCGCCGCGAACTACGCCTTCTTCCGCTGGGGCTTCGGCATGGCCTCGGTCCGCTTCATCTGCGGCACCCAGGGTGTCCATAAGGAACTCGAGCGCCGCCTGGCGGACTTTCTGCGGATGGATGACGCGCTGCTCTACTCGTCGGCCTTCGACGCCAACGGCGGCGTCTTCGAGCCGCTCCTCGACGAGGGGTGCGCCATCGTCTCCGACGAGCTTAACCACGCCTCGATCATCGACGGCGTCCGGCTGGCCAAGGCGAAACGGTACATCTACCGCAACAACGACATGGCCGACCTTGAAGACCAGCTCATTCACGCCCGGGAGGCCAAGTTCAAGCTCATAGTCACGGACGGCGTCTTCTCCATGGACGGCATCATCGCCCAGGTCGACAGGATCTGCGATCTGGCCGAGAGGTACGAAGCCCTGGTCCTCGTCGACGATTCTCACGCGACCGGGTTCATCGGGCCGACCGGCCGCGGCACGCACGAACACTGCGGGGTCATGGATAAGGTGGACCTCATCGTCACGACGTTCGGCAAGGCCCTGGGCGGGGCGTCGGGCGGCTGCGTCGCGGGGCGTCAGGAGATCATCGACCTTCTCCGGCAGCGCTCCCGGCCGTACCTTTTTTCGAACTCGCTCGCCCCGGCCATCGCCGGCGCCACGGTCGAAGTCCTCAAGATCCTCGAGGAGTCGGCCGAACTCCGCGACCGCCTGATGGCCAACACCCGGCGCTTCCGCAAGGGGATGGAGGAGGCCGGGTTCCGCATCGTTCCCGGGGTCCATCCGATCGTTCCGGTCCTCCTGGGCCACATGCCCAACGACGCCAAGCTCAGCCAGGACTTCGCCAACGCGCTGCTCGACGAGGGGATCTACGTCATCGGCTTCTACTATCCCGTCGTGCCGGTGGGGAAGTCGCGGATTCGCGTTCAGGTCAGCGCGGCCCACACGCCCGAACAGATCGACTTCGCCATCGAAAAATTCCGCAAGGTCGGCCAGCGCCTCGGCGCCGTTTAATATGGGGTCAAATCTCCATTCTGCCACTTTTTAATGAGTCACAAGCTTGGTCACGATGGCCGCATGGCGATGTCCGCTGAAAAATGGCAGAATAAAGATCTGACCCCGTCTTTTGGAGAGGTGATCCATGAGCTACTATTTCGGCAAGACAATTGACGGCCCGTTCGACGCGGCCGTCGAGAAGGTCAAGGCGGAGCTCAGGAAGGAGGGTTTCGGCGTCCTGACGGAGATCGACGTCCGGAAGACCCTCAAGGAGAAGCTCAACGTCGACTTCCGCAACTATCGCATCCTCGGCTCCTGCAACCCGCCGTTCGCCTACAAAGCCCTTCTGGCCGAGGATAAGATCGGCCTGATGCTTCCCTGCAATGTCATCGTCCAGGAAACTGCGGACGGCCGGGTCGAGGTCGCGGCCATCGATCCCATTGCCTCCATGGCGGCGGTCGCTAATCCGGCCCTCGAACCGATCGGGTTGGAAGTCCGGGCGAAACTGGCCAAGGTCGTCGCCGCCCTCTAGCCGGATCGGGTCAGGTCAGCCGGATGGGGTCAGGTCTACTTTCTTCCACTTTTTTTGGAAGAAAGTAGACCTGACCCCTTCTTGATCTTTGACTTTTAACCCGCCTTATTTATAATACTAGTCCGTCTTTGCGGGCCCCCGGACGAGGCCGCCGCCTCGCGGCCGGGCCGGGCGCCCCCGACTGCGGCGTCCACTGAGAAAGGCGATATCTCATTGATTTTCGGGGTTGGTACGGACATCATCGAGGTCGCGCGAGTCGAGGAGAAGCTCCTCCGCACCGGCGGCCTGAAGACCAAGCTCTTCACGCCGACCGAGATCGCCTACTGCGACTCGAAGCACCGGCCCGCCCAGCACTATGCCGCCCGTTTCGCCGCCAAGGAGGCCTTCCTCAAGGCCATGGGCACGGGCTGGAGCGGCGGCCACAAGTTCTCCGAGATCGAGGTCATCAACAACGCCCTGGGCAAGCCCGAGCTCTTCGTCCACGGCAAGGTCGGCGAGTTCTGCGCCGGCCACGGCATCACCGGAATGCAGGTTTCCCTTTCTCATATCAAGGACCTGGCCAAGGCGGTCGTTGTCCTGGAAAAGGCCCCGGCCTGAGCCCGAACGGAGGATCGAACACATGTCGAACATCGGCTCCTACGACGAGCGGCTGAAGAACTTCTCCTGGCAGATCGCGGAAAAGGAGCTCGGGTGGAAGCCCGGCGACGTCCTCAACATCGGCTGGCACTGCACCGACCGGATCTGCGCCCAGGGCAAGGGCTCGAAGGTCGCCCTCCACTGGGAGGGCTTCACCGGCGCGGAGAAGACCTACACCTACAACGACATCCGCCTGGCCACGAACACCATCGGCGCCTTCCTCCGCGGCCTCGGGCTCCAGCCGGGCGAGCGCGTCTGCTTGTTCATGGACCGCATCCCCGAGCTCTACCTGGGGTTTCTCGGCATCCTGAAGATGGGCGGCATCGCCCAGCCCCTCTTCTCGGCCTTCGGCGACGAGTCGCTCTTCGTCCGGCTCTCGAACGCCGAGACCTCGGCCGTCGTCACTCAGAAGAAGCACGCCCCCAAGGTCCGGAAGATCCTCGACAAGCTGCCCCACCTCCGCCACATCATCGTCGTCGATTACGACGGCGTCGCCCCGCTCAAGGACCGCGAAGTCGCCTTTTCGCTCGAGAAGGCCGCGCCCGTCGAGAAATTCGGCGTCCACCCGACGCTGGCCGAGTCGCCCTCGGTCCTCCACTACACCTCGGGCACGACGGGCATGCCGAAGGGCGTCCAGCACGTCCACTACTCGCTCATCTCCCAGTACCTCACGGCCAAGTGGGTCCTCGACCTCCGCGACGACGACATCTACTGGTGCACGGCCGACCCCGGCTGGGTCACCGGCACCTCCTACGGCATTATCGCCCCCTTCGCCCTGGGCGTCACCCAGTGCGTCCTCGACGCCGGATTTTCGGCCGAGGCCTGGTACAAGTGGATCGAGAAGCGGCGGGTCTCGATGTGGTACTCCGCCCCGACGGCCATCCGCTCCCTGATGAAGGCCGGCGACGAGATCGTCAAGAAGTTCGACCTCTCCTCGCTCCGGCATCTCGCGAGCGTCGGCGAACCCCTCAACTCCGAGGCCGTCGTCTGGTCCGAGAAGGTCTTCGGCAAGCCCTTCTACGACACCTACTGGCAGACCGAGACCGGCTGCATCGTCATCGGCAACTATCCGGGCATGGAGGTGCGGCCGGGCTCCATGGGCAAGCCGTTCCCCGGCATCACCGGCGCCGTCCTCGACCCCTCGAAGAACGAGCCGTACCCGGCGCACGGCAAGATCGGCCTCGTCGGCCTCAAGTACGATTGGCCCTCGCGGATGCGGACCTACTGGAACAACAAGGAGGCCTTCGAGAAGAAGTTCCGCGGCGGCTGGTATATCACCGGCGACCGCTCCAAGCTCGACAAGGACGGCTACTTCTGGTTCGCCGGCCGCGACGACGACATCATCAACACCGCCGGCCACCTCGTCAGCCCGTTCGAGGTCGAATCGGCCCTCCTCGAGCACCCGGCCGTGGCCGAGTCGGCCGTCGTCAGCAAGCCCGACCCGATCAACCTCGAGGTCGTCAAGGCCTTCGTCACCCTCAAGCCGGGCTTCGCGCCGAGCAAGGACCTCGACCTCGACATCATGAACTTCATCCGCAAGAAGCTCTCGCCGCTGGCCATGCCCCAGGAGATCGAGTTCGTGCCGTCGCTCCCCAAGACGCGGAGCGGCAAGATCATGCGCCGCATCCTCCACGCCAAGGAATGGGGCGAGGAGATCGGCGACACCTCGACGCTCGAAAACGATTAGATAAAGGAGTCATACCATGGCAATCGAAGGCCTGAAGGACATCGTCCTGAAGTACGTCACCAAGGAATACCTCGAGGACGACAGCGAGCCGCTGACCTATGATACGCCCCTCATTTCGGGCGGCATCGTCGACTCGTTCTCGATGGTCTCGCTGAAGCGGTTCCTCGAGAACAAGTACGCCATCCAGATCCCCGACGACAAGGCGACCCCCGAGGCCTTCGACTCGGTCAACAAGATCGCGACCCTGGTCGAAGAGTTCGTGGCGAAGAAGTAAGAAAGTAGGGAGTTGACATCATGGCCTACAGCGACAACGTCCGCGGCACGTACCAGGCCCAGATCAAGGGCATCCAGGACGCCGGGCTCTTCAAGCAGGAGCGGTTCATCCACTCCCCCCAGGCGGCCGACATCGAGGTCGAGTTCCCGGCCGGCTCGCCCCTGCGGAAGGTCATCAACATGTGCGCCAACAACTACCTGGGGCTGTCGAGCCACCCCGACGTGGTCAAGGCGGCGCACGAGGGGCTCGAGTCGCGCGGCTACGGCATGTCCTCGGTCCGCTTCATCTGCGGCACCCAGGACATCCACCGCGAGCTCGAGCATCGCCTGACCGAGTTCCTGGGGACAGAGGACACCCTCCTCTTCCCCTCCTGCATGGACGCCAACGCCGGCGTCTTCGAGGCCATCCTGACCAAGGATGACGTCATGATCTCGGACCGGCTCGTCCACGCCTCGCTCGTCGACGGCATCCGGCTGTGCAGCGCCATGCACGACACCTTCAAGCACTCCGACATGGGCCACCTCGAGGAGAAGCTCCAGCTCCACGCCGACAAGCGGATGAAGGTCGTCATCACCGACGGCGTCTTCTCCATGGACGGCGACACGGCCAAGCTCGACGAGATGGCCGCCCTGTGCGAGAAGTACGACGCCATGCTCCTCGTCGACGAGTCCCACGCCTCGGGCTTCATCGGCAAGACCGGGCGCGGCACCCACGAGAAGTGCGGCGTCCTGGGCAAGATCGACGTCATCACCACGACCTTCGGCAAGGCCCTCGGCGGGGCGTCCGGGGGCTGCGTCAGCGGCCGCCGCGAGCTCGTCGAGATGTGCCGGCAGCGGGCCAGGCCGTATCTTTTCTCGAACACGATCGCCCCGGTCGTCGTGGCCGGCGTCCTCAAGGTCATGGACATCCTGTCGAAGTCGACCGAGCGGCGCGACAAGCTCGAGCGCAACGCCGCCTACTGGCGCAAGGGGCTGACCGAGGCCGGGTTCGTCCTCAAGGAAGGGGACACGCCGATCGTGCCGGTCATGTTCTTCAACGCCAAGCTGTCGCAGGACTTCTCGCGGGCCCTCTACGACGAGGGGATCTACGCCATCGGCTTCTTCTTCCCCGTGGTGCCGCAGGGCCAGGCCCGGATCCGGACGCAGATCTCGGCCGGCCACGAGACCCGTCACCTCGACACGGCCCTGGACGCGTTCAAAAAGGTCGGCAAGAAGTTCGACATCCTGGGCAAGACGAAGCAGGAGATCATCGCCAAGTACGGAATGTAAGAAGAAGAGGGACAGTCCCTCTTTTCCCCTTCCTTGAAATTTTGTCAGGATTCTGGGATATTGGATGCGAGCCGGGCGGATGCCCGGAATCGAGGAGGGTGAGATGAAAAAGATTCTTTCGGTCCTCGTTCCCGTCGTTCTAGTGGTTGCCGGCCTCGTCGCGCTCTCGACCGTCACTCGGGGGTCCCAGGAAGCGGGCCAGGCGAAGCCCTTTACGGCCAAATTCTTCGGCCCCTGGAATGAGGCGGTGGCCAAGACCCACGTTCCCCAGGTCACCTTGGAAAAAATGGGCACGGCGCTGATGGTCACGGTAAAGGTCGACAACCACCCCATGGATCCCAACAAGCCGCACTACATCATGTGGATCCGGGTCGAGGACGTCAACGGCAAGGTCCTGGCCAAGCACGAATTCAAACCCACCGACTCGGCTCCGACCGCGACCTTCCACTTGGCGGCCTTTCCCGAGAAACTCAAGGTTTTCGAGCGCTGCAATATCCACGGGATTTGGTTGAACGAGGTCGACGTCAAGCTCAAGTAACGCCGCCGACGGACCGGCCGGCGCCCCGTCTCCATCTTGACACCCGCGAAGGGTGAGATATACCATAAAAAACCATTTTTCATTCCCCAAGGAGGGTCAAGATGGACGACACCGAGCTGGCCAACCCCGCGCCCCTCGGCCTGAACGCGCCGAACGGCGGCGCGACCCCGTCCCGTTCATAGGCTGGTACCTCTTCCTGTGGGGCCTGTTCACCTTCTTCATGTGGCTCGGGACCTTCGGCAAGAACCGGGCCATCCAGTTCGTCTTCCTGAGCCTGACGGTCCTGTTCTGGCTGCTGGCCACGCGCGACTGGACCGGCTCGGCGCTCGTCGGGAGAGCCGCCGGCTTCGAGGGCATCCTGTGCGGGCTTTCGGCGATCTACCTGGCCATGGCCGAGGTCCTGAACGAGGCCAGGGGCCGGACGGTCCTGCCCATCGGGGAGGTCCGAAAGGCCTGAGGGACCGCGGCGTCCGCGAGCCTCGTTCGCCCGGTTTTTCCCGCGGGGTATAATAGAGGGTCATGCTGAAACGCCGGACGACACTGAGGAGTTCGCTCGCGGTCCTGGCGGCCGCGGCCGCGCTGCATCTCGTCGCCGCCGGGCCTTCCCCCTCGCCCGCGCCGCCCGAGCCCCGGGCCAAGCACGTCATCCTCTTCATCGGCGACGGCATGTCGCTCGAATCAGAGATCGCCGGCAGCCGCTACCTCACCGGCAGGGACCGGACCCTGGCCTGGCACTCCCTCCCCGGCCAGTGGTACGCCGCGACCTGGGACGTCACGGCCTATGACCTCAACGCCAAGGCCGCCGCCCGTCCGGCTTATTCGGAGGCCGTCTTCACTCCGTCCATGGGCTACGACGTCCGCCGGGAAGGGGCCCGCCCGTACCCGGACGAGGGGTCGACGGGTGCCGACCGGCCCGTGGCCGCGCCCGCCACAGACTCCGCCTCGGCCGCCACGGCCCTGGCCACGGGCGTCAAGACGATCAGCGGCAACATCGCCTGGCGGCCCGGCGACGCTCCGGACGGCCGCCTGCCGACGATCGCCGAGGACTTCCGGGCCGCGGCCGGCGGCGCGATCGGCGTCGTCACGACCGTGCCCTTCAGCCACGCGACACCGGCGGGCTTCGTCAGCCACAACACCAGCCGGGGCCATTACTACACCGGCTACAGGGGATACGACGGGCTCGGCATCGCCGACGAGGTTATCCTCCGGACGAAACCCGATGTCGTAATCGGCGCCGGGCACCCTCTTTTCGATAACCCCGGATTCGACCCGAAAAAGGGCTATATCTCGGAGAAGCTCTACCACGCCCTTCAGGGCTCGAACGACTACATCCTGGCCGAGGAGAAGGCCGGCGCCGACGGCGGCCGGACGCTCGCCGCGGCGGCCGGGGAAGCGGTCGCCCGGGGCAAGAAGCTCTTCGGCCTGTTCGGCGGGCCCGGCGGCAACTTCGGCCCGGCCCTCCCGGAAGAGAGCCCGGGCGCGCCGCGCTTCACGCGCGAGTCCGCCGGAGACCCCACCCTCGAGGACGCCACCGTCGCCGCGCTCGAGGTCCTCGGCCGGAACCCCCGCGGCTTCTTCCTCATGGTCGAGCAGGGCGATATCGACTGGGCCAACCACGACAACGACTTCCGGCGGATGGTCGCCTGCGTTGCCGACCTCGACGCGGCCGTCCGGGCGGCCATTGCCTTCGTCGACCGGCCGGGCGACGATATCGACTGGACGAACACGCTGCTCATCGTCACGGCCGACCATGCGACGGGCGGGCTGCGGCTGAACCCGCATCGGCCTTTGGCCTCCGGGGAGCTGCCGCGCCAGATCGCCAGGCCGGCGTCCGCCGAGGCCCACGTTTCCGAACCCGGGCAGGCGGCCAACGGCCGCCGGCACGTCCCCGTCGGCCCATGGGTCCCTCCCGGGAAGTCCCCCTTCTTCTATCCTGGGGGCGAGGTTAGCTATTCGACCATCGGCCACACCAACGAACTCGTGACCTTGGCCGCCAGGGGGGCCGCGGCCCGCCTGTTCTTGGGTTACGAAGGCCTCTGGTACCCGGGTCCCATCATCGACAACACCCAGGTCAACGCCGTCATGCGCGAGGCGCTGGGCCTCGCTCGGCGCCCTCGCTGACCGCCCCGCCTACTTCAACTCCCTGAGCCGGATATTCCGGAACTCGACGATCGAGCCGTGGCCGAGGAAGCCGATGTGGCCGCGGTCACGCGCCAGGCCCGGATGGTCGCGATGGTCGATGGTGCCGCCGGCGCTCGCCCGATCGAGGTCGGCGTCGGCGATCCTCGTCCCGTTGACGGTGACCGTGACCTTCCGCCCGCGGGCGACGATTTCCTCGGTGTTCCATTCGCCGACCGGCCGCAGCACGCCGCGCCGGGCCGGCGCGACGCCGTAGACCGAGCCATGGTACTGGTACGGCTGGAGGTTCCAGTAGACCGGCGAGCCGTCCTCGAGGACCTGGACCTCCATTCCGGCGTAGGCGGCGTCCCCCTCGAGCGGCGCCCGGATGCCGACGCCGTTGTTAGCGGCGGGGGTCAGCCGGAACTCGAACCTGAGGACGAAGTCGGCGTATTCCTTCTCCGTGTAGAGATTGCCGCCGCCGAGCTCGGGGTGGACGACGATGCGGCCGTTCTCGGCCTGGTATCCCTTGGCGTCGCCCGTCCAGCCGCCGAGGTCCCTGCCGTCGAAGATGGGCACGAAGCCCTCGTCCTTTTCGCTCTCGGATAGGGCGGGCGCGGCCGTATCGCGCGGGATTTCCCGGACCCAGATATTCCTGAACCAGAGCGGGTTGCCGTGGGCCTGGAGCTCGAGCTGCCCCGTCGGGTAGATCGGCTTGTCGCGCTCCCAGTAGTTCTCGAGGACGGTGTTGTCCACGACCATCCGGTCGTTGAGGTAGACCGTGACGCGCTCGCCGATCATGACGATGCGGAAGGTGTTCCACTCGCCGACCGCGCGGTCGGCCTTCTCCAGCGGTTTGCGCGGGTTCTTCTGGTTGTTGTAGAGCCCGCCCGAGCCCTCGGGGTTGGCGTCCGGGTCCCAGATCTGGACCTGGGGAGAGCCGCGGAGGTAGATGCCGCTGTCGCCGGCCTTGGCGATCTTCCAGTCGACGAGCATCTCGAAGTCGCCATAGTCCCGCGCTGTGCACAAGCTCTCGCCCTTGCCGTCGAAAACAAGAAGCCCGTCGGTGACGGTCCAGTGGGCCCGCATGCGCTCGTCGGCGGCGGCCTGGGCTTTGATCATCTCTTCCGGCGACATCTTGGCCCGCGCCGGCGGGTCGGCGACGAGCCCCTTCCAGCCGCCGAGCGTCCGGCCGTCGAAGAGCGGGACGTAGCCGCCCTGGCGCAGACGGTCGGCGATCGTCCGCGCGGCGAGCTCCCTTTCCGCCGGGTCCTCGGCCCCGGCCTCCACCCGCCCGAGGATGGAGACGGCCTCGTGTCCGGAAAGCCAGCGCTCCTCCGGCGCCTGCTCGGCGGCCATGTCGAGGAGGGCCGGGGCGGCCGTCGCCCGGAGCTCCTTGCCGCCGAGCGAGTCCGCGAGCAGGCGGAAGGCGCCCGGGTCCCTATTCTCCGCGATGCCGCGCAGCACAAGCTTCTTGCCGGCCTCTTCCTTGGGCAGGGCCAGGGCGTCCTTGAGCAGGGCGAGCTTCTTGAAGACCGGCAGGTCGGAGCCGTTGATGATCCTGGCGTAGCCTTCGAGGGCCATCGATACGTACTTATTGTTCGCGCCGCTCGAGACGATGCGAACGAGGTCGTCGCCGGCCGTAAGATCCGGCCAGCGGGACAGGGCATAGACGGCCGCGGCCTGGACCCGTGGGTCCTTCTCAGTGAGGGCCGACTCGACCGCCCGGAGGGCGCGCGGCCCGGCGACGCGCGGCAGGACCTTCAGGATGACGACCCGGCGCGGCGCCGGCGCGCCCGCAAGGAAGCCGGCCAGGGCGTCGGCGCGGTGCTCGGGGTCTGCGGCCCGGCCGGCCGCGGCCGCGACCGCTTTCTCGAGGTTGGTCGTCTCTTCGCTGTCCGAAGCGACGGAAAGGAGGTCGAGGAGCCGCGCCAGGTCTTTTTCTTCGGCCAGCGCGGCCAGGGCGGCGACGGCCGCTGAGCGGACGGCCGGCTCGGGGCTTCCGGCCTGGGCGAAGACGAGGTCGATCCTGTCATGGGCCCCTTTGGCGGCCAGGACGTCGATAAGGGCGGCCCGGCCCGCGGGCGGCGCTTCGCCGATGAGCCGGGCGGCCTCGGCGACGACACGGCCGGCTTCAAAGCCGAGGAGCGCGTCCTTGGCCGCCGCGACCTCGTCCGCCTCCGTTGAGCTGAAGAAAGGATAGATCTCGGGCAGGACATCGGCGCCGCCGAGGCGCACGGCGGCTGGGATGGCAGCCAGCCGGACGGCCTTATCGGGGCCGCGAAGCGCCTCGCGCACGGCCGGGAGCGCCGCCCGGTCGCCTCTCCGCCCGAGCATGCCGACGACCTCGGCCCGGACGTCCGGGGGTGCGCCGGACGCCTTCGCGACCCATTTCGCGGTCGCCTCGGCTCCGGGGAGCGAGTCCGCGAGCTCGAGGGCCGCGCCGCGCAGGGCGGCGCTCGGGCCGTCCATGGCCGCCAGAAGGTCGGGCAGTGCCCTGTCCTTGAGCGCCGAGACGACGAGCCCGAGGGCGTTCGAGGCGACGTGGCTTTCGGCGGGCGCCGTGTAATATTTCAGGATGTCGCGGGCGACGGCCAGGCCCTCGGCTGTCCGGCCCGACTCGACGAGCCGCCGGGCGTAAAGGAGGTAAAGGGCGGGGGCCTGGGACCTCTCGTGGAGTGGGGCGGCGACGCGCGACCGCTCGAGGGCCGGCCCGGCCGCCGGGTCACCGGTATTGGCCAGGGCGTAGAGCGCCGTCCGCCGGAGAACCTCGTCGGGGCTCGAGGCGTAGGGGAGGAGCTTCTTCACCGCTTCCGGGCTGCGGAGCTCGCCCAGGGCCTCGACGATCGTGACCCTGGCCGCTCCGGACGCGACGTCGAGGGCCTTGAGGAAGGCCGCGGCCGTGCCTGGGGCGCGGATGGCGAGCAGGGCCCGGGCGGCGGGCGCGGCCAGACGCTCGTCGCCGAGACACGCGGCCAGGGGCTTGACCGCTTCGGGGCCGCCGGCGAGCTCCAGTTGGGAGATAAAGAAAGCCTTGACCTCTTTGTCCGCCGGTCCGCGGATGCCATCGATGAGAGCCCGAGAGACAAGCCGCCTGTCCTTTTCCGCGCCCGGACGGCCGGCCCGGACGGCCAGGCCGTTGAGGGTGAACCGGGACGCGCTGTCGTCGCCAGCGCCCGGCGGCAGGACCCGGGCGCAGACGTCCGCCACGGCCGCCGGGCCGAGGACGAGGATGGCGTCCGCGAGGGCGTCGCGGTCGGCGGCGTTCGCCGCCGGGAAGCGCGCGACGAGGGCCGCAACTTTGGCCTTGACGCCCGCCGCGTCCTCGGCGCCGCCTGCCGCGGCGGCCGCCGCGACCAGGGCGGCGAGAGCGATGAGCGCCGGAATGCGTGTCCTCTTCATGGTCCCTCTCCTCGCGCTCACGGCGCTCACAGGTGCCAGGGGGCCCGCATGGGCTGGCCGGCCAGGCGGTCGGCCTCCTCGTCCCCGATGAACGTCTGCCGCTCCGGGTCGAATCGGAGCGGCCGTCCGAGCTGGACGGCGATCTTGCCGAGGTTGACGAGCGTGCATGAGCGGTGACCGTTGCGCTCGTTAAGGGCGAAGCGGCGGCGCTTCCGCACGGCCTCGGCGAAGTCCGTGACCTGGGGCTCGGGGTCCGGCAGTCCGGCGACCTTGTCCTTCAGGCCGGGGATGTCGGACTCGAAGCCGCGGAAGAGCTTCCCGGCCGGGCCCTCGAGGAAGGCGGCCCGGGTATCCCTGTTCTCCCCGTCGAGGACGATGGTGCAGCCGTCGGCGTACTTCATCTCGATCCGGCGCCAGGAGCCGCAGGCGTCGGGATGCTGCTGCGGCGCGTCGGCCCAGACCTCGACCGGGCTCGTCTCGTCCTTGCCGAGCAGGTACTGGACCGGGTCGAGGTAGTGCATGCCCATGTCGCCGAGGCCGCCGCCGTCGTAGTCCCAGTAGCCGCGGAAAGTGCCGTGGACGCGATGAGGGTGATAGGGCTTCCAGGGTGCCGGACCGAGCCAGAAGTCGTAGTCGAGCTCCGGCGGCACGGGCTCGGGCCGGAGGTCCGTCCGGCCGCTCCAGTAGAACTTCCAGTCGAAGCCCGTCGTCGCGCTGACGGTGACCTTGAGCGGCCAGCCGAGGAGGCCGCTCTGGACGACCTTCTTGACGGGCCGCACGTCCGTGCCGAACCCGTAAAACACGTCTTCGAACCGGAACCAGGTGTTGACGCGGAAGATGCGGCCGTTCCGTCCGACGGCGTGGACGACCTCGCGGCCCTCGGCGATCGTCCGGGTCATGGGCTTCTCGCACCAAATGTCCTTGCCGGCCTCGGCCGCGGCGATGGAGATCAGGGCGTGCCAGTGGGGCGGTGTCGCGATGTGGACGATGTCGACGCCGGGCCGCTCGAGGACCTCGCGGAAGTCGTGGTAACCCCTGACGCCGGGACCGGCCAGCTCGAGCGCGGTCCGGAGGTGGCCGGCGTCGACGTCGCAGACGGCGACGAGGACGGAGCCGGGATAGCCGAGGTGGGCCCGGCCCATGCCGCCGACGCCGACGACGGCCTTGGTCAGAATGTCGCTCGGGGGCGTGTAGCCCGGCCCGCCGAGGACGCGGCGGGGGACGATGGTCAGGGCCGCTCCGGCCGCGATCGTCCGGCCGATGAACCGACGGCGGGTCATGCGCTTGGCTGTCGACATGAGCTCTCTCCGATTCACAACAGGCCCACGACCTTGCCCGTGGCGAGGTCGAGGTCGACATCGTAAAAGGCCGGGCGTGTCGGCAGACCGGGCATGGTCCTCATGTCCCCGCAAAGCGGGTAGAGAAAGCCGGCCCCGACGCTGGCCTTGATGTCCCGGACGGGCACACGGAAGTTCTTCGGCACCCCCTTCAGAGTCGGGTTGTGGCTCAGGCTGAGGTGGGTCTTGGCCATGCAAATGGGCAGCTTGCCGAAGCCGAGGCGGGTGTAAAGCTCGATCTTGGCCTCGGCCGCCGGTTCGTAGTCCACGCCATCGGCGCCGTAGATCTCGGTGGCGATCGTCTCGATCTTCTTCTTGATGTCCCATTCGAGGGGATAGAGAAAGCGGAAACGCGACGGCTTCCGGCAAGCCTCGATGACGGCTCTGGCCAGGTCGACCGCCCCCGCCCCTCCTTGCGCCCAATGATCCGCCATGACGGCGTCCTCGGCCCCGGCGGCGACGGCCGCCTGGCGCACCATTTGGATCTCGGCGTCGGTGTCCGTGACGAACCGGTTCACGGCGACGACGGCCGGCACCCCGAATCGCAAGGTGTTCTTGATGTGGGCGACCATGTTGGGCAACCCCTTGCCCAGGAGGTCGAGGTTCTCGTCGGTATAGGCCGGGGCCAGGGGCTTCCCGGCCACGACCTTGGGGCCCCCGCCGTGCATCTTGAGGGCCCGGATAGTGGCCACGATGACGACGCAGCTCGGGACGAGGCCGCTCACACGGCACTTGATGTTCATGAACTTTTCCATGCCGCAGTCGGCCCCGAACCCGGATTCCGTGAGGACATAGCCGTCCTCACCGACGAGCCGGAGCGCCATCTGGTCGGCGATGATCGAGGAGTTGCCGTGGGCGATGTTGGCGAAGGGCCCGGCGTGGACGATGGCCGGGGTGTTCTCGAGCGTCTGCATGAGGTTGGGCATGATGGCGTCCTTCATCAGAACGGCCAGGGCGCCGGCGACGCCAAGGTCCTCGGCGGTGATGGCCTCGCCCGCCTTGCTGGTGCCGACCAACATCCGGCCCAGCCGTTCCCTCATGTCGGCGAGGCCCGTCGTCAAGGCCAGGATGGCCATGATCTCCGAGGCGGCCGAGATATCGTAGCCGGTCACGCGCTCCAAGCCCAGCTCTTCGGGCCCGAGTCCGATCCTGATCCGGCGAAGGAAGCGGTCGTTGACATCGATGACCCGGTTCCAGGTGATGCTCGCCGGGTCGATGTCGAGGCGGAAGATGCGACGCTTTCCTTCGGGCGTTAGGTCCGACGGGTTCGTCTTGGCAATTCCCAGCTTCTCGAGGCGGCGGAGCATGGTTGGGGAGAAGCGACGCTCGCCCCTCTTGTCGGGAGGACAAAAAGCATCGAAAAGCCCCGCGTCTTCCTGGTGATATTCATGGAGGATCCGGGCGTCGATGGCCGCGGCCAGCAGGTCGTGGGCAATCGTGACGGCATGGATGTCACCCGTCAGGTGGAGGTTGAAGTCCTCCATGGGCACGATCTGGGAGTATCCGCCCCCCGCGGCGCCGCCCTTGATGCCGAAGGTCGGGCCCATGCTCGGCTGGCGGACGACGGTCACGACCTTCTTCCCGAGGTGCGCGCCGAGGGCCTGACTGAGGCCGACGGTCGTCGTCGTCTTGCCCTCGCCGAGCGGCGTCGGCGTGATGGCCGTCACATCCACGTAACGGCCCTGGGGGCGGTCCTGGATCCGGGAGAGCACATCGAGATGGACCTTGGCCTTATGCTTGCCGTAGAGGTCGAGGTCGTCCTCGCCGAGGCCGATGCCCTGGGCGACCTTGACGATCGGGAGCAAGGTCGCGGCCTGGGCAATCTCGATATCGCTCGGGACGGGACGGGCGGGCTTCACGGACATCGCGGCTGTCTCCTTCTAGAAAAAGTAGTACGCCGCGAGGAGCAGTCGGAGGTTCGTGACCGTCTTGGCCCCCCGGACCTCGCCAAAGGCGTCGGGCGTGCCGTAGGCGGCGCCCGTCAGCTCGGCCTCGGCGGCGAAGCGCATCTTGCCGACGTTGTAGAGGAGCCGGGGCGAGACCCGGTAGAGGTCGGCGATGTTGTAGCCCCTGGAAAAGACCTCCGCGGCGACCGGGGCGAGCGCGGCCCGGGCCCCGTAGTTCCTGAAGTAGCCCGCGAAGAGCCCCGCCTGCCATGGGGCGCCGTTCGTCTGGACCTCGGACCACACGGACAGGCCGTACGTGGGCGAATAAGCCCAAGCGTCGGGGACGGAGTCGGAGAGGACGACCTCGTCGCGGACGGCGTAGCCGCCTTGCATCGTCAGATGGTAGAGGTTCGAGCCGTAGACACCCTCGGCTTTGAAGGTCCATCGCGGCCGCTTGACCTTGAGATAGGCCAGGCCGGCGAGGCTGGTCACGGACTCGTCCGTCTTGTAGCCCGAGGCGGTCGCCAGCCGGGGGACGAGCTTCAGGAAGTCCGCCTCGGCCCCGGCGACCGTCTCCGTCTTTGCCGCCGCGTTGGCCTTCGCGTACTGGAGCTTGAGGTTGACCTCTGGCAGCGCGGCGTTCCGCAGGTAGACCGAGCTCGCCCCCTGCGGGCCGTTCGAGACGAAGTCCCGCTGGGCGAGGGCCGTGGCGGAGACGCTCAGCCCGCCGAACGTCCGGGTGAACCTGACCTGCGGGCTCCGATTGAACGGCTGGAACGGCGAGCCCGTGTTGAAGGACACGACGTCCGGATAACAGTCGGTGACGAACATCGGGTGCCAGAACTGACCGATCGTGAGCTCGGACCTCGGCCACTTGAGGGTCAGGAAGGCATGGCGGAGCCGGAAGCCGTTGAGGTCGGCGTCGGACGTGCCGAAGAACTCCGTCTCGATGTAGGCGGAGGTCTTGGCGCCGAGGACGTCCGGCCCGGTGATCTTGCCGGCCAGGCGGGTTTGGATGGACAGGATGTTGAAGCTCGACTTGGCGTTGATGTCTCGGCCGAGCGGGTCGAGGGATGGCTCCTTGGGAAAGAGGAGGTAATGGCCCTCGCGGATGTTCACCGTCTGCCGCGAGTCGTAGAAGATGTCGGTCTTGACGTAGCCGGAAAAGGAGATGCCGAAGCCGGAAGAGGGCTTGTCGGCCTGGCCGGCAAGGGGCGGCGCGGCGACGGCCGCGGCCGCGAGCAGGATGGCGATGACGGGGGCGGGTGCCTTCGGGAGCCTCATGGGGACCTCCGGAGAGTGGGTATGGCCGGCCTCACTGGTACCTGCAGACGACGACCGCCCGTGACGCGAGCTGTCCCAGGTCGACGGCTTCGCCGCTGACGCCCGCCCACGGCTTCCCGTTGACCGCGACGCTCTTCGCCGGGCCGAAGGCCGAGGGCGGACGGACGTGGAGGACGACGCGGGCCCGCCTGCGGACGGGCGGGTCGACGACGACCGTGATCTCGCGGCCCGAGCTGCGGGAAACGCAGCGAAGGCCGGCCTCGCCGAAGTGGGTCGGCGCCCGCCGGACCTCGATCGTCCGGCCGGGCGCGAGCCAGCTCCGCGGTGTGCCGGCCAGGAGATGCAGGGTTTCGCCGTCCTCGAGGAGGAGGGCGATCCGCAGCATGGCCAGGACGCGGCTCGCCGAATGCATGTGCGGCATGCGGAGGGAATCCCAAGCGTCGCTCGACAAGCCGGTCACGATGTCGTTCCCTTCGAGCGTCGCGTAGGTCGACCGGGCCTGGCCGTAGGCGAAGAGGCTGTAGAAGGTCCAGAGGAACTTCTCCGTCTCGCCCCGCAGGAGCTGGCTCAGCGCCTGGTTGTAGACGTAGTGGGGGTCGATATAGCCGGGGCGGACGATCGTCGGCAGGCCGGTCGTCATGACATACTTCTCGATCGTCCGGTTGACCCATGTCGTCTTCGGGTCGTCGGCGCCGAAAAGGCCCATCTCGACCATGTAGACCGGGCTGCAGATGCTGTACCAGCTCGCGGCGAGGTGCTCGGCCGTGGGCGGCGTGTTCATGTACGGCCCCTGCGGCACGAAGGGCGGGTCGGCGTCCCTGACGATCGACCTCTCGACCGACTCCAGGATGCAGGCCTTGTAGTCGTCGGCCTCGGCCCGCAGACGGGCGGCCTCCTTGGTCATGCCGACCTCGGGCAGGACGTCGGCCGTGCCCCTGAGGCCGGCGTACGAATAGGTGTCCGTCCAGTAGAAGTAATCGAGCTCGTCGTTGTCCGAGGCCCGGCCCTTGGGCAGGAGGCCGTAGTGGCGGGGACGCTCGGAGCCCGGCGCCGCTCCGGCCTTCGTCCGGGCCCGCTCCCGGATGATCCAGTCGCAGGACCTGATCATGCGGGGGGCGACTTTTTTCAGCCAGAGGAGGTCGCCGGTGAGCTTGTAGTGTTCGGCGAGGGCCCAGAGGATGAAGCCGTTGTCGCCCATCCAGCACACGCCCGGGACGTCGCCCGAGAAGAAGCCGTCGGCCGAGGAGACATCGCCGTCGGGCTTGCGCAGGCCTTGTCGCGCGAGGAAGTAGCTCAGGTAGTCGGCGGCCTCCTCGTGATAGCCGAGCCGGTCGGCGGCCTGGATGATGCAGCCGCTGTCGCCGGCCCAGGCGTGCTCGTAGGCCGTCGCGTCCGGGTGCGGCACCAGGAAGCCCTTCGGGTCGCGGTCGACGAGGATCATATTGTAGGCGAGCGAGGCCCGGTAGGAGTCGCGGACGCGCTTCTCCGGGACGGCGAACTCGGCCCGCCGGTTGAGCTCGCGGGTCCAGAAATTGCGGAAAACCTCGAGCTGAGGGGCGACGGCCAGGCGCTCCATCTCCCCGAACTTCTCGATGACGATCGGGAAGTAGGGGATGAAGAGGTCGACCGTCTTCTCCTCGCCCGGCTTCAGCCGGACGTCGACGTCGAGCTCATCTTGGGCCGTCCCGCCGGCGTCCCCCTTCGACGGGGCGGGGGAGAGGACGACGGCCGAGCCGGGCGCGTTCACGCGAAGGAGGATGCGGCCGTTGTGGTCGAGGACGAAGGGGCTGCGGAAGGAGAGCTTCCCTGGGTAGGACGGGGGGAGCTTGAACAGGCTGAGCTCAGGCGCGGCCCACCCGACGAGGAAGGACAGGCGCACGGCTACGGCCCGGGCCGACTCGTTCTTCACCGTCCAGCGGGCGGCGGTGAGCAGCGTCTCCCGGCCGGTCCGGACGGAGGGGTTTTCGAGCAGGGTGGCGAAGGCGAGCTCCCGGACCGTGAACGCCCCCGCCCGCCAGGCGCTCCGGACGCCCGGGAGATAGCCGTCGACGAGGTCCTGGGTGACGGCGTTCGGGTCGAGGAGTTCGGGTCCGGCGCCGGCCCGGAGGCGCGGCAGGAGGTAGAGCCCGCCGGGGACGTTATCCCGGGGAAAGACCAGGGCGCCGTTCGGCGCCACGTGGACCTCCTCGGGGTGGTCCTTCCAGCCGATGATGGGCACGGGGTACTTGACCGGCGGGAAGGGTTGGCTCGAGACGACGGTCTCGAAAGAAACGTCCGGGGGGATCGTCTCCGGATAGGCGCGCCGGACTGGGTCCGATGACTGCGGGCGGAGCGCGGTGACGGCCAGGAAGAGCGCCGCCATCCCAACCAGGGCGAGCGTCGAGCGCCTTTGGCCTTTGGAACGGCTGCTGTCCATCGGGGGCAGTTTAATGGGGCCGGGCCGGAAAGTCAAAGCCCCCAAGAGGGACTATCCCACTCTCGGGGACAGTCCCGCTGGCTTATGATAGAATCCCGGGCGCGACGAGGGACGACGAAACGGAGGGCGCCATGAAGAGAACGGCCGCGATCGCTCTTGCCATCCTGACCATGGTTGCCGCGGCTCCTGCCGCCAAGCCGCCGGGCTTCCGGTTCGAGGGCGCCGCCTTCGTCCTCAACGGCAAGCCTTTCCGCATCATGGCCGGGGAGGTCCATTTCCAGCGCATCCCGCGCGAATACTGGGCGGACCGGCTGGTCAAGGTCCGGGCCGCGGGGCTCAACACCGTCTGCACGTACGTCTTCTGGAACGCCCTCGAGCCCGAGCCAGGGCAGTGGGACTTCTCCGGTATGAACGACCTGGCCGCCTTTCTCCGCACCGCCCAGCGGGCCGGGCTGTGGGTCGTCCTCAGGCCCGGGCCGTACGCGTGCGCCGAATGGGACTTCGGCGGCCTGCCCGCCTGGCTCCTTCGCACGCCGGACATCAAGGTCCGCTGCGCGGACCCCCGCTACCTCGAGGCCTGCGGGAGCTACATCCGCCGGCTCGCCGACGAGGTCCGCGGCCTGATGTGCGCGAGGGGCGGGCCGGTCCTCATGGTCCAGGTCGAGAACGAGTACGGGAGCTACGGAAACGACCGGGGCTACACGGCCGCGCTCAAGAAGATGTGGGAGGAGGCGGGCGTCGAGGGGCCGTTCTATACGGCGGACGGCGCGTCGCCGGCCATGCTCGAGGCGGGCACGGTCCCGGGCGCGGCCATCGGCCTCGACCCGGGCACGAGCGACAGGGACTTCGCCGAGGCCGCGAAGCTCGGCGCGAACGTTCCCGTCTTCTGCAGCGAGCTCTACCCGGGCTGGCTGACGCATTGGGGCGAGAAGTGGGCCCGGGTCGGGACCGCCGAGGTCCTGCGCGACCTCGGCTGGCTCCTCGAAAACGGCAAGTCGTTCAACTTCTACATGTTCCACGGCGGAACGAACTTCGGCTTCACGGCCGGGGCCAACTTCAGCGACAAGTACGAGCCGGACGTCACGAGCTACGATTACGACGCGCCGCTCGATGAGATGGGGCGGCCGACGCCGAAGTACTTCGCCATTCGGGACGCCCTGGCCAAATTCCAGCCCAAGGGCACGGTCCTTCCCGGCCTGCCCGGGCCCCTCCCGGCCATCGACATCCCGGAGGTCGCATTCCGCGAGTCGGCCTCCCTCTTCGACAACCTGCCGGCCGCGGTCCGCAGCCCCCAGCCCTGGCCCATGGAGGCTTACGGCCAGAACCAGGGCTTCATCCTCTACCGGACCAAGCTCGTCGGACACCACGGCGGCAAGCTTACCCTCACCGATCTCCATGACTATGCCAATATCTATGTCGACGGCGCCTACGTTGGCTCGCTCGACCGGGGCAGGAAGGAGACGGCCCTCGACATCCCGAAGTCCGATCCGCCCCACGGCTCGCTCGATATCCTCGTCGAAGCCATGGGCCGGGTCAATTACGGCCCGCTCCTCCTCGACCGCAAAGGGATCACGGACCGCGTCACCATCAACGCCATGACGCTCATGGACTGGGAGGCCTATCCGCTGCCGATGGCGGAGGACGACCTCGCCGCCCTGAGGTTCGGGCCGGCGGCGGCGACGCGGCCGGGGAATTTCTTCCGCGGCGCCTTCGAGCTCGCGGAGACCGGCGACACCTGCCTGGACATGTCCGGCTGGTCGAAGGGGGTCGTCTGGGTCAACCGGCACAATCTCGGCCGCTACTGGGACGTCGGGCCGCAGAAGCGGCTCTACTGCCCGGCGCCGTTCCTCAAGGTCGGGACGAACGAGGTCATCGTCTTCGACCTCCGCGCTCTCAAGCCGGCGACGGTCCGCGGCTTCCGCTCGCCTGAGTAGGGCTAGATCTCCTTCGAGACCTCGACCAGGCTCGTCTCGAGGCCGCGGCCTTCCGGGCCGGTCTCCTAGCGGCCGAGCCGGACGCCGGCGACGAGGGAGAAGCTGTACGTCCCGTAGCCCCAGACCATCTCGTAATGAGTGTTGAGGATGTTGTCGAGGCGGACAAAGAGGTCGAGGTCACGGCCGACGGGCGTCGAGACGACGGCGTTGAGAAGGAGGTAGCCGGGCAGGGCGACGGTCGGGTAGGGAGGGGCGCTGTAGTCGCGGTCGGGGCGCGGACCCATGGCCAGGAGCGAGGCGGTGACGTCGAAGCGCCGGAAGAGCCGTGTGCCGCACTCGGCCGTGAACTTATCTTTGGGGCGGCGCAAGAGCGCCTCGCCCGAGATCTCGTCGCGGGCCGAGAGCCGGGTGTAGGCGGCCCGGAAGGTCAGCGGGCGGTCGGCCCCGAGCGGCCTCGCGTCGAGCGATAGCTCGAGCCCGCGGGTCCTGGCCCGGCCGATGTTGACGTAGCCCGCGAGGTAGTCGAAGTCGATGAGGTCCCGGAAGGAATCGGCGAAGTACGTCAGGCCGAGGCGAACCCGCCCGGCCAGGAAGTCCTGGTCGAGGCCCGCGTCCCAGCCGGTCACGCGCTCCGGACGGAGGCGGGAGTTGCCTATTGGGCCCCAGGCCGTAGGCGGGGCGAAGAGCTGGTAGAGGGAGGGCGACTTGAAGCCCGTGCCGAGGGTGGCCCTGAGCTTGGTCCGCGTCCGCTCGATGACGAAGGCCGGGGCGAGGCGGTACGTCAGGGCCGCCCCTGTCCGGCTGTGGAGGTCGAGCCGGCCTCCCGCGGCGAGGAATAATGCGTTCCCGGCCTTCCACTGGTCCTGGATGTATAGGCCCGCGACCTCGGCCCGCTCCCGGGGGAACGAGCTCTCGTACGCCCCGTCCGGGCCCGTGGAGACGTAATCCGACCGCGCTTGCTCGCGGCCGAGCTCGAGCCCGGCCGTGAGCGTCTGCGACGGGCTGAGGAAGAGGTTGTTCTGCCAGTCGGCCTGGACGAGCCCGCTCGCGAAGTCGCCCGACTCGCTCGAGAGCGGATGCGCCGGGTCCGCCGGGTTCACGAGCTTGCGGTCCGAGCCGACCCAGGCGAGCGAGAGCTTCTGCTCCCAGCGCTGGCCGAGGAACAGGCCGCGGAGGAGGACCCGGGCGAGAGCGGACCGGTAATACTGGAGGTCGTTCGGGTCGTCGCCGTAGGGGCCGCCGAAGGCGTCGATCTCGGTCCGTGCGGAGACGGCCCGGACGGTGAGGGCGAGGTCGAGGTTCGGCCGGAGGGCGTACCCTGCCCTCCCGGAGAGCGTCAGGTTGCGGTAGCCGTCCTTTTCGCTGTTGCCGGGATAGCGGGAGGAGGCCGCGGAGACCCCGGCCGTGCTGAGGGCCGACAGCCCGAAGGCATAATCGGCCCGGCCGGACGAGCCGGAGAGGCCGGCGTCGGCGCCGGCCGTGCCGTAGCTCCCGCCCGAGGCGGAGAGCGAGAGCCGGGGCCGGCCCCGGCCTTTCCGCGTGATGATGTTGATGACCCCGCCCATCGCGTCCGACCCGTAAAGGGGGCTCTGCGGCCCGCGCAGGATCTCGATGCGCTCGACCTGGGCCAGGGACATATGGGCGAGGTCGTAAGACCGGGAGGGGTTGACGGGGTCGTTCAGGGCGACGCCGTCGAGAAGGACGAGGGTATGCTCGTTGTTCGCGCCGCGGATCGAGACGGAGGCCGTGGCCCCGGGGCCCCCGTTCTGGATGACCGAGAGCCCGACGACGTCCCGCAGGGCGTCGAGGACAGTCGTCCGCCGCGTCCGGGCGAGCTCCGCGGCCGTGATGACCGTGACGGAGCTCGCGACCTCGCGTCCGGGCGTCTCGACGCGCGTCGCCGTCACGACGAGGTCGTACTGGAGCGAGGCGGCGGGCTTGGCCTGGCCGTCTTCGGCCCGTCCGGGCGCCGCGCCGGATGCGGCCAGGATGGCCGCGACGATGAGGACGGAGGTGCTTCTGTCCATGACAGGAACTCCACAGCCGCCCCCGCTGCTTTTATCCTGGGGGATCGAGGGGATGAAGGACAGCCCCTGTCTTCCGCCCGAAGACCGGTCGCTCGGGGCTTAAGGAAGGTTTCCTGACTCCCGGATCGTCCTCTTCCCAGGCCTTCCGGCGCCGCCGCCGTGGCTCCGTCTGGGATTCGTCCCCGGTTACAGTAGCGGGGGCTGTGTCCGCATCGCACGGACTTCCCTTCGGTTAAACCCGGGGCCATTTTAACAAAGACAGGGCCCGTCCAACAACCAAAATTATTAGGAGGGACAGTCCCCTTCGGGGGGGAAGGTCCCTCTTTGTTTCAAGGTGAGGAGGGGGAGAGGCTGCCCTGGCCTCGGTCTCAAGTCAGGGCAGCCTCTCGGGGGTTGAAATGAGGCGGAGTGGATACGATAACTCTCACATATAGGAGGGCGCTAAGATTCGATGCCCATCTCCCGTCCAGTGCCGTTTCTCGCTGTCATCTTACCACTCTGGAATATCAAACGACGGGCGGACGACGGCCGTTGCATGAAACTGCTGGATCTTTCAGGCGGGCGGACAGACCAGGGGCGCGACGATTTTTTTCGGGCTTTCCGAATTCCCCTTTGCGACTACCTAATATTATACCACAAACGGCCCCGGTCAAGCAAGAGATTTTCGGGAAGATCCAATAAATCACCCTTCGACCCTGCCGACGACCGTTGGAAGGGGCGAAAGAAGGCCTTTTCTCCTGATTTTCGCCGCGAGCGCTTCGAGGGGGTCGTTTTTTGAGGTTTTCCCAGGAAAGACGTATAGTGAGGGCAAGCTTCCGGTCCGTGAAAAGAGGCCCGGAAGGAGGAGAACGGCATGGAAAAAGAGGCTTTCAGGCGCTACGGGCACGAATTCATCGACTGGATCGCCGATTATTTCGAAAAAGTGGGAAAATACCCCGTCCGCTCGCCCCTTAAGCCCGGGGATGTCAAGGGGAACCTGCCGTCATCGCCTCCCCCGGCGGCCGAGCCCATGGACCGGATTTTCCGCGACTTCACCGACGTCATTGTCCCCGGTATCACCCACTGGCAGCACCCGGGCTGGTTCGCCTATTTCCCGGCCAACAACAGCCCGGCCTCCGTCCTCGGCGAGCTCCTGGCGGCCGGCCTCGGCACCCAGGGCATGGTCTGGCAGACCTCGCCCGCGGCGACCGAGCTCGAGGAGGTCGTCCTCGACTGGCTGCGCCAAATGATCGGCCTGCCCGAAGGCTTCGCCGGGGTCATCGAGGACACCGCCTCGACGGCGACCCTCTGCGCCCTGCTCTCCGCCCGCGAAAGGGCCACCGCCTTCGAGGCCAACGAGGCCGGCCCCTGCCGCACCCTGACCGTCTACGCTTCGGAAGAGGCCCATTCGAGCGTCGAGAAGGGCGTCAAGATCGCCGGCTTCGGACGCCGCAACCTCCGCCTCATCCCGACCGACGACCGTTTCGCCATGGTCCCGGAGGCCCTCGAGGAGGCCGTCCGCCGGGACGAAGCGGCCGGGCTGCGACCGGCGTGCGCCGTGGCCACTGTGGGCACGACCTCGTCGGGGGCCATCGACCCGGTCGGCCGGATCGCCCGGGTCTGCCGCGCCCACGGCCTGTGGCTCCACGTGGATGCCGCCTACGCCGGGACGGCCGCCCTCCTGCCGGAGAAGCGCTGGATCCTCGACGGGGCGGCGGAGGCCGATTCGTTCGTCTTCAACCCGCATAAGTGGATGATGACGAACTTCGACTGCTCGGCCTATTTCGTCCGCGACCCGGCCGCGCTCGTCCGGACCTTCGAGATCCATCCGGAGTACCTCAAGGACGGCGCCGGCGCCGAGGTCAGGAACTTCCGCGATTGGGGCATCCAGCTCGGCCGCCGCTTCCGGGCCCTCAAGCTGTGGTTCGTCGTCCGCTCCTACGGCGTCGAGGGCCTGCAGGCCATGGTCCGCGAGCACCTCCGGCTGGCCGGCCTGTTCAAGGGCTGGCTCGAGGCCGACCGGCGCTTCGAACTCCTCGCCCCCGTCGAGTTGAGCCTCGTCTGCTTCCGGCTAAACGACGGCCGGGACGAGGCCGGGCTCGACGCGCTGAACCGCGAGCTTCTCGAGAAGGTCAACGCCGCCGGTCCCGTCTTCCTGACGCACACCTCTCTCAAGGGGAAGTTCACCATCCGGCTGGTCGTGGGTCAGCGAACGACGGAGGAGCGGCACGTCCGGCAGGCCTGGGAGATCATCCGCGTGGCCGCCGCCGGCCTCCTCAGTTAAGAAAGGGGCGGACGTCGTCCGGCTTCTTTGCCTCCTCCGGCTTCAAGTTCCAGCGGAGCTCGCCCTTGGGGTCCGAGAAGCGGAAATAGAACCCCCATCCGCCGCCGCCCTGCAGGACCTTGACCAGGACCTTGTTCCAGCCCTTCTTGAGGCCGACGGTGAAGCGGTCCTGGTCGGGCGCCGCGCCCCGGTAGATGGGGTTCGTGTGGACGAGGGCATCATTGACCCAGACGCGGACGCCGTCGTCGCTGCCGAGGAGGACGGTCGCCGTCCGGTCGTCGGGCGAGAGGACGTAGACGAGCCCGTAGGCGACCGCCTGCTCGTTCGGCTGCACGGCCGCGTCGAGCCGGATGTAGCCGCCCGCCTCGGCCTGGATGGTCCGCCAGCCGACCTCGACATCGTTCTTGCCCTTGTACCTCTTCCCCGGGTCGGTCTCCTTCTCCGGAGGGAAGACGGTCAGGAGGTCGTTCATGTCGGCGGCCGGGAAGGGCCCGATGAGGTTCCACTCCGGGATGAAGCGGCGGGCCGAGGGGCTGAGGCTCAGCCCGACGAAGGCGACCTCCATGCCCGCCGCTTTCTCGTCCTTGCCCGCGGCCTCAAGGACGAGGGCGTTCGGCCCGGCCTCGAGCAGGACGTCCTTGAGCGTCATGGCGACGAGCTGCCCCTCCCGGGCGTACCCCTCGAAGGTGCCCAGGGCCTCGAAGGCCCCCTCGGGATTCTCGGGCGTCGGCCGTTTCCGCAGGATGTGGAAATTGCCGGACGCCGGCGTCTTGAGGAAATAGAGGTTGACCGAGTAGAGGTCGGGCGTGTCCACCGGGAAACGGAGCTCGGCCTGTGTCGCGGCCGCCGCCCCCTCCGTCCGGACGAGCGGATAGCGCGCTCCGGACGCCTCGTAATAGGAGGTCAGGGAAGTCGTCAGCCGGGGTGCCGTGAAACGGAGCCCGGCGGTGCGGTCCTCGACGACGGCCGGGCCGTCGGCCTTGGCCGTCTCCCATTTCGGGAAGATGAAGTTCTCCGGGGATTCCAGGGCATAGGGCAGGCGCTTGTCGGCCGGTGGCAGGGCCGGAAAGGGGACGTGCGGCTCCGTCTGATACCAGTAAGCAACCGAGGAATCGTAGTCCGAGCGGTCGTTCGCGTGGCCGTGCTCGATCGTCACCCGGATGGACTTCTTGAAGGGAATGGGGTCCGGGATATGGAAGCGGTAGACGGTGGCCTTTGAGCCCGGCTGGAAATCCTCCTCCTGGAGGGGGCAGCCGTAGAAGGGATGCTGGTCCTGGCGCATGCCCCAGGCGTCGGAGAAATAATCCTCCGACCCCGTGCCGTGGAGCGACGGGGACGTCTCGCCGTCGACGTAGATCATGTCGTCGCCCTCGCCCCACCAGTCCGCGGTCCGCTGCAGGATGCTGAGGGCGCAGCCGACGTAGTGGCCGGCGCCGGCCGCGTCGAGGACGACGTAGTTCTTGTCACCCGTCGCGGGGAACTCCTGCCGGTACTGGGAGTGGAAGTAGGGCGCGTCGGGCCGCAGGCCGTCGAGCTCGCGGTAGTCGATGTAGTAGTAGAACGCGTCGACGGGCCTCGTGCCCTCGTTCGTCACGGTAACCCGGCAGGACCAGCGGAAGGGCATGTACCAGTAGCAGTTGCGGGCCCGGCCCTCCGACGAGCAGGCGATGGGCAGGGAGGTGAGATTCCGATTGAGGCCGTGCCCGACGCCGAAGAAGTCGCCGACCGGGGCTTCGACCGACGGAGAGTCCTCGCCGTCCCAGTAGACGCGGAGGACGACCTTGCGGCCGTAGAAGGCTTCGCCGGCGATCGTCATCCAGATGTGGTGGATGGCCGCCGGGCCCTTGATCTCGGCCAGGACCGCGGTCTTGCCGGGTTCGATCGGGATCGAGTCCCGGTTGCCCCCGGTGCGGTCGTAGGACGAGATCCTCTTGCTCCGGTAGTTCTGCTTCTCGCCGAGCTTGCTCAGCATGTCCTGCCCGGAGAGCCCGGGCCCGGCCACGAGGGCCAGGACGAGGAGGGCCAGGACGGGGCGGGCGAGGCGCCGCGGCGCGAAAGCGGGGAGAGATGGCTCATGTCGCATGGTCGTTTCCTTCAGCCGAACTATAGCAGAAACGGCGCGAGGGAGTCCATCGGGCGGGACGCCGGGGGCGGGCCGGGTCCGGCCTCATCCCGGCTCAATCATTGACGAGCGTCAGCCACTTCGCGTAGCGGGGCGCTTTCCCGGTCACGGCCTCGCGGAAGGCCTTGACCAGCGCCCGCGTCACGGGGCCCGTCTTGCCGCTGCCGATGACGTGCTCGGAGCGGGAGCCGCCGGGCGTCGAGTCGTCGACGGCCTTGACGATGGGGATGATCTCGACCGCGGTGCCGCTGAAGAAGGCCTCGTCGGCGCCGAAGAAGTCGGCCTTGGTCATCGGGCCGATGGCTGTCTTGTACCCGGCGTCGCGGGCGATCTCGAGGAGGCTCGTGCGGGTGATGCCCTCGAGCACCGATTCTTGCCGGCCGTTGGTAAAGAGGGTCCGGCCCTTGACCAGGAAGACGTTCTCGCCGGGCCCCTCGGCGATGCGGCCTTCCATGTTCAGGAAGACGGCCTCGTCGCAGCCCTGGGCCCGGGCCTCGAGCCCGTTGATCGTCGACTGGACGTAGATGCCGCCGAGCTTTGCGGCCATGTTGATCTGGGTGTGGTGGATGCGCCGCCAGGGCCCGATGTAGACGCTCGTGCCGAGGTCGGCCTTCTCGCCGAGGTAGGCGGCCCACTCCCAGGCGCCGATGACGAGCTCGACCGGGCAGGCCTTGGGCACGAGACCCAGGTTCCCGTAGGAGTAGAAGAGCAGGGGACGGATATAGCAGCTCTCGAGGCGGTTCTCCCGGACCGTGGCCTTGACGTGGCGGATGATCTCGTCCCTCGCGTAGGGGGAGGTCATCTTGGCGACCGAGGCCGAGACGAGGAAGCGGTCGATGTGCTCGGGGAGGCGGAAGACGGCCGGGCCCTTGGCCGTGGCATAGGCGCGGATGCCCTCGAAGACCGAAGTCCCGTAATGGAGGGCGTGCATCATCGGGTGGCAGGCGCCCTCGGACCAGTCGTGGAATTTCCCGTTGTACCAGTACTTGCCGGCCTTGGGGAAATGGGTGTTAGCGAACATGGGCGTCTCCTTGACAAGGATGGGGGATGGAGAAAGTCCGGGCGCGGGGATGCCGCCGGGCCCTGCCGGGGATCATGTCACGGATGAAGAAAGCACGACCTCTTCGATGCTTTGTGGTTTTGGTCCGGGACCCGTTCAAATAAAAATGCTATCACACGGCCCGGCGGAAGTAAAGCCCGGCGGCCCGCCACCTTATCGGGGTCAGGCCGGCTCGTAGAAGGTCTTCCGGCCGTGGCGGACGCCGCGGACCCTGCCCGCGGCCAGGAGATGGGCGACGGTCTTGAGGACCTCGTCGCGATGGGCGGCGAGCGACGCGGCGATGTCCTCCGAAGTCACCGGCCTGCGCCTGACCATGGCCAGGATGGCCTCCTCGGAGGCGACAGTCCGGCCGCGAGCCAGCCGGGGCCCGAAGTCGGCCACGACCTCGGCCCCGCCGCCGAGGGCCCGGGCGATCCTCCCGAGCTCCCGCGCCGAGAGCGGACCGGCCGAGGCTTCGGCCGGAGGGCGGACGACAGTGTTGAGCTGGACGCGGTCGGGCCGGATGGCCGCGACCGCCCTCTTCAGGGCCCGGATATGGGCCGGGGAATCGTTGACCCCCTTGACCAGCATGACCTCGAGCCAGATCTCGCCGGGGAACTCCGTGCGGAAGCGGGCCAGGCCGTCGATCATGCGGGCGGCGTCGAGCGAGGCGTGGGGGCGGTTGACGGCGCGGAAGAGCGGCGCCGTGGCCGCGTCGAGGGAAGGCACGACGATGTCCGCGGCCATGAGGTCGGCCCGGACGTCCTTCCGGCCGAGGAGCGTTCCATTGGTCAGGACGGCGACGGGGACGCCGGTCATTCTCTTGATGCCGCGGATGAGGCGGCCCAGGTTCCTGTTGAGCGTCGGCTCCCCGGAGCCCGAGAAGGTGACGTGGTCGACCCGGCGGCCGGAGCGGAGGGCCTCGCGGACATGGGCCAAGACCTCCCGGACGCTGAAATAGGGCCGGCGGCGGGTTGTCGTCCGGCCGGTCGGACCGAGCTGGCAATAGACGCAGTCGAGGCTGCAGGTCTTGAAGGGCAGGATGTCGACGCCCAGGGAGAAGCCGAGGCGGCGCGAGGGGACGGGCCCGTAGACGAAGCGGCGCGGGGCGGCCGCCCGCCGGCGGGCCTTCGGAGCTCCGCCCATCAGGCCCTGTCCTTGTAGGTCTGGAGGAACATCCGCAGGGAGCGGTCGTAGGTCTTCTCGACCGCGTCCGGGAAGAGGCAGGCCGGCAGCTCCTTGTGGCTCCAATGGTAGGCCAGGCACTCGCAACAGAGCCCCTTCCGACTGCAGGGCTCCCAGCTGCAGTTGCAGCGCTCCAGGTTCTTCTTGCTGCGGCATTCGCTCATGAGCCCTCTCCCTATTAAGGAAGTTATCCTTATTATAAGGGAGTCCGCCGGCCCTTGAAAGAGGGGCTATCCGGAGTGGAGGGCTCCTCTCTTGGCGCACGCGTGGTGCGCAGCCGGCGCCAAGGCCATCCTTATCCCCCGGCCCCGGGAACCTGCACGGGTCCCCTTCCAAACGGGGTCTTTCGGATGGCCTTGGCGCCAGCTGCGCTTGGTGGCACGTTGGGCCAGGACCCGTGTGGAGGAGGGACCATTGCGCGCCGAGCAGCTTTCGTGTATCATACGGGAACTCAACGAGTTAATAAGCCGGGCAGAAAATAGTTGTCTTCAGATCTCTCTGTCGCCCGGCTCGTACTTGGGAAGCAGTAAGGATTATGTGATATATTTACTGCTCCCCGTAGTAATGAGGCACGCCATGGCACGCATGACGGACAAAGAGGCGAGAGCCGGCCTGAAGGCCAGGCTCCCCCGCCTGGAGACGTTCGCCAACCAGTTCCCGGACTATGAGATCACCATCGAGATCCCGGAGTTCACCTCGGTCTGCCCCAAGACGGGCCTGCCGGACTTCGGCACGATCATCATCCGCTACGTCCCCGGGGCGAAGGTCCTCGAGCTCAAGTCCCTGAAGGAGTACGTCCTGGCGTACAGGAACCTGGGCATCTTCTACGAGAACGTCGTCAACCGGTTCCTCGAGGACATCGTCCGGGCCTGCCGGCCTAAGACAGCCGTCGTCACCGGCGAGTTCAACGCCCGGGGCGGCATGCGGTCCGTCATCGAGGCCCGCCACCCGCGGTCCAGACGCCGGCCTTCCTGAGTGGGGACACAACACTCTGTCCCTGATTTGAAGCAGAATGGGAACGAAATGTTATGTCCCCATTTGGTTAACGGAGTAAGTTGATGCCAAAGCTGACGAACGGTTCCCGCATCGGGGGGACGGACCTCCTTATGCTCATGACCGTCCTCTTCTGGGGCGTCAACGTTTCGGTGGTCAAGTTCGGCCTGCGGGAGCTCGCGCCCCACGTCTTCAACGCCGTCCGGCTGGCCCTCGCCTCGCTCGCCTACCTCGCCGTCTTCGCCTTCGGCCGGCGCCGCTTCGCCCTGGCCAAGGGCGACGGGTGGAAGGCCGTCGGGCTGGGCGTGCTGGGCATCACCGCCTACCAGCTCTTCTTCATCGAGGCCATCCGCACGACCAACGCCTCGACGGCGGCCGTCATCATGGCCACGAGCCCGATCTTCATCGCCCTCCTCAGCACCGCCCTGGGCCAGGAGCGCCTGTCCTGGGCCGGCTGGCTGGGCATCTTCATCTCCTTCGCCGGCTTCTTCCTCGTCGCCGCCGGGGACCACGGCGGCCAGGCCCTGACCTGGAGCGGGATGCGCGGCGCGATCCTCATCCTCCTGGCCAACATCTGCTGGGCGGTCTACACCGTCCTCTCCAAGCCCGTCCTCGAGCGGAACTCGCCGTTCGGGCTGGCGGCCCTGGGCACGGCCGCCGGGACCGCCCTTTACCTCCCGTTCGCCGCCCGGGACGCGGCCGCCGTCGCCTGGCAGCGAGTCTCCCTGGCGGAATGGGGGGCGATCGCTTATTGCGGCCTCATTTCCATCACCCTCTGCTTTTTCATCTGGTACGATTCGGTCCGCAAGGTCGGCAGCGCCAAGACGGGGGTCTACAGCAACCTGACGCCCATCTTCGCCGTCGTCTTCGCCGGCCTCTTCCTCGGCGAGCGCCTGACGAGCGCCGAAGCGGCAGGGGCGGCCGTCGTCCTCGCCGGCGTCTACCTGACGCGCTCCGGCTACCGGTTCTTCGAGCGGCGGCCGGCGGTCGAGAATCCGGTTGATATTTCCGGGCCGAATTCCTAGAATGGGATGAGACGGATGACGACGATCGAGATTTTCAAGTCCCTGCGCCCTCAGCAGTGGATCAAGAACTTCTTCATCTTCGCCCCCCTCGTCTTCTCCCGGAATCTCCTGAACGGCCCGCTCCTCTTCAAGACGGCCGAGGCCTTCGTCGCCTTTTGCCTCGTCTCGAGCGCCCATTACATCTTCAACGACCTCCGCGACATCGAGGAGGACCGCCGCCATCCCGTCAAGTGCCTGCGGCCGCTGGCCTCGGGCCGGCTCAAGAAGGGCCCGGCCGTCGCCGCCCTTCTCGTCCTCGCCGCCGCCGGGCTCGGGCTGGCCGCGACGCTCGGCCTGCCGTTCTTCCTCGCCGCCCTCGGCTACCTCGTCCTCCAGACCGTTTATTCGATGTGGCTGAAGCACGTCGTCATCATGGACATCTTCGTCATCGCCGCCGGCTTCCTCATCCGGGTCGTCGCGGGCGGCCTGGCCATCCGGGTCGAGATCTCCTCCTGGCTCCTCCTCTGCACGACCCTTCTCGCCCTCTTCCTGGCCATGGGCAAGCGCCGCTACGAGCTCGTCCTCCTCGATAAGGACGCCGCCAGCCACCGCCCGATCCTCCGGGAATACAGCACGGACCTCCTCGACCAGATGATCTCGGTCGTCACGTCCTCGACGCTCGTCGCCTACTGCCTCTACACGATCTCGGCCGAGACGGTGGCCAAGTTCGGGACGCGTCATCTCGTCTTCACCGTGCCCTTCGTCCTCTACGGCATCTTCCGCTACCTCTACCTCATCCACCGGAAGGGGGGGGGCGGGACGCCCGAAGCCCTCATCATCCGGGACAAGCCGCTCCTCGCCGCGATCTTCCTCTGGGTCGTGGCCGCGGCCCTGATCCTCCATTTCCGGTAAGGCGCCCATGACCCGAGCCAAGGTCGCCGTCCTCCGCACGAGCCCCGCCACGGTCCTCGACGACTACGGGCGGCTCATGGCGCTGGCCGATTACCAGCGGTTCCTGTCCAAGGACCGCGATACCCTCATCAAGCTCAACCTGTCCTGGACGAAGTACTTCCCGGCCTGCTCGAGCGAGCCCTGGCAGGTCGAGGGCGTCGTCCGGACGCTCGTCGGCGACGGCTTCCCGGCAGGGCGGCTCCTTCCCATCGAGAACAAGACGGTCGTGACCAATCCGCGCCAGGGCGCCCGGAACAACAAGTGGCTGCCGGTCCTCGAGCGCTACGGCCTCGGCTTCACGCCCCTGCCCGAGGTCGAGTGGACGGTCTATCCCTTCCGCAGCCCGCTCCTCAAGCTGAACGAGATCTTTCCCGAGGGCATCGAGATCCCCAAGATGTTCATCGGCCGCAACGTCCTCCATCTCCCAACAGTCAAGACGCACGGCCACTCGACGACGACGGGCGCGGTCAAGAACGCCTTCGGCGGCCTCCTCAAGGAGGTCCGCCACTACGCCCATAAGTACATCCACGAGGTCCTGGTCGACCTGCTTTACATGCAGAGGGAGCTCCACCCGAGCCTGTTCTGCGTCATGGACGGGACGGTCTGCGGCGACGGCGCCGGGCCCCGGACGATGGTCCCGTGCGTCAAGAACATCATCTTAGCCAGCGGCGACTCGGTGGCCATCGACGCCGTCGCGGCCAGGGTCATGGGCTTCGACCCGATGTCCATCCCATACATCCGCATGGCCCACGAGCGCGGCCTCGGCGTCGGCGACCCGGCCGAGATCGAGGTCGCCGGCGACGACATCTCAGGTCTCGATTTCGGGTTCTGTTCGAAGCGGAGCTTCGTCATCTGGGGGGACCAGACGATCCGCAAGGGCTGCCTGCGGCCCTTCGAAAAGCTCCTCCTCCACTCGCCGCTCGTCGTCTGGGCGCCCTTCGCCAGCAACGTCTATCACGACCTGCTGTGGTACCCGACGGCCGGCCGCCGTCGCATCCGGAAGTTCATGAAGACGGAATGGGGCGATCTCTGGAAGCGCTACTAACCTTCCGTCCCCGCGCTCATTTGAGCTTGTAGACCTTATGGAGCTGGAACCCGACGCGGACGTTGCCGAGCCCTTGGCGCGAGCCCTCTTCGAGGAGCCGGACCGCCTTCCGCAGGCTCCAGCCGGCGTTGCCCTGCGGCTGGAGGATGACCGGGGTCGCCGGGGGGAAGGCGCGGCGGACGGCCCGGACGTCGTCGACGGTCAGGCCGCGGCTGACGACGAGCTTGACCTCCTTCGCTTTTCTCCGGAAGAGGGGATGGGCGGCGTAATCGGGCGGTTTCGGCGAAACGGAGTACCAGTCGGCGTCGGGCCGCGGCGCGAACGTCCCGTTCGTTTCGACCTGGACGGCGAGACCATCCCTGCGCAGGGCGCGGATGAGGGGAGCGACGGCCTGGCGGAGCGGCTCGCCGCCGGTCAGGCAGGCCCAGCGGGCCGGGAAATCCCGGTGGAGGGAGCGGACCTCGGCCACGATCTCGGCCACGGTCCGGGCCCGGCCCCGCCCCCAGGCCCGCTTCGTGTCGCAGAAGGAGCATCGCAGGTTGCAGCCGGCCAGCCGGATGAAGATCGCCGGCTCGCCCATGCGCAGCCCTTCGCCCTGGACGGAGGCGAAGACCTCAGTCGTCCTCAGTGTATGTTGCCGACGCATCATCGGACTCCCAGACGGTCACGGCCCGCACCGGGTAGAGCTTCCGGAGCTCGCCGAATAGGTGCCGGGCCAGGTTCTCGGCCGAGGGGTTGAACGGATAGGCCTCGTTGAGGAGCGTGTGGTCGGGCAGGGTCCCGGCCAGCGCCTTCTTGATTTCGGTGAAGTCGAAGCCGATGCCGGACGCGTCGAGCTCCGCGGCGCGGACCTCAACCTCGACCTGGAAGGTATGGCCATGGATCTTCTCGCACTTCCCCTTGTAGCCCCGGAGGAAGTGGGCGGCGGAGAACGCGTCCCTGACCTTGAGTGTCCAGCTCATCGCGCGCCTTCCTTTCGCAGCCGCGCCAGGAGCGGGTCCTCGCGGCCGGCCTCCCGCCACGCCTCGCGGCGCAGGAGGCAGGACGAGCACGTCCCGCACGGGGCTTCGCCGCCGGCGTAGCAGGAGACGGAATAGGAGTAATCGGCGCCGAGGCGGAGGCCCCGGCGGATGATCTCGGCCTTTCTCAGCCCGACGAACGGGGCGAGGATCCGCGTCCTCGGGCCGCCGAAGGCCGCCGACGTGCCCAGGTTGACGGCCTTCTCCATGGCCCGGACGAACTCCCGGCGCGTGTCGGGGTATTCGGGCGAGTCGAGGACGTGGAAGCCGCAGACAAGTTCGCGGACGCCCCGGGCCTCGGCCCAGGCCGCGGCCACGGCCAGGAAGATGCCGTTGCGGAAGGGGACGTAGGTCGCCGGCGGGCCGGCCGGGATTTCCGCGCGCTTGCGGACGCGGGGAAGGGGGATCCGGGGGTCGGTCAGCGCCGAGCCGCCGACTTGGCCGAGGTCGAGCCGAAGGACCGCGCGCGGCAGGCCGAGCTTGCGGAGAAGGCGGCCGGCCAGCCGGACCTCGACCCGGTGGCGCTGGCCGTAGTCGAACGTTAGCGGCAGGACCCGGCCGTAGCGGGCGAGGGCCCAGTAGAGGGCGGTCGTCGAGTCGATGCCGCCCGAGAACAGGACGACGCAGGAATTCCCGGCCATGGTCTTCTCCCCCGATAATAAAGGACATGTTGGCCGTTTTCAAGCGGCCGGCTCATTTGACAGGTCCAGGTCGCGATGGTATATCTTGGCATTCGAAACATGGACAAGCACCCCGTCGAGAAAGGCATCGAGGACGTCGTCCGGACGTACGAGCTCCTCGACCGGGTCCGCATGGGCCGCGACATGCTCATCCGCGATGACCAGTTCGGGCGCGAGGCCCTTTTCGACGCGGTCCGCGCGGCCCGGACACGGAGGGTCCGCGTGGGCCTCCTCGACACCGGCCGCTTCGGCGCGACCGAGCTCGAAGCGCTCATCGGCGAGCGGGTCAGGCTCTTCACCTCCGACGAGGCGCGGCCCGTCGAAGCCGAGCTCGACCGGCTCCTCGTCGCCTGCCGCCGGGCGCGGACCGTGCTGGCCTTCTTCCAGAACGGACCCCTGGAGGCCGAGCCCAAGGTCCCGACGCTCTCCCTGCCCTCGCTCCTCGCGCTCGCGGCGGCCGGGATGGACGTCCACGTCTCCAACCGGACGATCCCCCGCGACCCCGCCGCCGTGGCGGGGCTGGCCGAGGCGGCCAGGAAGGGGCGCGCGTTCCTGGCTTATTACCACCACGGGCCGCTTTCTGAGGAGCTCGCGGGTGCGGCCGCCCAGGGGGCCTGGGTTCACGCCTCCGACCGCGGCTTCGACGCGGCCGGGGCCGTCGACATCGGCCTCGGCATCCTCCGCGCGGCCCGCGCCGCCGGCTCGCGGCTCGTCCTCTACGTCGAGCGGGGGCTGCCGCTCGAAACGCTCGAACGGCTCTTCGCCGCCGGCGCCGGGGTCGTTTTCCTCACCGCGCCGAGCGACCGCCGCTCGATCGAGCGGCCGCTCGAAGAGAAGGCCCGGAAGCGCGGGCTTCCTCTCCGGGCCTCCTATCTTCCGCCGACCTTCCTTCCGTGACGCGGGGGGGGCGCCGCCGCGGCCGGACGCCGGAGAATGACGAGATAAAAGGACGATGAGCGCGGAAACCCTGGGCCGGACCCTGCCGCTCTGGTCGGTCGTGCCGTTCCTCGGACTGCTCCTCTCGATCGCGCTCCTGCCCCTCCGGGCCGCCCGGTTCTGGGAACGACCGCGCGGCCAGGCCCTCGTCGCCGCACTGTGGTCGGCCCCGGTCGCCGCCTATTTCCTGTGGCGGGCGCCGCTCGAGCTCCTCCACTCGGCCAAGGACTACGCCTCGTTCATCATCCTCCTCGCGGCGCTGTTCATCATCTCCGGCGGCATCGTCCTCCGCGGCGACCTCCGGGCGACGCCGCTCGTTAACACGGGCTTTCTCCTCGCCGGCGCGGTCCTGGCCAACGTCATCGGCACGACCGGGGCGAGCATGCTCCTTATCCGGCCGCTCCTCCAGACCAACCGCGAGCGGCGGCGGACGCGGCACATCCCGGTCTTTTTCATCTTCGCCGTCTCCAACATCGGCGGCTGTCTGACACCCCTCGGCGATCCGCCGCTCTTCATGGGCTTCCTCAAGGGCGTGCCCTTCTTTTGGACGCTTCGGCTCTTTCCGGCGTGGGCCCTCGTCCTGGGCGGCCTTCTCCTCATCTTCTTCGTCCTGGACAGCCTCGCGTACGAACGGGAGACGATGAAGGACCTCATCCGCGACCGGGCCCGCGTCGTTCCCCTCCATTTCAAGGGCACGCTGAACTTCGCCTGGGTCGCGGGCGTCGTCGGCGGGATGTTCCTGCCGTTCCCCTTCCGCGAGACGGCCCTCGTCCTCATGGCCCTTCTCTCGCTCGCCACGACGAGGAAGAGCTATCGGGACGAGAATCGCTTCGGCTACGCCCCGATCGCCGAGGTCGCTGTCCTCTTCGCCGGGATTTTCGTGACCATGATCCCGGCCCTCCTCCTGCTCGGCGCACGCGGCGCCGAGCTCGGCGTGACCAGGCCCTGGCAGTTCTTTTGGCTCACGGGCGGGCTGTCCTCGTTCCTCGACAACACGCCGACCTACCTCACCTTCTTCTCCCTGGCCCGCGGGCTCGGACTCGGGGGCGGTGTCGCGGGGGTTCCGGCGGCCGTGCTCGGAGCCATCAGCGCCGGAGCGGTTTTCATGGGCGCTAACTCGTACATCGGCAACGGCCCGAACTTCATGGTCAAGCGCATCGCCGAGCATTATCGGTACGCGATGCCGTCGTTCTTCGGCTACATGGGCTACGCCGCGGCCGTGCTGGGGCCGCTCTACATCATCGCGACGCTCGTCCTCTTCCGCTGAGCCGGCCGCGGTCCGCGACGCGGCGACGTGAGGCCCGCGCGCCGTCATTTTCGCCACCACAAATAGCGTCGGGAATCTTGTTCTCTACCAAAAAAAGTGGCCTTCCCTTAAAAAATTCTTGACATTTGATATAATAGGTCTATAAATAAATTGAATTTTGATACGGAGAACGAGAAGGAACGAGACTGAGGACCACTCCATGGTTACGGCACTCGGAACTTACGAGAATTTCAGTTGAAGGAACATGAGCGATGAAAGTAGCATTGCTTTGCAGCTCAAAATCGGGGATGGAAGCGACGCTCTTTCGTCGCCCCGACGAACGACGTGAGGAGGAGGACGAGCCTCCATCGCCACCCGACCTGCTCGCGGAATGCGATTCGGACGAGACGATCGATGCCGTCGAGCGGGTCCTCCAGGAACGCTACCAAGTCTTCCGCATCGAAGCCGATGAGAAGGCTTACGCCCGGCTGAAGCGCCTCCGCCCGCACCTCGTCTTCAACATCGCCGAGCGCCTCTACGGGCCGAACCGCGAGTCCCACATCCCGACGGTCTGCGAGATGCTCGAGATCCCGTACACGGGGTCGGACCCGCTGACCCTCGGCATCGCGCTCGACAAGTCGCGGGCCAAGGAGATCCTGTCCTACTACAAGATCCCGAACGCGGCCTTCTGGATCGTCGAGGCGCCCGGGGTCCTGCCGAGCAACCTCAAGCTGCCGGCGGTCGTCAAGCCGCTCTTTGAGGGCTCGAGCAAGGGGATCAAGGACAACTCCCTCGTCCGCACGCCCGCCGAGCTCTACGAGCGCGTCGAGGAGGTCGTCGCCGCCTACCGGCAGCCGGCCATCGTCGAGCGCTTCCTCGCCGGCCGGGAGTTCACCGTCGGCGTCCTCGGCAACTACCCCCAGCACGAGATCCTGCCCATCGTCGAGATCGACCACTCCCAGCTTCCCGCGGGCGCCGCGCCGATCTACTCGTACGAAGCCAAGTGGATCTGGGACACCCCGGCGAAGCCGCTCGAGATCTTCCGCTGCCCGGCCGACCTCGCGCCGGAGCTGAAGCGGAAGGTCGAGACGGTCGTGACGCGGACCTGCGCCGTGCTGCGGATCCGCGACTGGTGCCGGATCGACGTCCGGCTCGACGAGAAGGGGGAGCCGAACATCCTCGAAGTCAACCCCCTGCCCGGCATCCTGCCGAATCCCGAGGACAATTCCTGCCTGCCCAAGGCGGCCCGGACGGCGGGGTACTCGTATTCGGACCTGATCCACCGGGTCGTGGACGAGGCGGTTAAGCGCTGGGGCCTCCGGACGACCCGCGTCCGGCCCGCGGCGGCCGAAAGGCCGGCGGTCCAGGCAGCCCGAGCATGACCCTTCCGTCCCACGTCGGGATCGTCTTCAACGCCTTCGAGCCCCGGCCCACGGCATCCGGCGAGCGCCTGTCCGAGGAGTCCGTGGCCGAGATGGCCCAGCAGGTCTGCGAGGCCGTCAAGTCCCTGGGCTTCAAGACGACCCTCATCCCGCTCCAGCGGAGCCTCTTCAACTTCCTCAACCGGGTCAAGGAGGAAGCCCCCGAGCTCCTGGTCAACCTCTGCGAGGGCTACTACGGGCGGCCCCAGTGGGAGTCCAACGTCGCCGGCATCTTCGAGCTCCTCGGCCTGCCGTTCACCGGGAACGACTCGAAGACCCTGTCCATCTGCCAGGACAAACACAAGGCCAAGGCCGTCCTCAGATCCTGCAACCTGCCCACGGCCCAGGCTCAGCTCATGCTCGCGGCCGACCAGCCCGCCGACCTCAAGTTCCCGATCATCGTCAAGCCCAACAACGAGGACGCCAGCCTCGGCATCTACCCCGACTCCGTGGTCCACGACGAGGAGGCCTTCCGCCGGCAGGTCCGGCGCGTCCTCGACAACTACCGGCAGCCGGCCCTCGTCGAGCCCTACATCGACGGCCGGGAGTTCAATGTCTCCGTCATGGAGAACGAGGCGATCGTGCCCCTGCCCGTTTCGGAGATCGACTTCTCCCAGATGCCCAAGGGCGCCCCGAAGATCTGCAGCTACGAGGCGAAGTGGTTCGAGGACCATCCGCTCTACCAAAAGACTCCGCCGGTCTGCCCGGCGCCGGTCGACGACGAGCTGCGCGGCAGGCTTCAGGGCATGGCCGTCGACGCCTTCCGGACGATGGGCTGCCGCGACTACGCCCGCGTCGATTTCCGCATGGACGCCAAGGGCCGCCTGTTCATCCTCGAGGTCAACCCGAACCCCGACATCAGCCTCAACGCCGGCTACGCCCGGGCCCTCAAGGCCGCCGGCGTCGAGTACGCCGAGTTCTGGAAGACGATGCTCCGGAACGCCGCCCGGAGGAAGGACGTCAATGATCCGCCCAATGCAGCCGGCCGATAAGCAGCCCGTGCTGGCCCTCGTCCGGGCCACGGGGATGTTCACTCCCGCCGAGGTCGACGTGGCCGAGGAGCTCATCGACATCTATCTCGGCGTGCCGGAGCAGCCAGACTACCGGGTCGTCGTCGTCGAGAACGAGCGGAAGGACGTCGTGGGCTACCTGACCTGGGGGCCGACGCCGATGGCCGAGGACGTCTACGACCTCTACTGGATGGCCGTCGCGCCGTCGGAGCAGGGGAAGGGCCGCGGTAAGGAGCTGGTGCGGTGGCTCGAAGCCGAGGTCGGGACGCGCCGCGGCCGGATGGTCATCATCGAGACCTCGTCCCAGCCCCGGTACCACGCGACCCGGGAGTTCTACGTCAACCTGGGTTACAAGGAAGTCGCCCGGATTCCCGACTATTACAAGCCGGGCGACGATCGCGTCATCTATGCGAAATCCATTCGCTGACAAGGAGTCTTGAGGAGATGGACGACTGGCAACGTTTGCTTCAGGGCAGTCTCAGGAAACCTGAGGAGATCGCCCGCACCTTCGGACTCGATCTGGAGGAGGTCAAGCGGATCGCCCGCGTCTTCAAGATCCAGATCACTCCGCACTACGCCAGTTTGATCAAGGAGAAGGGCGACCCGATGTGGCGCCAGATGGTCCCCGACCCGGCCGAGCTCAAGGAGCACACCGGCGAGGCGGACCCGCTCCTCGAGGACGAGGATTCCCCGGTGCCGGGGATCGTCCACCGCTATCCCGACCGGGCCCTGTTCCTCGTCTCGCACAGCTGCGCCTCGTACTGCCGGTTCTGCACCCGGAAGCGGAAGGTCGGCGACCCGTCGAAGATCCACCCCCGCTACATCGAGGCCGGGGTCGAGTACATCCGGAACCACCCGGAGATCCGGGACGTCATCATCTCGGGCGGCGACCCGCTCATGTTGAGCGACCGCCGGCTCGAGGACATTTTGAAGGCCGTGCGGGCCATCCCGCACGTCGAGATCATCCGGATCGGCACGCGCGTGCCCTGTGTCCTGCCGCAACGGATCACCGAGAAGCTCGTGGCCATGTTCCGCAAGTACCACCCTCTCTACGTCAATGTCCACTTCAACCACCCCGACGAGATTACGCCCGAGGCGGCGCGGGCCCTCGGGCTGCTGGCCGACGCCGGCATCCCGCTCGGCAACCAGACGGTCCTGCTCAAGGGCGTCAACGACGACCCGGCGACGATGAAGCGGCTGATGCAGAAGCTCCTCGCCGTCCGCGTCCGGCCGTACTACATCTACCAGGCCGATTACGTCAGCGGCACGGAGCACCTGCGGACGACGGTCGAGAAGGGGATCGAGATCATGGACGCGCTGCGGGGTTGGACGTCCGGCCTGGCCGTGCCGTATTACTGCATCGACGCGCCTGGAGGGGGCGGCAAGATCCCGGTTCTGCCGAAGTACGTCCAGTCCATCAACGACGAGCAGGTTGTGATGCGGAACTACGCCGGCGAGATCTACGTCTACCCGCAGGCCAAGCCCAAGGCGAAGCGCCGGCCGCGGCCCGCCCCGGCGCCCTGCTACACTCTCGACCACCCCTCCTTGCCCTGATTAGGAAGGGGTCAGGTCTACTTTCTATCAGTTCTTCTGCAAAGGAGCAGACCTGACCCCTTCATGTATGGCCGCTAACGGAAGATTGACAAGGCGATCTCTTCGATCGCTTTGGAGAGCACGCCGTTGCCGTTCAGTTCCCTGCGGATCTTTCGGCTGACGTCAGAGATGCCCGAAATGCTCATATTAAAATGAGCGGCAATCTCGCTGAGGCTGTAATCTGTTCTTTTGTGGATAACGTAAATTGCGGCGTTGCGGGCGAAGGCGTTTTTCGGGCCGAGGACGCGTTCCGCAACGGCCACTACGGTCTGGAGCGGAGGTCTGAACTTGAGTTTGCGAAGTTGAGGGATTTCCCGGGGAATCGGATCAGATTGGCGAACCGGGAAGGCGCTATAAATGCGCGCGAGGAAGGCCGCCTCACCGAGAATCCCAGCAGATTCGGCTGCCTTAAGAAGGTCGGGAAGGGATTGCCCGGCGCGCCTTTGGACAAAATCGGCATAAAGGTGGCTGGCCCGCAGGGAATCTGAGGCGAAAAGGCGAAGGACGAAGGAGGTCCTGGTCCAAGGTTGCGACGATTCGGGACGAAGGTACTCCCGATAATTGGACCAGGCGTATTCTTCGGGCGACCCGACAATGCCGGCACGCACGGGATTAAGATGCACGTAGGCGGCCAGTTCGCGCGCATAGATATCGGCCTGAACGAGAATCGCGCTGAAACGTCCCTGGAAGGGGTGGCCGCAACGCGCATGCTTCTTGTTGAAGTAAATGGAGTATGTGGTGTTGATGAGATGCATCACCTTCGAGAGGTTCCCATGAGGGGTCTCGTTCAGGAGATGGTAATAGTTCTCCATTAGGCAATAGGCGTGTACGACAGCCCCGAGCTTCTCATAAGCGGCACGCAAGCAGTTGAGAAAGTAAAAACGATCCTCGTCCGAAAGGAAGATAGGTTGCTTTTGATTTCCCCTCGCGTGGACATGGTAGAACGCACCGGGATATTCGATCCGAAGTGGCCTCGCCATGAGTCTTTATGACCTAAGCCGCTGAGTTGTCGGATGACAAAGAAGAAGACGCGGTCAGCCCGCTTGATTTCTCGCTAGAAGAGGGGGGGTCAGGTCTACTTTCTTTCAGAAAACTAATAGAAAGTAGACCTGACCCCGTCTTACTTGATGGCGGAAAGATAGGCGCTGAGGCCGACGGTCCGCACGATCCGGAGCGCCCCCTCCCTCGCGACACCCCGGCCCTCCTTCAGCGATTCGAGGATCCGGATGATCGAGAAGGCGACCTCGGCCGTCTGGCCCGCCTCGTTCTGCCTGTCCTTGAGCCAGCCGATGGCGTCGAAGAGGACGGCGTTGGCCTCGGCATACGCTATCGGAGCCCGCCGGCCATGCGCTTCGGTCCAGCCCGCCCGCCCAAGGACGTCGTTCACGTGCGACTGGATGAGGAAGGTCGCGCGCCCGATAAGCTTGAGGTTCGACGGGCTGACGTTGGTCATCGTGTTCCCGATGACCTTGCCGAGCTTGGCCATGACCGCGGTCGAGTGGGCGTTGAGGATCATCTTGGCCGCGACCTGCGGCTTCAACCCGAAGGGATCGCCCGCCGTCCCCATGCGAATAGGGACGACGATGAGCGACTCCGTCAGTCCGCGCCAACCCCGCCGGACCCGGCCCACGGCCCCTTCCGTCCCCTCCGTCCGGCCGTCCGTGACGAGCAGCACGGCCAGGCGCGCGCGCTCGCCCGCGCAGAGGTCCATGAACTTCCGGAAGGCCGAATCCGCGCGCCCGAACTCCGCGTCCTCAGGCGAGAAGGCGACCATGACGCCCAGGTCGCCCGGTCCGGGGCCGCGTCCACCGGCGTTCGTTGCCGACATCGAGAAGTCGTAGAGGTCCTGCTGGTCGTCCCCGGCCTTCTTCAGGCTCTCGAGGGCCGCCCGCCGCAGGTAAGGGTCTGCGATCCCCGTTTCGAACGGCACCCGGTAGAATGCCGCATCGAGGCCGCGGAACGGCCGCCCCAGGAACGCCCGCCAGGCCTCGCCGAGCGTCGCCGCCCCGGTCCACACCTCGATCCAGCATTTCCGCGCCGGCTCCCGGACCGTATCGAGCGGGAAGAGCCGGAAGGTCGGACTCCGCTCGGTGCTGTCGATGAAGACAGTGATCAGGCCCCTGGCCGCGAAATATGTCGAGAAATGGCCTCCGCCGTAGGTCCCCGCCTCGATATCGGTCAGCCGGGAGAGCGCCGGGAGCGACTCGCGCGCCGCCTCGAGGACGCCGCCGAACTCGCGGAGCCGCGCCGCCGTCTTGAACACCGGCTCGAACCCCAGCCGCCGCATCTCCCGCGGCGCCAGGAACCGGCCGAGCGTCCGCCCGACGGCCGCCTCGAGGACGGTGCCGACAACGTACGTCTCGATCGTCGTCGCCTGCATCCGCGTCGAGCCGGTGATCGCCTGCGGCCCGGTCGTCAGGTTGATCTTGGTGATGCCCGGCTCCTCCAGGACCTTGCGGCTCCGCTCGAACGGCCTCAGTCGTTCGTCCGGGTTGTTATAGACGAAATAGAGGTTCTTCCGGCTGACCGCCGGGTCGTAGCCCGGCTTGGCCGTCCACTGGTCGTGCGCCGCGAGGATCGTGCCGATGACCGACGATGTCTCGCCGCCCTCGGTGACACAGATGACGACGTCGCCCCTGCCGACGCCCCGGTCTCGGAGCTGGAGGCGGCCGATGAGCTGAAGGTCCTCGAAGCCCTCGAGAGAGCTGATGAGGGCGCGGTCGGCGCCCGTCATCTCCCCGATGAGCTCGTCCTCGACGGCCGCGGACAGACGCCCCGTGAGCTTCGGCCAGGCCTCGCCGTCCGCCCGGACCTTCCTCCAGAACGGCCGCCAGAAGGCGCTCTCCATCTGCTTGGCCAGCCGCCCCGTCGCGCCGCAGCCGTAGATATAGACCTTCCTTTTCGCCAGGAGCGCCGTCTCGACCGCGGCGGCCGCCGCGTCGAGCGTCTCGAGCACGCCCGCGTCGGCGGCCATCGTCTCGAGCTTCGCCCGGATGTCGTCGTCCACGGATGAGAGCATCCGAAGCCCCTCGAGCGTGTCATTGCGGACCCGCTCGCCGAGGTCCCAGGTCTTCGGGTGACGCTGCTCCGTGAGCAGCGTGTGGAGCTGGAACTGGGTCTTGTTCTTGACGTAGTCGACCGATTCCGCCGACGGCTCCAGGCCGAGGAGACTCAGGATCCCGCTCCCGTCCTCCCGGCCCATCGCCGGGACGGCTGGGCGCGGCCCGGGACCGCAGCAAGGCTCAGAGCGGCCAGCGGAAAGAAAGAGCAAGGCCGTCAGTAGAACGAGGAAGAACGCCGGAGGGGCGAGGGGGCGAGCCCCCGCCGCCTTGCGGACGGTCATGGCTTCTTTCCGTACTGGTGCTCGTCGTCGACGATGTCGCGCTCCTGCCAGTCGCGGATCCACTCGTCGATGCGGAAGACGCGCGTCGCGCCGTCCTCGGTCGAGCAGACGATCCGGTCGAGGCCGGAGTTGATGATCATCTTCTTGCAGATGAAGCAGGGGAAGGCGTCGATGGGCTTGTCCGCCCCGGGCGCGCTGCCGTAGATGTACATGTCCCCGCCGAGGAGGCTGACGCCGGCCCGGGCGGCGTTGATGATGGCGTTCTGCTCGGCGTGGACGCTCCGGCAGAGCTCGTAGCGCTGGCCGTGGGGGATGCCGAGCTTGTCGCGAAGGCAGAAGCCGTGTTCCAGGCTGTCCTTGGTCTTGCGGGGCGCCCCGACATACCCCGTCGAAATGATCTGGTCGTCCCGGACGATGATGGCCCCGATGGCTCGGCGGAAGCAGGTGCTCCGCGTCGCGACCTCGCGGGCGATGCCCAGATAGTACAGGTCCTTGGATGTCCGTGTCGGGCTCATAGGAGTTTCTCCAGCTGGCGGTGAAGGTCTTCGATCGTCCCGTCGTTCCAGATGAGGACGTCGGCCTCGGCCATGCAGGCTTCGATCTGCTGGGCGGCCTCGCCCCCGGCCCGCTCCTCCGCCTCCTTCGCCAGGAACGCGTCGAGCGTCGCCGCCGACTCGTCCCTGCCGCGCGCCCGGACGCGGGCGAAGCGGACCTCGGGCGGAGCGTCGAAGGCGAGGAGAATGAACCCCGCTTGGGCCCTCAGGAAAGCAACCTCGCGCAGGTTCCGGATGCTGTCGATGACCGACGGCCCGGTCACCCCGGCCATCGTCCGCCGGGCCAGGACGTCCGGCCCGAACGCGCGCCGCAGCTCGTTGCCGATGCGGATCAAGTTGTCGCGCGCCGACTCGAGGCCGCGGGCCCGGAGCTCCTCCCGGAGGATGTCGGACAGCGACGCGTAGGCGTAGCCCCGCTCCCGGAAGAAGGCGGCCGCCTCCCCCTTGCCGGCGCCGTTGGTGCCGGTCAGTCCGATGAGCCTCGGCTTGACGGTCATTTTTTCAGGATCCGCGGCAGGCCCTTGACGTAGTTCAGGAGCGAGCCGGTCGACCGGACCCGGCCCCAGCTCGGCAGGAGGCCCCACGCCGAGCGCAGCTTCACCCCAAGCGAGGGGCCGTGGAAGAGCGGGATGGCCTTCTCGAACATGGTCGCCAGGCTGCGGTCATAGGGATACCACCAGGGCTGGGACTTCTTCGCGAGGTAGTCATGGCTGATGTACTTGATGTTGACCAGCTCGTGGAGCCCGAAGGGCCCGTGGCAGCGGCCCATGCCGGTCTGCTTGATGCCGCCCCAGATGGCCCGTGGTTCGACGAACGAGTACATGTGGTCGTTGACGGTCACCGAGCCCGCCTCGAGCCGGTCGGCGAACCACTCCGCCCGCTTCCGGCTCCGCGTCCAGACCGAGGCCGTCAGTCCGTACCGGCTGTCGTTGGCCAGGGCCACGGCCTCCTCCGGGGAGTCGAAGGCCATGATGGGAAGGGTCGGTCCGAACGTCTCCTCGGCCATGACCTTCATCGTATGGTCGACGCGGTCGAGGACGGTCGGCTCGACGAAATAGCCCGGGAGCGTCTTGATCCTATTCCCGCCGGCGAGGATGCGGGCGCCCTTGGCCCGCGCGTCCTCGATGTGGTCCATGACGACCTCGAGCTGTCCGGCGTTGGCCATGGGTCCCATGCCGACGCCGTCGTCCAGCGGGTTGCCGACCGTGACCTGGCGCGTCAGGTCGACGACCCGGGCCGTGAACTCCTCGAGAAGCGGCCTGGCCACGTAGACCCGCTCGACCGAGCCGCAGCTCTGACCGCAGTTCATGTAGGATGCCCAGACGGCTCCCCGGGCGGCGCGCTCGAGGTCGGCGTCCTCGAGGACGATCATGGGGTCCTTGCCGCCGAGCTCGAGGGTCACGTTGGTCAGGTTGCGGCTGCATAGCTCCATGATCCTCCGACCGATGCCGACGCTGCCCGTGAACATGACGGTCTGGACGTCGGGGTGGACGATCATGGCCTCGGCCTGGGGCACGCGGCAGACGACGACGTTGAGGACCCCCGCGGGCAGGCCGGCCTCGAGGAAGATCTCCCCGAGGAGGAGGGCGATGAGCGGCGTCGTCGTCGAGGGCCGGAGGACCACGGTGTTGCCCGCGGTCAGGGCGCTGATGACGTCGCTCACGGGGATGAGGAGGGGGAAGTTCCAGGGGGAGATGACCAGGGTCGGGCCGAGCGGATGATAGTGGAAGAAGCTCTTCTTGTTGTAGAACAGCGGCACGTGGTGGCGGGTCCGGTGGGGCTGGAGGAGCCGCTCCTGGTTCTCGGCGTAGTAGCTTAAGGCCTGGAGGGAGCCGAAGACCTCGACGGCCAGCGACTCCGGGTAGGGCGAGCCCTTCTCCATGGCGATGAGCCGCCCGGCTTCCTCGGCGCGGCGGGCCAGTATCCCCTCGGCCCGCTTGAAGATCTCTCCCTTCTTCTTCGACGGGAGGTCCCGCCAGAGGGGGAAGGCCTCTTTCGCCGCCTGGATGGCCCGTTCACACAGGTCTTCGGAGGCCAGGCTCACTTCGCCGACGGGTTCGAGTGTCGCGGGATTCTCGGAGACGAGCTTCTCGGCCGTCCCGACGCGTTCGTTCCGGATGATCAGGCGTCCGTCCATGGCGTCAGAACCGTCCTTTCACGAGTCTCCCTCGTCCCCTCGACCGCGTCCACCTCCAAGTCCCGGGGCGGACGGCCTCCGCTTGGCCGCTCATCTATCCGGCCGGCGTCTCCTCGGAGGCCTTGGCCTTTGCCTTGCCGCGTCCGACGACGAGCGCGATGAGGATACTGAGGCCGTAGAGGGCGATCATCGGGATGGCCACGATGCTTTGGTTGACCCAGTCGGGCGTCGGGGTGATGACGGCGGCGATGATGAAGATAACGAGCACGGCGTACTTGAAGTGCTTGATCATCCACTGGGCGGTGACGATGCCCATCTTGGACAGGAAGAAGATGAGCGTCGGCGTCTCGAACGTCGCGGCGATGCTCAGGAGCATCTTCAGGGCGAAACCGAAGTACTGGTCGACGGTGATGACGGGCCGGAAGTTTCCGCCGAGCTGAAGGAAGAACTGACAGGCGAAAGGAAAGACGACGAAATACCCGAAGGCCGCCCCGGCCGCGAAGAACAGGGTCGTCATGATGACGAAGGGAACGACGTACTTCCTTTCTTTCTGATAGAGGCCCGGGGCGATGAAATACCAGAGCTGAAGGAAGATGAACGGGGAGGCGACAAAAGCGGCCGCCAGAAACCCGGTCTTCAGATAGAGCATGAAGGGGTCGATGAGGTGGGTGTAGGCGAGCTTTTCCCCGGCGGGGAGGAACTTCGTTACGGGCCGGGCCAGGATGTCGAAAAGCTGCTTTGCGAAGATCCATCCGGGGACGAAGGCCACGAGGAGGGCCAGCGCGGAATAGAACAGCCGCTTCCGGAGGTCCTCCAGGTGC